>NZ_JAATEP010000014.1:0-235852 GCF_012034275.1 Nonomuraea composti | reverse complement strand
TCTAGCTCGATCATCAGGCGGTGCCCCGGGGCCTCGTCTCGGCCTCAAGGTGCCTGACCAGCTCTTCCAAGGTCTCCCCGCACCGTACATTGGAGAGCCCGCTGGTCCGGGGCAGCAGGTTCGTACGAACGGCGGCCCAGCCACCGGCGAGGTCGTAGATCTGCCACCCGGGGAAGGCGCGGATGACCTCCGCCACGGTCACCGGCACGGCTGCGCTCCGGCGCCCGGCGTCGTCTGGGATGCACGCAGGTCCGCGTAGCGGCGGGCGATCCGGGCGGCGGCTCTCTCCGGTTCCAGTACGGGGTGCCAGGCGTAGACGGGCCGCTTGCGGGCGGCGTCCCAGCCCGTACGCCACCAGAAGCTCCCGCAGTCGCACCACACGACGAGACCGACCCACACGGACACCAGTGCGAGCCCGTAGCCGTCGTGGACATCGGCGGGGACGCGGAGGCGATGCAGTGCGCGTTGCAGCCGCACAGCCGCGTCGAGCGATGACGCCCTGAGTAAAGGGTCGGCCGACGCTCGGCTTGGGCTCATCTGCCCACCTCCCAAGGGTTCGCGACTCCGATGCGCCCAGTAAAGCCAGGCGGGCGGGACCTTTGAACTGCGCCGGAAGCCGTTGTCGGGACGTGTCATGTCATCGAGAAACGTCCCTTCATGGCCTTGAAACGTCCTGGGACGTTCGCGTCAACTGGGTTGTGTGAACGAGCGCCTACGCACAGCGATGCTCCGTCACGGCGTCGCCCTGGAGGACCTGGCCCGCACGTGCGGTGTGGAGCCTAAAACGGTCGAACGGTGGATCAACACCGGACGGGTGCCACATCGCCGGCATCGGTGGGCGGCGGCGAAGCTGCTGACCGCCGACGAGACGTACCTGTGGCCTGACGTGCTGGAAAGCAGCCAGGCGCGCCGTGCCCGGGCGAACCGGTCCGAGCTGGTGGAGGTCTTCCCCGATCGTGCCAGCGTTCCTCGCGAGCTGTGGCTGCGCCTCCTCAGTGACGCGCAGGCCGACGTGGACGTGCTGGTCTTCTCAGGGACGTTCTTCGCCCAGACCCAGCCCAGGATCGCCCGGCTGCTGACCGAGACGGCGAGGCGCGGCGTCGCGATCAGATTGTGCTTCGGCGATCCCAACGCCCAGTCCGTCGAGACGCGCGACCGCGAAGAGGGGCTCGGCGGGACACTCGCCGCCAAGATCCGCTCATCTCTGACCTACTATCGGTCACTGCCTGAGGTGGACGGCTGCGAGCTGCGGCTGCACTCCACGACGTTGTACGCCTCGTTGTTCCGCTACGACGATGACATCCTGGTCAACCCGCACGCGTACGGCGAGCCAGCCTCGGCCAACCCGGTCTTCCACTTCCGCCGCCTCAATGGCGGGACAATGGCCGAGCACTACATGTCGTCGTTCGAACGGGTCTGGGCCGGAGCCGTTCCCTGGTCCGGCGCGGAGCTCTGAGAGGCACCCATGGGACGAGTCGAGTACTGGAACGACCCGGAAGCCCCCAAGGCGAACAGCCTGGTCCCGGCGTGCGGGACGGTCACCGTGGACGACGCCGGCCGCATCCTCATGCAGCGCCGGCGCGACACCGGCCAGTGGGCCCTGCCGATGGGCAAGATGGAGATCGGCGAGACGCCGTCCCAGTGCGCCGTGCGGGAGACCGAGGAGGAGACCGGGGTCCGGGTGGAGCCGGTGGGCATGCTCGGGATCTACTCCGACCCCGGTCACATCGTGGCTTACACGGACGGGGAGGTCCGGCAGGAGTACGAGGTCATGCTGATCGCCCGTCCGGTCGGCGGTCGTCCCGAGCCCAACGACGAGGCGAGCGAGGTCCGGTGGGTCGAGCCGGGCGAGCTGCACGCGCTGGACATCCATCCCACCCAGTGGCGGCAGCTCAACGACTTCCTGGAGGGCAGACGCTCCCGCGTCGATTGACCTGTCATGTCCCGCTCGGTAACAGCCCTCAACGGGCCAATTCGGCCAGGCTGTTGATGCGCCAGTCGGCCTCTGCCGCTTCTCGGCTGTCGGCCCACAGATGGCCCCACGGTCCTCTGCGTACATGGGCGGTCCGCAGGCCAGCGGCCTTGGCGGGGGTGATGTCGTTGGACGGGTGGTCGCCGACGTACACGATCCGGTGCGGCGGCGCGTCGGCGAAGGCGATCAGGCGGGCGAAGAAGGCCGGGTCCGGTTTGGCGACGCCCCATTGGCCTGAGGTGGCGATGCCGTCCACCGGCAGGTCGAGCGCGGCCAACAGTTCGGCGACGCGGGCCGTCTGGTTCCCGGTGATCAGCACCCGGTGGCCGGATGCCCTCAACGCGGTGAACGCCGGCCGGACGTCGGGATAGAGGTCCTCCTCCTCGATGCGTTCGCCCTGGCCGGCCGCCTCCCGGGCGGCGTACTCGGCGGCCAGGTCGAGGCCGGGGCGCAGGAGGCGGAGGGCGTCGGCGTTGTCGCGGCCCTGCGCGACGACGGCGCCGACGAGGGCCGAGAGGGTGTGACGGGGGACGCCGAGCCAGTCGGCCCATGACGACCAGTAGCGGTCGTCGCGAAGGATGGTCTCTCCGACGTCGAATACGTAGATCACGGGCTGAGCTCCACGCGCTGCGAATTTGGAGGTCGTCAGCTGGCGACGGCCTCGGTGTGGTCGAAGGGTGGGTAGGTGTCACGGCCCGAACGTTCGGCGGCCGAGATGTAGTCGGCGAGGGCGGTGCGGGACTGGGCGAGGCGGGTCATCTGGTCGTCCAGGCGGCGCAGGCGGGAGCGCATCGCCGAGATGAGTTCGGGGCAGCCGAGCAGGTCCGGGGTTTCTCCCGTCGCGCAGGGCAGCAGGTACGCGATGTCCTCCGACGACAGGCCGGCGGCGAGCAGGTGGCGGATCTGCTTGACCCGTAGCACGGCGCTCTCGTCGTAGTCGCGGTAGCCGTTCGTGCCGCGGTCGGCCTCCAGCAGGCCCTGGGCCTCGTAGTAGCGCAGTTGGTGGGCGTTGACGCCCGTCCGGCGGCTCAGTTCCCCGATTCGCATCGCACCCTCACTTGACCTTCAGACCGGTCTCAACGTTGACGATGCTGCCATGAACGACAGAAGCACTGCACCTGTGACGGTCATCGGGCTCGGGCTGATGGGGCAGGCGCTCGCGGGCGCCTTCCTGAAGGCCGGGCATCCCACGACCGTGTGGAACCGTACGGCGGCCAAGGCCGACAAGCTGGTGGCCGAGGGCGCGCGACTGGCGCCGACGGCCGGCGAGGCGCTCCGAGCGAGCCCCTTGACGATCATCTGCGTCACTGATTACGAGGTCGTGCGTGAGCTGCTCAGCGAAGGCGACGGTGAAGGCGGGCTGGCGGGTACGACGGTGATCAATCTGACCTCCGGCACCTCGGCCCAGGCAAGGGAGGCCGCGCAGTGGGCCGGGCGGCGGGAGGCCCGCTACCTGGACGGCGCGATCATGGCCGTTCCGCCGGTGATCGGGACACCCGAGGCGGTGATCCTGCACAGCGGGCCGCGCGCCGACTTCGAGGCGCACGAGGGGACGCTCGGCGCGCTGGGCACCCTCACCTACCTCGGCGAGGACCTGGGGCTGGCGTCCCTGTACGACGCGGCCGGGCTGGTCATGATGTGGAGCGTCCTGAACGCCTGGCTCCAGGGCACCGCGATGGTGAAGACGGCCGGGGTGGACGCCGCGACGTTCGCGCCGTTCGCGCAGCAGCTCGCCACCGAGGTGGCGGGGTGGCTGCCGGGTTATGCCGGGCAGGTCGACAAGGGGTCCTTCCCGGCCGAGGTGTCGGCGCTGGAGACGGATGTGCGGGCGATGGCGCATCTCGTCGAGGAGAGTGAGGCGGTCGGGGTCAACGCCGAGTGGCCGAGGCTGATCAAGGCGATCGCCGATCGGGCGATCGCGGCGGGGCACGGCAAGGAGCAGTATCCGGTGCTGATCGAGGAGTTCAGCACGTCTCAGGAAGGCGACTGACCCCCAGGAACACCGAAGGGGTTTCAGGCCGCTTCCAGGATGACCCGGGCCACCAGGTCCGGGTCGTCGCTCATCGGCAGGTGACCGCACCCCTTCAGCAGCTTGACCCGCTGCCCGGACCATCGTGCCGCCCGCACGGCCTGCCGTCGCGGCAGTAGCCGATCATGCTCGCCCCACGCGACCGTGATCGGCGTCTTCGGCGGCGCGGGCGGCATCAGCCCGGCGAACGACTCCAGCGTCTCGTCGAAGCCGGGCGCGCTGCCCAGCGCCTGCGTGGCGGCCGTCAGGGCGGCCGGGCCGAGCCGGGAGGGGTGGGCGACGAGCAGGCCGGCCGCGACCGTACGGACGTAGCGGTTGTCGAGTCGCTCCAGCGGGAGGGAGCGGGCGGAGGCGCGCATGGCGCGCAGCAGCGCCTGGCAGTAGAGCAGCTCGGCGCGGGTCCAGAAGCTGATCGGGGAGAGCGCGACGGCCGAGCGGACGACGCCGCGCGAGGCCAGCTCCAGCGCGACGTAACCGCCCAGGGAGTTGCCGGCGACGGCGGGCTCGCGGATGCCGAGCCGGGCGCAGAACGACTCGACGGCGTCGGCCAGCGACTCGGCGGTGTACGGGATGTCCGGCGGCAGCTCGGGCGAGACCCCGAAGCCGGGCAGGTCGACCGCGATCACCGTGCGGGCCGCGGCGAGCCGGTCGAGCACCGGCAGCCAGCCCTGCCAGTGGTGGCCGATGCCGTGGACGAGGATCAGCGGCGCGCCGGAGCCCCGGCGCTCGAAGGCCAGCTCCATGGCCGCCAGTGAATCACTCACCTGCCCCGGGTGGGAATCTCGAACCAGACGGCTTTGCCTTCCCTGGTGGGGCGCGAGCCCCAGCGGCGGGCGAGCTGGTCGACGAGGTAGAGGCCGCGCCCGCCCTCGTCGTTCTCGCCGGCGCTGCGGATGCGGGGCAGCCGCAGGTCCTGGTCGAACACCTCGACCCAGACGGCTTCCTCGCCCCTGCGCAGCCGCAGCGTGAACTCCTTGTCGCCGATCACTTCGTCCTCGAAGCCCGGCATGTCCCAGGACTCCTCGAACGGCAGCGGCGGCCCCTCCACGACCAGCTCCCTGCGCGGGACCCCGGCGGTGGCGGCGTGCAGCACCACGTTGGTGACGACCTCGGAGACGAGCAGGCAGGCCAGCTCGGCGCGTTCCTCGGGCACGTTCCAGCTCGCGAACGCCTCGGCGGCCATGCGGCGGGCCTCACCGACCATGATCGGCTGGGCGGGGAACGTGCGGGACTCCACGTCGAGGTCGACGTCGCTGGAGCGGACGACGAGGATGGCCATGTCGTCGTCGATCTCGCCGGGCACCGCCACGGTGGCGGCGTCGGCGATGCGCTCGACCTCGGCGCCCGACATCTTGGCCAGCTTCTCGCAGAGCACGCCCAGCGTCTCGGCCTCGGTCGGCATCCGGCCGTCGCGGCCGGGGCGGCGGTCGACCAGGCCGTCGGTGTAGAGGAGCAGCGCCGCGCCCGGCGGCAGCGTGCGCGTCTCTTCCTTGTAGACCAGGTCGGCGTGCAGCCCCTTGGCGCGCACCCCGAGCGGCTGGCCGACCTCCTCGATGTCGAGCTCGACGCACTGCCCGTCGACCAGCAGCAGCGGCGCGGCGTGCCCGGCGTTGGCGAAGGACAGCTGCCGCGACCAGGCGTCGTAGACGAGGTACTGGCAGGTCACGATGGGCGGGACGCTGACGTCGGTGCCGTTGTCGTCCTGCTCGGGGGTGGCGATGATGCGGGTCCACTCGTCGAGCCTGGCCAGGATGTCGGCGGGCGACTTGTCGTCTTGGGCGAAGGCCCGCAGGGCCGCCCGCAGCTGGCCCATGATGGCGGCCGCCTTGGCGCCCCTGCCCTCGACGTCGCCGATCACGATGCCGACGCGGCCGGCCGACAGCGGGATGACGTCGTACCAGTCGCCGCCGACCTGGGTCTGGATGCCCTGCCCGTGGGAGGCGAGCGGGGCGGCCGGGTAGTAGCGCACGGCGATGTCGAGGCCGTCGAGCTGCGGCAGCGCCCGGGGCAGCAGGTATTTCTGGAACGACTCGGCTGTGTGCCGCTCCTCCTCGAACAGCAGCGCGTTGTCGATGGCCAGCGCGACCCGGGTGGCGATGGCGCCGACGAAGTCGCGGTCGAAGGCGTCGTAGTGGGGGCTGCGGCGGTCGGTGAGGTTGGACAGGCCGAGGTACATCAGCCCCAGCGTCTCGCCCCGCACCAGTAGCGGCGCCACGATGGCGGAGGTCATGCCGATCTCGCCGCACAGGCGCGCGCTGCCGTCGTGGGGGCTCGGGCTCCGGTTGGTGGCGAAGTCCTCGACGAGGATGGTCTCCTGGCGGCGCAGCGCGGTGTCGGCGTAGTGGCCGGAGGGGTAGCGGATCTCCGCGCCCACCGGCTTCCATGTTCCCGACGGGGGCGTCCACCCCTGTACGTGCTGCGAGACCCGGCGGACGAGCCGGTCACCCTCCATCAGCTCGATGAAGCAGTGGTCGGCGAACTGGGGGACGAGCATCTCGGCGACCCGCTTGAGCGTCTCCTCGACGTACAGGGAGCCGGCCAGCCGCTCGCCGATGCGCTCCAGCAGCCCGAAGCGGTCTTTCTCCCGCTCGTTGCTGCGCAGCGCCTCGCGGGCCATGATGACGATGCCCGTCACCGCGCCCGACGTGGGCCGCAGCGGCACCGCTTGGGCGCGCACGTAGACGATCGTGCCGTCGCTGCGCCTGACGTCGAACGTGCCTTCCCACACGCCGCCCTTGAGCACGTGCTTGGCCAGCTCGATCGCCAGCGGGTGGTCCTTCTCCATGATCCCGAGGGACAGGACGGACGTGTCACGCGAAGGCGACTTCCCCTGCCGGCCGAAAAGTTTCTCGGCGAAGGGGTTCCAATAGAGGAGATTGCTGAAACGGTCGGTGACGACCACGGCCATTTCGGCGTGGTCGAGCACGGACCCGGCAGCAAGGTGATCAGCCGCTTCTTGTGACAGATCCCCCCATCGCTTCATCCGGAGACCACTCCTCGGGGTGGCGTGTATGCAAAGCGGACCACGGGCGCTCCTGCAACAGTCTTGGCCAGGGGAGAGTGGAGGGCCTCCCAGGAGGGATTCAACCAAGTAGCTGGGCGCGCGTCAGCGCTTGGAGACAAAAACGTGCGCGGCCACGTCGCGCGGAAGCTCCGCGGGAGTATCCTTCGCGTCACCGTCACCTGTCACCCGTACACCGTCGTCGCTCGCCGCGAGCGTCACCTCGCGTCCGGGTTGTATCCCAACTTGCTTGAGTTTAAGCATCACAGCGGGATCGCTTTGCACTTGTTCGCTAATTCGACGCACGACTACTGGTGTGTCACGTGTGCCGGCGAGGTCGCTCATCGTGGTCAGCGTGTCGTCGCCGCTCTCGGCCGGCTCCTGCGCCCCCAGCTCCGCCAGCCCGGGGATGGGGTTGCCGTGCGGGCACACCGTCGGGTTGTCCAGCAGCGTCACCAAGCGCGACTCGACCGACTCCGACATGACGTGCTCCCAGCGGCACGCCTCGATGTGCACCTCTTCCCACGGCAGGCCGATCACCTGCGTGAGGAGGCACTCGGCGAGGCGGTGCTTGCGCATCACGCGCGTGGCCAGCGTGCGGCCCAGCTCCGTCATCGACAGGTGGCGGTCACCCTCGACCCGGACGAGCCCGTCACGCTCCATGCGCGCGACGGTCTGGCTCACGGTGGGGCCGCTCTGCTGAAGGCGCTCCGCGATGCGGGCCCGCAGCGGGACGATGCCCTCTTCTTCGAGCTCATAGATGGTACGGAGATACATCTCCGTAGTGTCGATCAAGCCGTGTGCGGTCAAGGCTCCTCCCAAGTGAATGGTATACGCCGGTCGTGGGACTGAGCCCGTCCGCTGCGGGCACAGGAGTCACAGGGAACCCTATTGGGAGAACGACCGACGATGGTTAAGGACGGCAACAATGGGGCGGCCGAGTTCCTTCCCGACCGTCTCGATCTGAACGCGCTGCGTGACGCGGCTGCCGGCTGTGAAGGATGTGACCTCTACCGCAACGCCACCCGCACGGTGTTCGGAGAGGGCCCGAAGCAGGCCAGGTTCATGCTGGTGGGCGAGCAGCCCGGTGACCAGGAGGACCGCCAGGGGCATCCGTTCGTCGGCCCGGCGGGGCGCGTCCTCGACAGAGGGCTGCAGGAGGCGGGGATCGAGCGCGACGACGTCTACCTCACGAACGCCGTCAAGCACTTCTCCTTCACCCCGCGCGGCAAGCGGCGCATCCACCAGAAGCCCACGGCGGCGGAGATCGACGCCTGCCATCCGTGGCTGGACGCCGAGCTGGCCGTGGTGAAACCCGAGGTGGTCGTGGTGCTCGGGGCGACGGCGGCGCGCTCGCTGCTGGGGCGCTCGTTCCGGGTGACGCAGCATCGGGGCGAGCCGGTGCCGCTCGGCGAGGCGGTCGCGGTGGCGACCATCCACCCGTCGGCGGTGCTGCGCGCACCCGACAGGGACGAGGCGTACGCGGGCTTCCTGGCCGACCTCCAGGCGGCGGCCCGGATCGCGTGAGCGTCAGCCCGCCGTATCTTCCTTGAGCGGGACGGACGAGCCGGCCCGGAAGTTGCGGAATCCGGCCACCGACAGCCCCACGATCAGCACCGTGACGGCGCAGGCCAGGCCGCCGCCCACCCACGCCCCGGTGAGCCCGAACGCGGTGGCGGTCGCGCCCGCCCGCAGGTCGCCCAGGCGCGGCCCGCCCGCCACGACCACCATGAACGCCCCCTGCAGCCGCCCCCGCATCTCGTCGGGCGCGTAGAGCTGCAGGATCGACTGCCGCCAGACCGACGAGATCACGTCCGCGACCCCGCCGACGGCCATGAACAGCACCAGCAGCCGCAGGTCGTGCACGAGCCCGGCGGCGGCCACGGCCAGCCCCCAGACCGCGATCACGACCGACAGCGCCACCCCCTGCCGCCTGACCCGCCCCACCCACCCGGAGAACAGCGCGCCGGCGACGGAGCCGATGGCCATGGCGGAGTTCATCCAGCCGAGGGCGAGCAGGTCGCCGCCGAAGCGCTCGGCGGTCAGCTCGGGGAACAGCGCCCGCGGCATGGCGAACACCATGGCGATGATGTCCACGACGAACGACATCATCAGCACGGGGCTCCTGACGATGAAGCTGAGCCCGTCCAGCACCGCCCTGGCCCCCGGACGTGTCACCTCGCCCAGAGGGGGCAGTGAGGGCAGCCTGAGAGCCGCGTAGAGGTTGGCGGTGAACAGGATGGCGTCCACCGCGTACGCCTGCGCGTATCCGCCGTGCGACATCGCCACGCCGCCGACCATCGGCCCGAGCACCGCGCCCATGCTGTAGACGAGCGAGTTGAGCGCGTTGGCGGCCGGCACCAGTTCGCTGTCGAGGATCCTGGGGATGATGGCGCCCCTGGTGGGCCCGGTGATGGCGAAGCCGGTGGAGTTCAGCGCGACCGCGAGGAAGATCAGGTAGACGTTGTTCAGGCCGAGCAGCGCCTGCACCAGGATGAACAGCGTGGCCAGCCAGGCCACCACCGAGCCGGCGAGGAGCAGCTTGCGCCGGTCGACCGCGTCGGCGACCGCGCCGCCCCACAGGCCGAAGACGATCAGCGGGATGAGGTTGGCGATGCCGATCAGGCCGACGTAGAACGACGACTGCGTGATCTCGTACACCTGCTGCCCGACGGCCACGACGGTCACGCCGACGCCGATGTGCGAGACGGCCTGGCCGAGCCAGATCCGGCGGTACGCGGGCACGCCGAGCGGCCGGGTGTCCACGAGATGACGCTTGATCAGCTCCCCAAATGCCACTTAACGAACATTAAGGGGCAAGTCTCTCCAGAACCCATCCGGGGCGCGTCCGCCGGTAACGCAGCCGATCGTGCATCCGGTCGAGCTGCCCCTGCCAGAACTCGACCTCGACCGGGGCGACACGGAACCCGCCCCAGAAGTCGGGCACTGGCGGATCCTCCGGCCAGCGGGCAGCCAGCTCCTCGTAACGGGCGTCCAGCTCCTCACGGGAGCGCACGACCGCCGACTGCCGCGAGGCCCACGCGCCAATGCGCGACCCGTACGGGCGCGAGGCGAAGTACTCGGCCGACTCCGCGTGGGAGATCCTCGTCACAGTGCCCTCGACGCGCACCTGGCGGCGCACCGGGTGCCAGGGGAACAGCAGGGAGGCGCGCGGGTTCTCCGCCAGGTCGCGGCCCTTGCGCGACTCGTAGTTGGTGTAGAAGACGAAGCCGCGTTCGTCGTAGCCCTTGAGCAGGACCGTCCTGGCGCTCGGGCGGCCGCCGGCGGAGGCGGTGGCCAGGATCATGGCGTTGGGTTCGGGCAGGCCGGCGTCGAGCGCGTCCTGGAACCAGGTGGTGAACTGCGCGATGGGGTCGGACGCGAGGTCGGATTCGAGCAACGGCTCGCCCTCGTACGTACGGCGAAGCCCCGCCAGCGTGGGCGGGCGCGGGGTGGCATCCACGAGACGATATTCTTGCGCGCTTGCGTGGTAGATCCCATGCACCGCTCCCGACCAGCGGGTTTGCCTGAACGGCGGGTCCCGACACCGAGCATGAGCTGGGAGGGGGTTAAATTGACCCGCCGGTATCTCGACATCAAGGCATCGCAGTTGCCGAAACATGGCAAGAAAGGGAGGCGGCCGAGTATGTCCGACTTCAAACCCGGGCTCGAAGGCGTCGTAGCTTTCGAGACCGAGATCGCGGAACCGGACAAAGAAGGGGGCGCCCTTCGATACCGGGGCGTCGACATCGAAGAGCTGGTCGGCCGTGTCCCGTTCGGGCACGTATGGGGCCTGCTGGTCGACAACAAGTTCCAGCCGGGCCTGCCCCCGGCGGAGCCGTACCCCATTCCTGTCCACTCCGGTGACATCCGTGTAGACGTGCAGAGCGCGCTGGCGATGCTGGCCCCTGCCTACGGCTTCAAGCCCCTGCTCGACATCAGCGACGAGGAGGCCCGCGACCAGCTCGCCCGCGCCTCCGTCATGGCCCTGTCGTTCGTGGCGCAGTCCGCGCGCGGCCTCGGCCTGCCGATGGTCCCGCAGAGCAAGGTCGACGAGGCCAAGACCATCGTCGAGCGCTTCATGATCCGCTGGCGCGGTGAGCCTGATCCCAAGCACGTCAAGGCCATCGACGCCTACTGGACCTCCGCGGCCGAGCACGGCATGAACGCCTCGACGTTCACCGCCCGCGTCATCGCCTCCACCGGCGCCGACGTGGCCGCCGCGCTCTCCGGCGCCGTCGGCGCCATGTCCGGCCCGCTGCACGGCGGCGCCCCCGCGCGCGTCCTGCACATGATCGAGGGCGTCGAGCAGCTCGGCGACGCCAAGAAGTACGTCCAGAGCGAGCTCGACAAGGGCAACCGCCTCATGGGCTTCGGCCACCGCGTCTACCGCGCCGAGGACCCGCGCGCCCGCGTGCTGCGGCGCACGGCCAAGGAGCTCGACGCGCCCCGCTACGAGGTCGCCGCGGCGCTGGAGCAGGCCGCCCTCGAGGAGCTGCACGCCCGCAAGCCCGACCGCGTGCTGGCCACGAACGTGGAGTACTGGGCCGCCGTGGTGCTGGACTTCGCCGAGGTGCCCTCCCACATGTTCACCTCGATGTTCACCTGCGCCCGCACGGCCGGCTGGGCCGCGCACATCCTGGAGCAGAAGCGCACCGGCAGGCTGGTCCGCCCGAGCGCCACCTACACCGGCCCCACCTCGCGCCCACTGAGCGAGCTCGAGGGCGCCGACGAGGTCGTCGGCAAGTACTGATTTTCGTGTCGCGGCTACCGCGCGGCCCCCGTCCGTCTGGGCGAGCCGCCGCGGTAGCCGTTCCGCGTTCTGCGGGAATGTGAAGGTGGCGCGGGTCTCAAAGTACGGACCGGGTACGAGCCAGCACCCGCAGGTCGGTAGGCTCCGTTACGTGGCTGACATCGTGATTCCCGCTGACATCAAGCCCGCCGACGGCCGCTTCGGCTGCGGGCCCTCGAAGGTTCGCACCGAGCAACTGGCCGCGCTCGCCGCCTCCGGCGCGAGCCTCATGGGCACCTCGCACCGCCAGAAGCCGGTCAAGAACCTGGTCGGCCGCGTGCGCTCCGGTCTCGCCGACCTGTTCTCGCTGCCGGAGGGCTACCAGGTGGTGCTGGGCAACGGCGGCACCACCGCGTTCTGGGACATCGCCGCCTTCGGGCTCATCCGCGAGAAGTCCCAGCACCTGTCGTTCGGCGAGTTCTCCTCGAAGTTCGCCGCGGTCACCAAGAAGGCGCCCTGGCTGGGCGAGCCGAGCGTCATCAAGTCCGAGGTGGGCACCCACCCCGAGGCGGTCGCCGAGGACGGCGTCGACGCCTACGCGCTCACCCACAACGAGACCTCGACCGGCGTCGCCATGCCGATCAAGCGCGTCGGCTCCGACGACTCGCTGGTGCTCGTCGACGCCACCTCCGGCGCCGGCGGCCTGCCCGTCGACCTCAACGAGACCGACGTCTACTACTTCGCGCCGCAGAAGAGCTTCGCCTCCGACGGCGGCCTGTGGATCGCGATCATGTCGCCGCGCGCTCTGGCCAGGGTCGAGGAGATCGCCGCGAGCGGCCGGTTCGTGCCCGAGTTCTTCAGCCTGCCGGTCGCGATCGACAACTCCGCGAAGGACCAGACCTACAACACCCCGGCCGTGGCCACCCTGTTCCTGCTGGCCGACCAGCTCGACTGGATGAACGGCAACGGCGGCCTGGCCTGGACCACCGCCCGCACCGCCGAGTCCAGCCAGCGCCTCTACACGTGGGCGGAGAAGTCGGCCTACGCCACGCCGTTCGCCGCGCCCGAGTTCCGCTCCCAGGTGGTCGGCACGATCGACTTCAGCGACTCCGTCGACGCCGCCGCCGTGGCCAAGGTGCTGCGCGCCAACGGCATCGTCGACACCGAGCCCTACCGCAAGCTGGGCCGCAACCAGCTGCGCATCGCGATGTTCCCGGCCATCGACCCGGCCGACATCGAGGCCCTGACCACCTGCGTCGACTACGTGGTCGAGCGCCTCTAGTCAGCCCCGCGCACATCCACGTCGAGGAGGAGGGCGAGCGGCGCCCTCCTCCTTCGCCGTGCTCCCCCTCCTTGAGTAGGAAGTCCTTCTTGCCCGCTACGCCCCCATTCGGCCAGGGGACCGCCCGGTCGAAGAGCCTCGGCTACCTGATGTTCGCCAGCCGGTGGCTCCAGGTCCCGCTCTACCTGGGCCTCATCGTGGCCCAGGCCGTGTACGTGTACCAGTTCGCGCTGGAGCTGTGGCACCTCATCGAGACCGTGTTCCTGCACGGCGGGACGCCGGCCGGCGAGAGCGCCCCCTCGCCCGAGGTCGTGGTCATGCTCACGGTGCTGGCGCTCATCGACGTGGTGATGATCTCCAACCTGCTCATCATGGTGATCATCGGAGGCTACGAGACGTTCGTCTCGCGCATCGACCTCAACGACCACCCCGACGAGCCGGAATGGCTCTCCCACGTCAACGCGAACGTGCTCAAGGTCAAGCTGGCCACGGCCATCATCGGGATCTCGTCGGTGCACCTGCTGCAGACGTTCATCCGGGCGCAGTCGACGCCCAACGACAAGATCATGTGGCAGACCGTGATGCATCTGGCCTTCGTGGTGTCGGCCATCGGGCTGGCCTACATCGACCGGCTGCTGTCCACCTCACCGGCCGAGCACACGCGCTCCCACCTCTGAGCCCCGGGGGCGGGCGAACCTCGCCGGTGATCCTCCGGCCGGCCGGTCGCCGGGCAACGTGTCGGTTATGTCAATCGGTCGTGCTGGCGTGCACGGCGATGATTCGCCAGCCGTGCGTCTCGTCGTGCAGCCACGTACGGGTGTAACGCATCCTGGCCGCGAACGGCGCACCGGAGACGGTCCCCTCGACGGTGCCGAGAAACCACGTCACCCCGGTGCGCCCATCGGCGAGCACGGTCAGCTCCTCCTCGGCCACCTTCGTCACCACCTGCGTCCGAGTGCGGTGCAGCTCCAGGTCGTCCGCCTTGGTCGCGACGTTCGCGCCGAAGGTGAAGATCAGCCGATCGTCCAGCAGCCGATCCAGCGCCTCGACGTCTCCAGCGAGCTGCGCGGCCTGGAGCCGGCGCTCGGCGTCCCGCAAGTCCTCCATCATGAGGTCCACCCTCCCAGCCGGCGCTGTACCGGCGCCAGGACGTTCACGCTCGGCTGATCTTCGCGGTCCGGCCCAGGGACTCGATCATCGGAGAGTGGGGTGTCGGGGTTCAGCGGGCTTCCCGACAGGCCGTTGAAGCGGTGTGCGGCGGCTGTGAACGAGACCGTCGCGAGTTCGCGCCTTCTGCGATTCGCGGCGGTCGAGGGTTGACGGCACCCTCTAACGGACACGGGGCCGGGCACCGCCTCGCGCGGGCGCGGGCTCCTCGGGCTCTTCCTCCTCTTCCTCGGGCTCTTCCTCCTCCTCGTACTCGTCCTCCTCGCCTTCCTCCGGCTCCTCCTCTTCGTACTCGTCCTCAGGCTCCTCGGACTCGAGCTCCTCGGCCTCCTCGGGCTCCTCGCCCTCTTCTTCTTCGAGGTCCTCGTAGCCCTCCTGCTCCTCCTCGGGCTCCCGCTCGTCCTCGTCCTGACGGGCGCGCTCCTCCTCCATCGCCGTGTCGTGGTCCTTGACGACCTTGCCGTCGCGGATCTCGCCGCGCCAGCCGTCGCCCACGTCGTCGGGATGCAGGAGCAGGTGCGCCATCACGTGCCGCCTGAAGTGCTTGAGCTCCAGCCGGGCGCGGCGCCCCTGAGCCCGCCACAGGTTGCCGGTACGCTCGAACAGCCCTTGCGGGTGGTACTCCAGCACGACCAGCACCCGGGTGAGGTCGCCGGTGATCTCGTGGAAGGTCACCGCCCCGTCGACGAACCCCTTCGGGCCCTCCGACCGCCAGATGATGCGCTGGTCGGGGATCTGCTCGACGATGTGCGCCTTCCAGTTCCTGTGGGACCAGAAGACCTGGGCCTTCCACGTGGAGTCCGCGTCCGACTCCCGCTGGACGTTCTCCACCTTCTTCATGAACGTCGGGAAGTCCTGGAACTGGGTCCACTGGTTGTAGACCAGGCGGCGCGGGGCCCCGATGTCGATCGATTCGATGATGTTGGTGATCTTCCGGTTGCCCTTGTCGCCCTTGCCGCCGGTGAGCTTCTGCATGATGCTCTTGAGGCCGCCTTTGAGACCGCCCTTCAGCCCGCCGGCGAGGCCGCCGGTGAGGCCGCCCTTGATGGCTCCGCCCACGACACCGCCGCCTCCGCCCGGGTTGTCTCCGCCGGAGCCGGTGACCGCGCCGAGGAGGCTGGACCCCTTGCCCTCGGCGTAGTCGGACAGCCGGCCGGTCAACCCTTCGAGCTTGTGCTCGGCGCTGGAGAGCGCCCGCAGGGCCGCGGCGTGCAGCAGGTTCTGTGCCTCCTGCTTGAGCCGGTCCGTGGGCAGGTTCCTGACGATCTCCTGCCCTGCCTCCTTCGCCGCTCCGGCCACCGCCTTCGTGGTGCCCTTCGCGGCGCCGGCCAGCCCTCCGGCGACCCCCTTCACCGCACCTGACGCCCCCTGGGCGTGTTCGCGGGCCTCAGGTGTCGCTTCCTCGCCGGTGCCCTTGGCCGCTGCCGCGAGGCGCCGCCCGGCGCCCGCCGCCTTGCCCGCCGTTCCCGCTCCCGCGCGACCGGCCGCCCTGGCCATTCTCCTGGCCCGGCCCGCTTCTGCCTCAGTCATCGGTGCTCCCCCTCCGGGTGCGGCGCGTCCGCCGCAGGATGCGGGGCCGCCGCTGCACGCCCTCGGACGCTTCCGCCCCCTTTTCCTCGTCCTCAGGCTCTTCCTCAGGCTCGTCCTGAGCATCGCCCCGAGCCTCGCCCTGAGCCTCGTCCTCGGTCTCGTCGTGCGCGTCCTCGGCCTGATCCTCGGCCTGATCCTCGGCCTGATCCTCGGCCTGGTCCGCTGCCTGGTCCGCTGCCTGGTCCTCGGTGGCGTCCCGCTCGCCCGGCGAGCGCAGCGCCTCGGCCCGCTCGTGCAGCTTGTCGCTCAAGGAGTCGATCTGCCTGCCGGCCGCGGCCACCGCCGCCGCCTTGCCGACCTGGAGCAGGTCCCCGCGCAGCCGGTCGGCCACCTGTCCGACCTCGGCGGAGGAGGTCAGTGCCTTGATCCCCTGCGACAGCAGGCCGCCGCCCCCGCCCCCGCCGGCCCGTGCCCGGCCGGCCAGCCCCGCCGCCGCCAGCGCCGCGGCCATGCGCAGCTTGCGGCGCCGCCCGAGGAAGTACCCGGCGAGCAGGGCAAAGGCAATGCGCAACTTGTTCGACATGGTCAGCGCTCCCGTCCTTCAGCAGCTCTGACCTGACGCATGCCCGAGATCGGACTAAGGATCCGATGTGCTCACATTTATGGACATACCTTTAGAACGAGTACGGGTTCGCCGGCGCCACCTCGCGCTTCCTGCGCCGCAGCACCCAGGCGGCCACCACGCCGCCGATGAGCCCGAACAGGTGCCCCTGCCAGGAGATGCCCTGCTGGTTCGGCAGCAGCCCCGCGAGGATCCCCCAGTACGCGACACCCACGCCGATGCCGATCACGATGTCGAGCAGCCGCCGGTCGAACAGGCCACGGGCCAGGATGTAGCCGAAGTAGCCGAACACCAGCCCGCTGGCCCCGATCGTCAGGACGTTGGGGCTGGTCGCCCAGGTGCCCAATCCACCGATGAAAATGATCAGTACGGTCGCCCACAGGAACTTGCGCACATCGCGCAGCCCGGCCAGGAAGCCCAGCACCAGCAGCGGCACGGAGTTGGCCATCAGGTGGCCGAACCCGCCGTGCAGGAACGGCGCGAACAGGATGCCGACCAGCCCCTCGCCGTCCCAGCCGACGATGCCGAACTGGTAGTCGAGCGCGCCACCGAGGAAGTAGTCGACGCCCTCGACCACCCACATGACGGTCACCATGCCGACCACGATGATCAGCGCACTGAGCGCGCCGGACAGGAGCGCGCCAGCGCCACGCCTGGCCGACTCGAACCTGGAACCCGAATAGTCGCTCATGCGCTCTCCCGGCAACTCGGTCTACTCCCTCTTTACCGTATCCAGGCAGAGCTATGCGCGCGCTAAGGCGAGCCCCTCCCGTTCCTTGGGGGGAACGGGAGGGGGACGGTCATTCGCCCTTCCACTGGGGCGCGCGCTTCTCGGCGAAAGCGGCGGCGCCCTCCATGGCGTCCTTGGAGCCGAAGACCGGGTTGATGATCGCGGCCTGCTTCTCGAACATCTCCTCCAGCGACCAGTCCTGCGACTCGATGACCACCTTCTTGGTGGCGGCCAGCGCCAGCGGCGCGTTGGCGGCGATCTTCTTGGCCAGCTCCAGCGCGCCCTCCAGGGCCGCGCCGGGCTCGGTGATCCGGTTGACCAGGCCCAGCTCGTACAGGCGGGCGGCGTCGTAGTGGTCGCCGGTCAGCGCCATCTCCATGGCCACGTGGTACGGGATGCGCCGCGGCAGCCGCATGATCCCGCCCGCGCCCGCCACGAGGCCGCGCTTGGGCTCCGGCAGGCCGAACTTGGACTCCGATGAGGCCACGATGACGTCGCAGGCCAGCGCCAGCTCGAACCCGCCCGCCAGCGCGTAGCCCTCGACGGCGGCCACCAGCGGCTTCTTCGGCGGCGCCTCGGTCAGCCCGCCGAACCCGCGGCCCTTGACCACGGGGAAGTCCCCCGACAGGAACCCCTTCAGGTCCATGCCCGCGGAGAACGTGCCGCCCGCGCCGGTCAGGACGTAAGCGGAGATGTCGGGACGGGCGTCGAGCGTGTCCAGCGCCTCGGCGACTCCCCGCGCGACCGCCCCGTTGATGGCGTTGCGCGCCTTGGGGCGGTTGATGGTGAGGATCGCCACGTTGCCGGACTCCTCGACGAGCACTTCGTCAGACACGGGACCTCACTTACTTGGGCTGGAAGCGGATGCCGCCGTCGAAGCGGATGACCTCGGCGTTCATGTAGTCGTTCTCGATGAGCGACTTCACCAGGTGGGCGAACTCGTCGGCGCGGCCCATGCGCTTGGGGAAGACCACCGGCGCCACCAGCTTGGCCTTGAACTCCTCGGAGTTCGGGGAGAAGCCGTAGATGGGGGTGTCGATGATGCCGGGGCAGATCGTGTTCACCCGTACGCCGATGGCGGACAGGTCGCGGGCGGCGGGCACGGTCATGCCCACGATGCCGCCCTTGGAGGCCGAGTAGGCGAGCTGGCCCGTCTGCCCCTCCAGCGCGGCCACGGACGCGGTGTTGATCACCACGCCGCGCTGCCCGTCGGCGTCGGCCGGCTCGGTCTTGGCGATGGCGGCCGCGGCGATGCGCATGAGGTTGAACGTGCCGATCAGGTTGACCTCGATGACCTTGCGGTAGGTCGCCGGGTTGTGCGGGTTGCCCTCGCGGTTGACCGTGCGCTCGGCCCAGCCGATGCCGGCGCTGTTGACCACCACGCGCAGCGGCTTGCCGGTGGCCACGGCGGCGTCGACGGCGGCCTGCACCTGCTCGTCGTCGGAGACGTCCGTCTTGGCGAAGACGCCGCCGATCTCGTCGGCGACGGCCTTGCCGCGCTCCTCGTTGAGGTCGGCCACGACCACGGTGGCGCCTGCCTGGGCCAGCAGGCGGGCGGTGGCCTCGCCGAGGCCGCTGGCACCGCCGGAGATGATTGCTGCAGATCCGTTCACGTCCATAGCCGGACCCTAACCCGCAGACCGAATGAAGTTCTACTCGGGGGCGGTTAAAACTCGCCTACGGCGGTGTCGACGTCGGAGTACACCTTGATCCGGCGGTCGAGCCCGGTGGTGCGCAGGATGCGGGCCACCGGCGCCTGCGGCGCCGCGAGGGACACGCCGCCGCCCTCCCCCGTCGCCAGCCGCCACGCCTCGATCAGCACCGACAGGCCGCTGGAGTCCATGAACGAGAGCTGCTGCAGGTCGAGCACGAGCCGCGCGCTGTCCTGCTTGATGGCGTCACGCACCTCGTCACGCAGGAACGGCGCGGTGAACAGGTCAAGCTCTCCCTCGACGGCCACCACCACGGCGTCGCCCAGGGCGTGTCGCGCAAGCCGCAGCTTCATGGGCCCCTCCTCGATGAGCCACTGTACTTCGACATCCCCGGATACCGGGCATGCACAAACTACGAAAAGTCGGATGCAGGAGGACAAGGCGGGCCTAAACGCGCACCAAACGCCCCGTCAAGAACCATGCTCCGGGTTTCTACCCATCTCGCCGTCAATGCCCTGCCTGGGAGGCCAGGTTGCTTGGGTTGTTCACACGGCGGGGATCGCGAAGCCGTACGGCAGCTCCAGGCGGTGCCGGGCCAGCAGCTCGGCGTCGGCCAGCAGCTCGCGCGTGGGCCCGTCGGCGGCGATCACGCCGCCGGACAGGATGAGCGAGCGCTCACACAGCTCCAGCGCGTACGGCAGATCGTGCGTCACCATGAGCACCGTCACGTCGAGGGAGCGCAGGATCTCGGCCAGCTCCCTGCGCGCGGCCGGGTCGAGGTTGGAGGAGGGCTCGTCCAGCACCAGGATCTCGGGCGCCATCGCCAGCACCGTCGCCACCGCCACCCGGCGCCGCTGCCCGAACGACAGGTGGTGCGGCGGCCGGTCGGCGGCCTCCAGCATGCCGACCCGCTCCAGCGCCTCGGTGACCACCCGGTCGAGCTCCGCGCCGCGCAGGCCCGCGTTGGCCGGGCCGAAGGCCACGTCGTCGCGGACGGTGGGCATGAACAGCTGGTCGTCGGGGTCCTGGAAGACCAGGCCGACGCGCTGCCTGACCTCCTTGAGCGTGTCTTTGCGCACGGGCGTGCCGGCCACGGTGACACTCCCGTGCCCGGCGGTCAGGATGCCGTTGAGATGCATCACGAGCGTGGTCTTGCCGGCGCCGTTGGGGCCGAGCAGGGCCACGCGTTCGCCGCGCGCGATCGTCAGGTCCACCCCGAACAGCGCCTGGGTGCCGTCGGGATAGGCGTAGGCGAGCTGACGGACTTCGAGAGAGTTCACCACGTTAGTCCCCAGATGGCGAGGGCGACGGCGGGCAGGGCGAGGGCGGTGCCCCAGTGGGCCACGGTCGCGGGCAGCTCCTGGATGACGGGGAGCTGGCCCGTGTAGCCACGGCTGAGCATGGCGAGGTGCACGCGTTCGCCCCGTTCGTACGAGCGGATGAACAGCGCCCCCGCCGACCGCGCGATCACCGGCACGTGCCGCAGGTTGCGCGCCTCGAACCCGCGCGACTCCCTGGCCACCCGCATCCGCCGCATTTCCGCCACGATCACGTCCATGTACCTGAGCATGAACATGGCGATCTGCACCAGCAGGCTCGGCACCCGCAGCCGCTGCGCCCCCAGCAGGACGGCCCGCGGCTCCGTGGTGGCGGCCAGCAGGATGGAGGCCACCACGCCCAGCGTGGCCTTGGCCAGGATGTTCCAGGCCGCCCAGAGGCCGGGCACGCTCAGCGAGAGCCCCAGCACCTCGGTACGCTCCCCCAGCCCCACGACGGGGATGAGGAAGGCGAACAGCACGAACGGCACCTCGATCACCATGCGCCGCAAGACGTACGTGACCGGCACCCGGGCCGACACCGCGACGCCGGCCAGCAGGACGGCGTAGGCGGCGAACGCCCAGAAGTGCTCGCGCGGCGTGGCCACCACCACGAGCGCGAACGCGAAGACCGCCAGCAGCTTGCACTGCGGCGGCAGCCGGTGCACGACCGAGTCGACCGGCAGGTAGAGCCGGTGGTGGTGCCCAGCGCCCACGAATCACACCTTGATCTTGTTACGGCTGCGTGCGAGCCAGGCCACGACTCCGGCGATGAGCAACACCAGACCGACGCCGATGATCCCGGCCACGCCGACGGGAATCCCGCCCACCTCACCGTAGTCGGCCAGCGCCCATCCGCCGAACAGGTGGTCGGCCGCCTGGTCGATGAAGCCCTTGTTCTCGGCCACGGCCTCCAGCCCGTCGGGCGAGGAGGAGGCGAAGAAGGAGACGATCCCGGCCAGCAGCAGCGTCACGCCGACGCCGCCGAGCAGGAACGGCTTGAGCGTCCCGCGGGCGGCCGCCGGCCGCTCCTGCGTGCCCACGGTCGTGGTGGTGCCGCCGGCGCCGCGCAGCTCCAGCGGCTTGGTCAGGCCGCGGGCGCCGTACACGAGGTCGGGCCGCACGGCCAGCACGGCGCCCACGGTCACGGCCGTGATCAGGCCCTCGCCGATGCCGATCAGCAGGTGCACGCCGCCCATGGCGGCGGCCACGGTGCCGACCTCGATCGGCGCGGTGCCGCCGATCCAGAACAGCAGCGTGAAGACGAGCGCGGCGGCCGGCACCGAGATCAGCGCGGCCAGGAACGCCGCGATCACGACCTTCCCCCTGGTCATCATGGTGACCAGCCGGAAGACGCCCCAGCCGACGAGCACGGTGACGATGCCCATGATCGTGACGTTGATCCCGAGCGCCGTCAGCCCGCCGTCGGCGAAGAACACGCCCTGCACCAGCAGGACCACGGCCATGCACAGCACTCCTGTGTACGGCCCGGCGAGTATCGCGGCCAGCGCTCCGCCCAGCAGGTGGCCGCTGGTGCCGGCGGCGACGGGGAAGTTGAGCATCTGCACGGCGAAGATGAACGCGGCGACCAGCCCCGCCATGGGTGCGGTGCGGTCGTCGAGCTCGCGCCGCGCCCCCCGCAGACAGACGGCGACGCCGGCGGCCGCGACGACGCCGGCCGAGATGGATGTCGCTGCGTTGAAGAAGCCATCGGGTACGTGCACGGCTGCCTCCAGGAAGAGGTGCTCCGAGAAGGAGGAAGGACAAACGGTCCTACTTTAGGACATCGTCTTGCACCTGCACATAGATGGCAATTACCGCAAGATTCTTTTGACCAGGCTCTCCGCCGTCAGCCGCCGCACCACCGCGCTCAGCCGCCCCTTCCCCGACGTCGTGTACGGCCGCACGCTCCGCAGCAGGGCCGACCCCCACCAGCGGCGCGGCCCCGCCACCGTCTCGGTCTCGATCCTGAACCGCGCGGGCGGCCCGCCCAGGTCGAGCTCCAGGTAGGCGTCCCAGGTGCCGACCGTCAGCCTTCCCACGGCGGGCCTGGCCGCGAAGCCGCCGCCGGGCAGCGCCATCACGCGGTCGGCGCGCTCGCGCCCGCTGCGCCGCTCCCGCCACACGATCTGCTTGACGGCCGTGGCTGCGGGGGTGGTGCCGGCGACGGTGACCTCGCCGTCCATCACCAGCCGGTGCCCGAGCGCCCAGCGCATCCTGATCAGCCGCACCGTGCCGGGCACCGCGACCACGTGGCCGCCCATGTCGATGCTCAGGTTCCCGTTGTCCCTGGTGAAGTAGGGCAGGGCGACGACACCGCCGACGATGCGGGGGCGCGGCCTGCCGATGCCGCCGTCGCGTTCGGCGCCCAGCCGGCCGAGCCGGATCACGCCCTCGACCTCGACCGCCACCCGCAGGTCCCAGACGCCGGACTCCAGCGCGCTCACGTCCACCCGCGCGGTGAACTCGCCGCCCTTGCGCTCGGCCGGCACGACCACCTCCTTGGCGGGGTCGTGCCGGGCGCGCAGCACCACGGCCAGGCCGTCGTCCCTGGTGATGCCGTCGAGCCGGGCGGCGCCCGTCACCACCAGGCGCTCGCCCTCCCAGCGCAGCCCGGTCAGCCGGCGCCGGACGGTGGCGCTCTCGATGCGGGCCAGGCGCACCAGGCGCTCGATGTCGTCGAGGGCGCCGGCCCGCTGCCGGTCGATGGTGTTGAGCCGCTCGTGGACGCCCGGCGTGTACCACTCCTCGCACAGCGCGGCGACCTCGCGCGCGATGTCCTTGCGCCGCACGTCGTCGCTGTCCAGGAACGGCACTCCGAGCTGCGTGAAGATGTCCAGCCTGAAGTGCCGGCGCAGCAGGTGGTCACGCAGTGGCCCGGGCTCGACGTGCCGGGCCATGAGCCGGATGGGCTCGCGGATCATGGCCAGCCAGGCCAGCGGGTCCCTGCTGCCGGGCTGCTGCATGATGCTGCTGCCATCGGGCCTGGAGACGAGGTGGTAGCAGTCGTAGTCGGCCACCACGGAGACCGCCCGGGCGTGGCAGTAGGCGTGCACGGTGAACAGGATGTCCTCGCCGACCAGCATGCCCTCGCCGAACCTGATGCCGTGGCGCACGAGCAGCTCGCGCCTGAACAGCTTGTAGCAGCTCAGACTGTTGTAGACGGTGCTGTCGGCCAGGGTGACCCGGTCGGCGCCGTGCGCGAACATCGACACGGGCGCCCGCCTGCCGTGGCCCACGACCTTGCCGAGGACGATGTCGGTGTCGTTGCGGTCGGCCACGGCCACCATGCGTTCGAGCGCTTCGGGGCCGAGGTGGTCGTCGGCGTCGCAGAAGAAGACGTAGCGGCCGGTGGCGTGCTCGATGCCGACGTTGCGCGGCCGGCCGGCGCCGCCGCTGGCCTCGATGTGCACGACCTTGACGCTGCCGGGGTGATAGGCGGCGTAGAGGTCGAGGAGCTCGCCGCTGCCGTCGGTGGAGCCGTCGTCCACGACGACGATCTCCTTCTTGACCCGCTGGACGAGTGCCGAGGTCAGGCACCGGTCGAGGAAGGCCCGGCAGTTGTGTACGGGGATGACGACGCTGACGTCGACCGCGTCGTCATGCTCCGCTGCCCCCTGCATCGCCACCACTCCACAGTCACGTTGTCACGTTACGACGTCGTCCGGTCTCAGTATGTGACGAGCACAGGGGGTCGCGGGGGTGGATCCGAGGTCTTCCTCTTACTCATTTGGGAACTTCGGAGATTCGCGGGCAATCCCCTGGATAAGCTGCGAGATCTCCGCCGAATACCGCATTCGACCGGCACCGAACGAGTTTCAGGGAGGCGTATTTCCGCCGCGGGAGAAGAATTATCCCCGCCGGGTTCATTCCGCCACCACCGCCCGTCTCCGGTGATCCCGGCGCGAGAGCCGCGCGTCTACAGTTAGGCAACCTTGACCAGGAGGTGGCGGGAAATGGGATCGGATCTCCGCAGCGGCATAGCCGGCGGCTTGGCCGTGCACACTGCTGAGTTCATCGTCTCCTCGGCGCGCCTGACGGAGCTGCACGAGTGCTCCGCGATGCTGCGCCGCACGAGAAAGCGGGCCGAAGAGATCGTGGACGAGGCTCGCACGCTGCTGGCCGAGGCCGAGCGACATGGCGACCTGGAGCGTGCCTACCTGCTGCGCGACCAGCTCGAACAGGCACGCGACAGGTACGGGCAGGTGCTGACCGCCTACCTGTCGCTGACCCGCAAGATCAACGAGGAGCGGCAGGAGATCCTGCGGGCCCAGATGCTCCGGGATCGGCACTTGGGCTTGTCAGGAGTCGCCTGACGAGCTAGTGTCAGGCCATGCCTGACTGGAAAGAGAACCTCCGATGCTCCTTCTGTCACAAGAAGAGCGGGGACGTGAGCAAGCTCATTGCCGGGCCCGGCGTACACATTTGTGACGAATGCGTCGGGTTGTGCGTCGAAATCCTCGAACAGGAACGGCTGGCCGCTTCCACCGAACCGCGACTTCCGGCCTGGGAATCCATGACCGTCGAGCAAATTCTCGAACACCTCCCGAAAATCGCCGCCGTACAAGCACAAGTGGACGACAACCTGCGCGACTGGGTGGCGCACCTGCGCACCCGCGACACGAGCTGGGAGCGGATCGGCGCCGCCCTCGGCATGACGCGACAGTCCGCATGGGAACGGTTCAGAAGCGAGACCTGACAACGCGTTCAGAAGCGGGACCTGAGATCGCCTTCAGAAGCGAGATCCGAGATCGCGTGAACCTCTGTGGCAGATGGGGCGTCCAACCTCTCGAGGAGGCCCGATCATGCACGTCCTGGACGATGCCGCCCTCGATCTCGACCGGCTCCGGCTGGAGCTGCTCCTGATCAGGGTGCTGCACGAAGAGGCGGAGCGGCTGGCCGCCGGCTGAACGGGCTCCAGCTCCCCGGGCCACCCCCGGGGAGCTGGAGCAGGGGGCCGCCCGCATAAGATCCGGAACCATGCTGCGATGCGCCGTGCTCGACGACTACCAGGACGTGGCACTCGGCCTGGCCGACTGGTCCCGGGTGCGGGCCGAGAGCTTCCGCGAGCACTTCAGCCGCCAGGACGACCTCGTCGCCGCCATCCACGACTGCGAGATCGTCGTCGCCATGCGGGAGCGCACGCCGTTCCCCGCCGAGCTGTTCGACCGGCTCCCCCATCTGCGGCTGCTCGTCACCACCGGCATGCGCAACGCCTCCATCGACCTCGCGGCGGCGCGCGAGCACGGCGTCACCGTCTGCGGCACCGGCAGCGTCTCCACCCCGCCGGTCGAGCTGACCTGGGCGCTCATCCTCGGCCTGGCCCGCCACCTGGTGCCCGAATCCGCCGCCATGCGCGCCGGCGGCCCCTGGCAGCACACGATCGGCACCGACCTGCACGGCCGCACGCTCGGCCTGGTCGGCCTGGGCAAGATCGGCTCGCGGGTCGCGGAGGTCGGGCGGGCGTTCGGCATGGACGTCGTCGCCTGGAGCGCCAACCTCACCGAGGAGCGGGCCGCCGCCTGCGGCGCGCGCCTCGCCCCCGACCTCGACGCGCTGCTGACCGGCTCCGACATCGTCTCCGTCCACCTCGTGCTCAGCGAGCGGACGCGGGGGCTCATCGGCGAGCGGGAGCTGGCGCTGATGAAACCGACCGCCCACCTGATCAACACGGCCCGCGCGGCCATCGTCGACCAGGACGCGCTGGCCTCGGCGCTGCGCGCACGGCGGATCGCGGGGGCCGGGCTCGACGTGTTCGACCTCGAACCGCTGCCTGAGGGGCACGAGTTCCGTACGCTGCCGAACGTGCTGGCCACGCCGCACCTCGGTTACGTGACGGAGCTGAACTACCGCACGTACTTCCGCGAGGCCGTCGAGGACATCGACGCCTTCATCGACGGCGCCCCGATCCGCGTCCTGTCATGACGTGCTCCCGGCTCTGAGGGCGGCCGTCTCATGACCTGCTTCTGGCCCTGAAAGCGGCCGTCTTCACCCGTCCCTGGCAGGCCGTGGAGCAGAACCGGCGGGTGCCGTTGCGTGAGACGTCCACGTAGACGCGGTCGCAGTGCGGCGCCGTGCAGACGCCGAGGCGGTCGCTGAACTCGCTGCCCAGCACGATCGCCAGCCCCGTCGCGCAACTGGCCGCCCAGTCGCCCGCCATGGTGCCGCCGCGCCCGTGGAAGTGCAGGTGCCAGGGCTCGCCGTCGTGCCGTTCGAGCATCGGCCGGGCGTGCGTCTCCTCCAGCAGCGCGTTCACCTGCGTCGCCGCGCTGTCGATGTCGCCGTCCGCGACCGCCTCGAAGACCGTGCGCAGGCGGGCGGCGACCTGCGCCAGCTCGGCCCCCTCCGCCTCGGTGACCGCGCGCTGGGAGGTGTAGACGGCGCGGAGACCGGCGGTGGCGGCGGCGCCCGCGTCCGCCGGGACGGGGAAGGGCCGCCCGCGCCGCTCGCCCGGCGTCAGCTCGTTGACGAGCGACACCGCCACTCTGATCACGGCATCTGTGTGACTGTTGTAGTCCAATTGACCGGTTACACTCTCATGCTCTACGTTGTGACTGTCCAAATCTTAGATGACGGTTACAGGGGGCGTTTCATGCTTACTCACGAAGCCGCGACGAAGTGGATCGAGCGCTGGGACCGCCAGCAGGAGGGCTACCTGCCCGACCGTGAGGAGCGCTTCACGGCCCTGATCGACGCCGTGCAGGCACTCGGACGGCCCGACCCCGTGGTGGTGGACCTCGGCTGCGGCCCCGGATCGTTGTCCGCGCGGCTGCTGGAGCGGCTGCCCGAGGCCACGGTCGTGTCGGTGGACGCCGACCCGCTCCTGCTCGGGCTGGGGCGCGCGGCCTATCCGCAGCTCACGTTCGTCTCGGCCGACCTGCGTACGAGCGGATGGACCGGCCTGCTCGGCCTCGACGGCCGGCCCGTCGACGCCGCCGTCAGCACCACGGCCCTGCACTGGATCTCCGGCCCCGAGCTGAAGGGCGTCTACGCCGAGCTGGCCACCGTGCTGCGCCCCGGCGGCGTGCTGCTCAACGGCGACCACATGGACACCGAGGACACCACGCCCGCCCTGTCGCGCCTGGAGCAGGAGGTGCACCGCCTGGAGACCGAGCGGGTGTTCGGCGCGAACCGGCCGGAGGACTGGCGGTCCTGGTGGGACGCCGTCGAGGCCGACCCCGATCTCGCCGCCCTCAACGCCGCCAGGACCACGGCCGGCGCCTCCCACCACGGGTCCGAGTCGCACCTGCTGTCGCACCACGTCGAGGCGCTGCGCGAGGCCGGCTTCACGGAGATCGGCACGCTGTGGCAGCGCGGCAACAACCGCCTGCTCTGCGCCGTACGCGGCTGAGCCCCGGCGCGGGTTCTGGCCCCGCTCTTCCCGCCACCGGCGGCGGGGAGCCACAATGACGTCATGCCGAGCTTCAAGCGGCTGACGATAGCGGAGGCCAGAACCCTGACCCGCGCCGAGCTCCTGCCCCGCATCGAGGAGGAGCAGAAATACTGGTACGACCGCATCCACACGTGCTCGATGCGGCCCGGCGACGACAAGGCGTTCCGCACCTTCAACGACATCGTGCACATCGCCGCGAACCCCCACCGCGCCATCCACGACACCGACGCCATCGCCGAGGGCCGGCCCTTCGACCGCGACTACTGGACGAAGCCGCTCGGAGAGCTGGGCGAGTTGTAGGCATTCATGGGGCGCTGCTCGTTCGACGGGCGACGCAGCCAGGTGGCGTAGCGCCACAGCCACTCGACCGGCCCGTACCGGAAGTGCCGCAACCACAGGCCGGACAGCACGCGCTGCGCGGCGAGAATGCCCGCGGCGATCAGCAGCACCGTCCCCTCGGACCACGTGTCCGGCTTCCCGCCGAGCAACGCCGAGATCAGCAGGACCAGCACGGTGGCGCTCAGGTAATGGGTCAGGGCCATCTTCCCCAGCGGCGCGAAGATCGCCTGCAGCGCGGGGCGCAGCGGCGTCCTGAACAGCGCCAGCATCCCGCACACGTACACCCCCGCGGTCAGCAGCCCCGCGACCGCGAACGCGCTGTGGACCTGGTTGCTCTGCGCCCACGCCGCCGGCAGCGCCAGCACCGCGAAGACCAGCGTCGCCGGCCACCACGTCATCCGCTCCAGCCGCTCCGTCACCCCGTACCTGGTCAGCAGCGAGCCCAGCAGGAACAGAGCCGGCACCAGCACGACACCGTTCATGCCCAGCGCCAGCGGCACCACCAGCAGGACCCCCGCCAGCACCGCCACCGCCCAGCGGGGCAGCCACGTGGACGGCAGCAGCACCACCAGCCCGACGACGGCGTAGATCGTCAGGATGTCGCCGCGCCACAGCACGAACATGTGCAGCAGGCCGATGGCGAGCAGCACCAGCAGGCGGCGCAGCAACACCAGGCGGGGCCGGTCGGTACGGTTCGCGGCGCTCTTCAGCATCAGCGAGAAGCCGACGCCGAACAGCAGCGAGAAGATCGGGAAGAAGCGCTGGTCCGCGAGATAGCCGGGCCAGTCGGCCCCTACGGCGTGGCTCAGCACGTCGGCGTCCACGTTGGCGATCGGACGGACGTTGACGACGAGGATGCCGCAGAGCGCGAAACCGCGCAGGACGTCCAGGGCGGTGATACGGGGTTGCTGGGACATGCGGGGTTGCTGGGACATAGGGGGTTGTTGCTGGGGCATACCGCCCATCCTCGGGATCCGGCGCGCGCCGGGGATGGGCCGTCAGCAGGGTTTACGGCAGTACTTTCGGCCGATTCGGGACGGCGGCATGTGCGGCTGCGCGAGACCGCTCAGCCTGCCTTGACCAGTACTTCCGAGACCGCTCAGCCTGCCTTGACCAGCAACCTCCGGGGGCGGAAGACGAAGCCGTCGTCGCTCCACCGCACCGCCGCCAGATCCTCCTGCGCCCGCAACCCCGGCAGCCGGGTCACCAGCGCCCGGAACGCCTCCTGGAGCTCCATCCTGGCCAGGTTCGCGCCGAGGCAGTAGTGCGGGCCTTGCCCGAAGGTCAGGTGCGGGCTCGGCGGAGCGTCGGCGAACCGGTGGATGTCGAACCGCATCGGCTCCTCGTACACCACGGGATCGTGGTTGGCGGCGGCCAGGTTCGGCAGCACGACCGTGCCGGCCGGGATGGTGCCGCCGGACACCTCGACGTCCTCGGTGACCCGCCGCAGCATGCCGGTCCCGCCTGGGCCCTCGTGCCGCAGGATCTCCTCCACCGCCGCCTCCACCAGCTCCGGGCGCGCGGCGAGCTCGGCGTACTGATCGGGATGGCAGAGCAGCCGGAACGTGCCCCTGATCACCATCGAGGCGGTGGTCTCGTGCCCGGCGAGGATCAGCGTGAAGACCATGTTGGTCAGCTCGTCCTCGGTGAGCCGGTCGTCCTCGTCCCTGGCCTCGATGAGCAGGTCGATGAGGTCGTCGCCGGGCTCGGCACGATGCCGGGCGATCAGCTCGGCCGCGTACGCCATGAACGCGCCGAACGCCTCCCCGCGCGCCTCGGCGCCCGCCGTCGAGGTGGACAGGAACAGGTCCGTCCATTCACGGAACTGCTCGAACCGGTCCATCGGCACGCCGAGCAGCTCGCAGATCACCCGCGCGGGCAGCGGCAGCGCGAACGCCGCGGCCAGGTCGAACTCCTCGCCGGCCGCGTCGAGCAGCTCCCCGGCGATGGCCGCGACGCGGGGCCGCCAGCGTTCGATCTGCCTGGGGGTGAAGGTGCCGTGCAGGATGCGGCGGTAGCGGGTGTGCTCCGGCGGGTCCTGGTTGTTCAGTGCCGCCGGGTCGTCGTCGAGGAACGTGCCGCTGACCATCCTGGGCAGGCCGGG
Source organism: Nonomuraea composti (assembly GCF_012034275.1). NCBI lineage: Bacteria > Bacillati > Actinomycetota > Actinomycetes > Streptosporangiales > Streptosporangiaceae > Nonomuraea > Nonomuraea composti. The sequence goes on along the minus strand of NZ_JAATEP010000014.1, from coordinate 205,983 downwards.
CTCGCGCAGGTTGCGACTGCTCGCGGGCGAGGTCAGCAGGTTCCGGACGTCGGCGTAGCGGACGAGCATCGGGATCCGGTCGCCGCTCGGCATCGTGGCCGCCTCCATGGGGGCCTCGGCGTGCCGGCGGATCAGGTCGGGCGAGGGGGTGCCGTACGGCCCTGGGGGAAGATCGGGCCAGGCTCCCTTACCGCTGCTGGGCTGCTCGGTCATGGCCGCCTCCTCGCACGGACCGTACGAGAGCGCCCGCGCCCGGTCAACCCCTCGGCTCCGGCCGGGAAACATGACACCCGTTGTCGGCTTTTCCTCCTACCGTCCTTCCTCATGAGCAGCAACCTGAAGGGCAAGGTCGCCCTGGTGGCCGGCGGAACGCGCGGCGCCGGCCGCGGCATCGCCGTCGAGCTGGGCGCGGCCGGCGCCACCGTGTACGTGACCGGCCGCACCACCCGCGAGACCCGATCCGAGTACGACCGCCCCGAGACGATCGAGGAGACGGCGGAGCTGGTGACGGCGGCGGGCGGCCACGGCATCGCCGTCCAGGTCGACCACCTTGAACGCGAGCAGGTCAAGGCCCTCATGGACCGCGTCTCCCGCGACCACGGCCGCCTCGACGTCCTGGTCAACGACATCTGGGGCGGCGAGCTCCTGGCCCAGTGGGAGACACCCTTGTGGCGCCACGACCTCGACGCCGGCCTGCGCCTGCTCCGCCTCGCCATCGACACCCACATCATCACCAGCCACTACGCGCTGCCGCTCCTGATCGAACGCCCCGGCGGCCTCGTCGTGGAGATGACCGACGGCACCAAGGACTACAACGACGCCAACTACCGCGTCTCGTTCTTCTACGACCACGCCAAGAGCGCCGTCATCCGCCTCGGCTACGCCCAGGCGCACGAGCTGCGCCCGTACGGATGCGCGGCGGTCACGCTCACGCCCGGCTGGCTGAGATCGGAGATGATGCTGGAGCACTACGGGGTGACGGAGGCGACCTGGCGCGACGCCACCGCCCGCGAGCCCCACTTCGTCATCTCCGAAACCCCCCGCTACGTCGGCCGCGCCGTCACCGCCCTCGCCACCGACCCGGACGTCCTGCGCTGGACCGGCCAGTCATTGTCCAGCGGCCAACTGGCCCGCGAGTACGGCTTCACGGACGTGGACGGCTCCCAACCGGACTGCTGGCGCTACCTGGTGGAGGTCCAGGACCCGGGCAAGCCCGCCGACCCAACCGGCTACCGCTGATCCTCACCCTCGTGCAAGCGCGATGAGTCGAACCAGTGCCCGGCTTGCGGCAGAAGCAGCAGGACAATGACGGCCCAGTGGAGCGCATGACGGCCGAACAGGGCTCCCCACGTCAGCGTGGAATAGAGGACCAGGTCGAGCATGCTCAGGCTGATGACCAGCACCTGCACAGCGATGGTCACCCATCGTACGAACGCCCGCCTGCTCGACCACCTGCTCAGCAGCCACCCGAGCAGGGCGGGCACCACGGCCGCGTAAACCAGGACGGGGAGCAGCTTCCCATCGAAGGTGGAGAAGAAACCGACCAGCACGAGCACCAAGCCCACCAGCCCGAAGGCGACTTGAACCGTGATGATGAACTGCGCCACCTTGACGCCGCGCCGCATCCGGGGCGTGCTGATGGGGTTCGTCACTACCTCATTATGGCCAAGACTCTCTCTGGAGATCTCCACCTGTTGCGCCCCTTTCACGAAGGCCGGGATCAGCCCGACGAGAGGGGCAGTCTGGCGGAGACCCGGTAGCCGCCGTCCGCCAACGGCCCCGCCCGCAGGTTGCCGCCCACGGCTCGGATCCGCTCGTCGAGCCCGATCAGCCCGTGGCCGCCCGTCAATGGCGTCGTGTCGTCCAGGTGCCGGCCTCGGCCATCGTCGGTGACGGACACGACGAGCTCGTCGTCCTTCCAGTCCAGCAGGACGACGGTGCGAGCGCCGGCGCCACCGTGCTTGAGAGCGTTGGTGAGCCCTTCGCTCACGACTCGATGTGCGGCCAGTCCGACGCTGACGTCGAGTGGCCGGGCCGTGCCGCGGTGGTCGACCTCGACGGAGAGGCCGGCGGCGACGATGCGTTCGATGACGGGGTCCAGGTCTTCGATGCCCCAGTGTGGCTGGAGCTCTCGGGTACCGTCGCTGATGCGCAGGCCGGCGTCCACGAGCACGCCGAGAAGGCGGCGCAGCTCGGCCATGGCTTGGCGACCGGTGGCTTCGATATTGGCGAGCGACTTCTCCACCTGCGGGAGCCCGGCAGGCAGGATGCGCCGTGTTCCTGCGGCCTGCAACACGATCACGGTAACCGAGTGAGCCACGATGTCGTGCAGCTCACGTGCGATGCGGGCCCGTTCCTCGGCGACCGCCGCCTGGCGCCGCGCTTCGGAGGCGCGCAGCTCCCGGCCACTGCGATGGGTGATCCGGGCGACCCCCCAGACGGCGAGTTCCAGCACCAGGTACAGGATGACGTTGACCAGCAACATGTTGCCCTGCTCGCCCGGCGGCGTGTCGGAGACCTCGTCGGCGACGATGAGCGCGGACGACAGGCTCGCACCCAGCAACGCGATCAGCGACCGGGGCAGGCTCGTCCGGGCCACGACGGTGTACAGCGCCACGAGCAGCCCCAACAGGGGGCGCCAGGGCAGGAACAGCTGTGCCACGAGGCTGTGCGCCAGCACGGCTGCGAACACCGGCCAGGGATGCTGCCGTCGCCAGGCGAGCACGGCGTACCCGGCCACGGCGTACCCGGCGATGACGGGCCACGGCACCGGGCCCACGCCGATGAGCCGGTCGGTGGACTGCGGCGTCCATTGCGTACGAAGATCGACGGCGCAGAGCAGGGCCGCGAGAACGGCGTCGCGCGCGACCACAGGCACGCTGCCCAGCCACACCGCGAATGCGCGTGAACGGCCCATCACAGCCGCCCCGCCCTAGAGGTCCGCTCGGAAGAAGCCTCCGGACCCGCACTCCGTGATGTTGGAGAACGGGCAGTTCGCGATCTCCCCCGGCGTGCGTTCGAGACGAATCTGCACCAGTGAGTGCAGTTGCCGGGCGACGATACCGTCAAGTCGGTCGAGCAGTTCGGCGGGGTGGACGTCGCGAAGCGGTCGCCTCGCCAGCTTCAGCTCGATGAGCGCCGACCAGATCTCACCCGTCCGTTCCAGTGCGCGCTCCACCACGTCCCGATCGAGCCGCGGCCTCGCCGCGCCGTAGCGGGACGGCTGGGCCAGCGGCACCAGCGCCACGCGTGCCCACGGCGTCTCTCTCAGTGATCGCACGAGCACCTGCAGCGGGCGGATGCGCTCGATCACGTCCCGCTCGCCGGCTCCTACCGGCGCGATCAGCACGTCGAGCTGCGGAGCGTCGCCGAACTCGACATCGGCAGGAAGATCGAACACCGCCTGTTCGGCCGTGATGAGCACGCCGAGCGCAAGATGGCACTCGGAGCTTCGCCGGTCGGGCGAGCGCCTCTGCAGCGACACCACGATCTCTGAGCCGTCCGGGAATGCCATGGCGCCGTCCTCTCCCGTTCAGAGCCGATGCACCGCATTGTCCCCGGAGAAGCACGACGGATCATCCCTCGGCGGTTGAGCTGGGCCCGTCCGATTTCGAGCGGACAGTCGTCCCGACAGTCCACCCCCAGTCGTATGTCCTGGATGCGATCCGCGGCGGACGGCCGCAGCGAGCCGGCGATGGGACGGCGGCCCGTCACCGCTGGCGGCGGCGAAATGTGCTCCCGTCACCGCCGACGGCGATCGTTCGCCGCCGGTCGCCAGCAGCCGCGGCCTGTGTGCGGTCTCGTACTGCCGGCGTATGCCCTCACCGGCCCTACCCCGGGAATCGGACGGGCAAGTGACGACTTCCAGAGGATTCGCCGCGGCCGGTCGGAGAGCACGCTGGGCTCGTGCGCGGGCCGAGCGGGCGCGCGCCGGTTCAGGAGGCGGATATGACGAACCTTCAGGAGCTCGTCCGGCACCTGGAGCAGCGGGCACGAGACAGCGACATCGACTTCGACACGCTCGCGGCACGGCTGCCGGACGATCCGCAGAGGCGGGCCGCGGCGCTGGCCACCGCGCTCGGGCTGGACGCCCTCGACGCGATGACCGGCCGGTTTTCCCTACAGGAGCTGGAGGAGCAGCGCCTGGCACGGATCGAGAGCGCCGGTACGGAAGGGCAGGCACAGGCATGACGACACCATTCACGGCAGGCATGGCCCTGCCGAGCCCGGCACACTGGGGCGTCGCCTACGTGGACGGGCAGGCTCCGTTCACGAACTTCGCCAGGCCGTTCGTCGTCGATCGCGCCAAGTGGTACTCGGTGCTCGAGGTCGAGGTGCTCACCTTCTACGAGGACCTCTCCCGATCGGCGGCGGTCTTCGTCGGCAGCACCCAGATCGGCGTGATCACCCCCCGGCCTGTGTCCCAGTTCGGGTCCCATGGCCTGCAGGTGTGCTCGTTCAACTTCAGCGGCGCAGCCTACGGCGGCTCGGCCCCGTACAGCGGCACCTACCTGCTCAGGATCGAGCCGGTGAGCCCTTCCGACCCCCTCATCGTGGGCAACTGGCGGGTGTTCTACGACCAATACGTATGACCGGGCTCAGGCCGGCCTCGCAGGCCGGCCTTTGGCCGGCAGCAGTGCCCTCACCAAGAAGCCGCCCGTCGGCGTGGGACCTGCGTCGAGCGTGCCGCCCACGGCGGCCGCACGCTCGCGCAGCCCGATCAGGCCGTGCCCGGTGGACAGGCCAGCGGATAGATCGGTGGATGAACCGGCGGGCGAAGCCGGGCCCGCGGCAGCATTGCCCTCGCCGACGTCGTTTCTCACCTCCACGCGCAGCCGGTCCTCGATGCGGGCCAGTTCGACGTGGGCGTGCGCGTCGCTGCCGACGTGCTTGGTCACGTTGGTGAGCGCCTCTTGCACGATCCGGTACGCGGCCAGGCTGACATCGGGGTCGATCCGGCCGAGGTCGGCGGCAAGGTCATGGGTGATGGAGAGTCCGGCCTGCCGCACCCCCTCCAGCAGCCTCTTCAGGTCGTCCACACCGGGCCGTGCGGTTCCGGCCGCCGAACCGTCATCGCCGGCCTCGTCGATGCGCAGCACGGTGAGCAGGTCCCGGAGCTGGCTCATGGTCTGCTGGCCGAAGTCGTCGACCTGCGCCAGCATCCGTCCGGCCTGGGGCGGATCGCTGGCGAGCACGCGCTGAGCGTTGGCGGAGCGCAGCAACATCATAGTCACCGAGTGGGCGACGACGTCGTGCAGTTCGCGCGCGATGCGCATCCGCTCGTCGATCACCGCCTGGAAGGCCTCAGCACGGCGGCGGTAGTCGAGCTCATCGATGCGCAGCCGGCTCAGCCGAGCCCACCGTCCGGTGACCCACACTCCTGCGAACCACAGGAAGTAGTAGGTAGGCATGGCTATGAGGGCGAGCGGGCTCGGCTCGGAAAGCCTGGCGTACTCGCCCACGGAGGCGGCCACGCCGGCGGTGAAGGACAGCGCCAGGGCCGCTACCGCCGTGTTGCGATTCGTCCGTGAGGCCACCGTGAACAGCGCCAGCATCAGGCTCAGCAGCGGCGTGGTGCCGGGCACCAGGAACTGCAGCACGTTGTGCAGCCACGTGAGCCCGAACACGACCACGGGCGACCGCCGTCGCCACATCAGGATGGCCACGGCGGCCGCCACATAGAGTCCTCTGCCGGCACTGGGTGCGGTCGGCGTCGAGAAGAGCACGACGTCGAGAGCCGTCACCGCGACCGCGAGCAAGACGTCCTGGAGCAGGATGGGTAGCGCACGCATGCGCTGGGCCGGTCGCGTCACATGGGATCGCCTCGCCTTCGCGGCCTCAGTGGCTGTGTTTGGAGCACCAGCACAACCATTGGCAGATGTCCGGGACCAGCTCGGAGTAGGAGTCGTAGACGAAGTCAGACATCTTTGGGCGTCGCTGGATCCGCTCCTTCTCGTTCGCCTCCCGCAGGAACTTCTCGGAAACCTTCCGGATCTTCGGGGGGACGGCCCCCACGCGGACCAGTGCTTTCCAGAAGCACCCGCCGTTCTCTTCCAGGACGCGCCCGACCTCGACCGGGTCGAAGCTGTACATCTGACTGGCGTACCGTGACCGCTCGACCAGTTGGAACGCGGCCACGACGGGATTCGCACGACCCCGGAGAGCGTACGTGACCCTCTGAGCGATCTCGTGGCGCTCGATGAGCATGTTCTTGGTCGGCGGGTTGGGCGCTATGAGCACCTCGATCTCTTCGCTGGTCTGCAGCAGCGCCGCGGGCGGGTCGGGGACCAGCACCACGTTGGAATCGCCGAGCACGCCGGCGGCCAGATGCCCAGCGATGCGATCGGGCGCCTTTTTGAGCTGCATGGAAACTCGGAGGTCGTTGGGAATGGAATATATGTCACACATGATCTGGATGCCTTTCCCGCAGAGGCCCCAGATCAGCTACCGAACGGGCCTCATACATTGAACACCTGTCGAACTGGGCTGTGAAGCTTTGTGTCGCAGGGCGGAGGCTGAGTGGCCGGTCAGCCTCCGCCGTCGTCGCGGTTGATTCCGCGGTGCGCTAGAAGCCGCCCGTCAGGGCGGAGAAATAGCCGACGACCTTTCACTCGAGGCGCACCCGGCCCCGTCTACCAGCACGGACGCAGGCGGCGGGCTCGGCCACCGTAGCCTCGGACGTCGGGGTTGTCGCTGCTGTCATACCGCTCTCCTGAGTGGCGATCGGGGTATTCGGTCTCGATGGTGCGTTGATCCCGGTGGTGATGTCGTCAGCCGGAAAGCGGATTCATGACGTCCCCCAGCGGAGGTAGCAGCCAGGCTGTAATAGGCACGGAGAATCAGGAAAGAAACCTGCGTCCGCACGTGTCTGAGCCATCGCCAAGCCACTCTTGTGGCGTATGAAAGATCCCCTTGGAGATCGGATCCGATATCAGCAGCCGCTGGCCGGGCGTGGTCCCGTACGACGATCTGCGACCCGCGTCTGACGGCGAAAATCCGACTGGAAGCAGACGACCGCGGCGGGGACGCGAGCAAGTATTCGGAGCTGACAACCGGATGCGGCGCAAGGCCGCGAGAAGGAGAGTTCAGCATGGGACCGAACGACGCCGAGCTTGTCCAGGTCTACACACGCAACGTGGGCAAGACGATCGCCGACGTGACCTTCAGCTCCACCGCCGACTTCGAGGTCGTGGTGGAGGTTGAGGCGGGCGACGCCATGTTCAGCGCGGGAGCGGAGTACACCGTCGACATCGTCGTGAGAGACCTCACGGCCAACGACACCATTCCGTTCACACCCGGGCGGATCAAGGACAACCTAGGTAAACCGACATGGCCGAAGGAGGACAACGCCTTCGTGTTCACGGTGCAGGCGGCGAACCTCGCCAGTAGGAAGGGGCACCTGTGCGAGGTCCACGGCTACCTGCTGGTGGGCATCCGCAACTTCGACTCCAGCTTCGCGCGGAGCCGCACCTTCCTCATCCAGCCCTGACCTCCCTCACTCGACGCTGGCAGAGGGCACCTTCCTCATCCAGCGCCGGCAGAGGGCACCAGAAGCCGTGCCGGGGGCGCCGTCGTGGCGCTCCTGGCACGGCCTACCGGACCGGCCTGACCGGTCGGACCGACGCCCCACCGAACCGACGCCCCACCTGACCGACATCGCCGCACCGATTCCGAGCTTCGCAAAAGCCCCGGCCTGCCATCCGAAACCTTCGACCGGATACACGCCCCTCGACGAGAGGCTCCAGCTCGAGGACAATCCTCACGAAGGGCGCCAAGTGCCAGGGGCGGGGAGGCGCGGTGGCGATTCGGGTACTTGTCTGCGACGACCTACCCCTCATTCGCGAGGGCCTCACTCTGCTGCTCGGCGTAGAAGACATCGTCGTCCTCGGACAGACCGGCGACGGCGTCGAGGCGGTCGAACAGGCCCGAGCCCTGCAACCCGATGTGGTGCTCATGGATGTCCGGATGCCTCACCTCGACGGCGTGGAAGCGACGCGTGAAATCACCGCCGACGGTTTCGCCAAGGATCCGGACCGGCCTATCAAGGTGCTCATCCTGACCATGTTCGACATCGACGACGCGGTGTACAGCGCGTTGCGGGCCGGCGCGTCGGGCTTCATGCTGAAGGACGCCGCGCCCCAGGAGCTCATCATGGCGGTTCGGGCGGTGGCCGCAGGCGACGCCTGGATCGCGCCAGGCGTTACCAGACGCCTGCTCAGAGACTTCGCCGCCCGTCACGATCCTCAGCGGCCGACGCCGGCCGAGCTCGCCAGCCTCACCACTCGCGAACGGGAAGTGCACGTACTCGTCGCCCACGGCCTGTCCAACACGGAGATCGCCGGCCGCCTGAGCGTGAGCGAGGCCACGGTCAAGACGCATCTTGGGCGCGTCCTCATCAAGCTGGGCCTGCGAGACCGCGCCCAGGCCATCGCCGCCGCCTACCATTGCGGCCTCGTTCAGCCAGGCAGCAGTCTGCCGCCCGTGAACAGCTGACGCCCCCCACCACTGCCTCCCGCTTCCGAGCGGGTGCCGTCCCGTCCCACCCCGATGCCGCACGCCAGTGCGCTGTCAGCGCACGCCAGTGCGCTGTCAGCCCGGAGTCGGACCCCGCAAATCAAACCACGAGGGGATTCGCGCGGATTGAGGCACGTCCACAGTGAAGGCAAAGCCACGGCGAGGACGGGAGATCGCACATGCCAAGGCTCGACAAGGCGATCATCGCCGCGATGCTGGCGGCCCTGCTGGGCTGGCCGCTGTCCGGCTGCGCCACGAAACGGGAAGACGTGCCCACCTCAAGGCCGCCGGTGGAGACCACCGGCGGAGCCTCCGAGGAGGCCCCGACGTACAAAGCTCCCTCATCGGAAGCCGCAGCGTCCGACGATCCGGCGGCGACGTCCGACGAATCGGCGGCGACATCCGACGAACCGGCGGCGACGTTTCCCAGCCCGCTCGTCGGCATCTGGGAGAGCACAGGTCCGGGCGCTGCTCTGCTGGTCTACAAGTTCGATGAGAACGGGACATACCGGCACGCTGGCGTGCTCAACCAGCAACGCGCCTCCGGAGTCTTCAGCTTCGAGATCGCCGTGATGGGCCAGGCGGAAGCTGACGGCGAGACGCTCATCCTGCGCCCCGCCGCAGGCACCAAGACCCTCAGGGATCCTGACTCCCCGAGCAGCAGTTACCGCGACCGGCCGATGGACGACCTCAGCCCCGAACGCTACGCATGGCGCATGGCGGACGGCATGCTCAAGTTGACGTCCGACTCCGGCGACACGATCTCGTACAAGCGGTCGGGGTGAGAGCGGCGAGGCGCGCCCGGACGGTCATGCGAGGCTGGACAGGCTCGAACGCCCTACAGACGCTGGTGACCGTACTCGTCGCCCTCATCCTGGGTGTGAGCGCGCTCCTGTCGTCCGAGGCGACAGGAGACTGGCACGAAGCGCTGCGCCAGCAGATCAAGCGTTCGGCCATGAGTCTGGAGAACATCCGGCACGTCTACGCCGACGAGGCGCCTGAGGCCCTGTGGGTGGCGATCTCCGAGGCGAGGGCAGCCGAGCTGCGGCTGGGCGCCGATCCTCTTGCCCGCAGCGAGGCGGCCGTGGAAACCCAGGTGGCCTGGCACCTGCGCACCGCTCACCACGGAGACGAGACCTTGCTCGACGGCGATCGCTACCGGTCTCCGGGCGGCTTCGAGGTGCCCCAGCGCCTGGCCGCCATAGAACGCGAGAACCCCGCCCCTGATCCGGAAGCCGCCCGCGGGGCGGGAGATCGCGCCGCCGATCTTGCGTCGCTCATCGGCATGCTGACCGTACCGATCGTACTGGTCTACCTGCTGGGGCAGGCTGTACTGCTCGCCCGCCGCCGGACACTTCGGCGCAGAGCGCAGAGGCAGGAACGAAAGCGAGACGTCGGGCTGATCCCTGAGCCCGAGCGGCAACGGCGTTTCGCGCTGACGCTCGGGGTTTCCGTCTGGGTCACCATGACCCTGCTGGCACCCGCGTACGCGTACGCCCAGATCGAGGAGCAGCGCGCGCTCATCTCCGCGGCGACGCAAGCGGACAGGGTCGCGGCGAGCATCGCAGGCAGCAGCCTGGCCTTCGCCTTCCGGCTGGCGGGCGACCGCGAAGCCCTGCACCTCCAGCTGCGGGCGGCTGGGCGGGAGTACACGGCACTCGACGTGGCCGAGCACGCGACGGGCCAGCACGAGATCGCCGTCGCCGACGAAGCGGCTGCCGGAGTGGTGAAGAAGATCGCCGCACACATGAGCCGTCCTCCTGTCCCGGGCGATGGTGTCAGCGACACCACCCTCGACTACCTCACGGCAACCCCTGACGACTGGGACGCACGCCTGGCGGAGCAGGTGGCGCAGGCAGAGCTGGCCGACGAAGCGGGAAAGTGGGGCAATCTTCTCGGTCTGGTCATCCTCTTCGCCGCCTTCGCCGCCGCTCTCGTGGCGCTCGCCGAGGTCACGGATCCGGCGCAGCAGGCCGCCGCGATACGGAAGACCGCCTTAGGCCTGCTCGCCGGAGCGGCCCTGCTGATCGCGTACGGTCTCATCGGTTGATCACCGCTCTCGCGGACGCCGATGAACCCCCGGAACCCTCAAGATCGCGTCAGTCGGTGCCGGTTGCTGTATGGCCCTGTTGAACGAGATGGTTGCTGGATGTCACACCGTTCGCAGTAGGCCGCCACAGCTCGTAAGCCTTCGACCGGATGGCCCACAGGCTGCTCTCAGCACTGTGCCGGATCGCCGATCCCCTCTCACCAGGCGGCTTGCAAATGATCAGTCGAACCGGTCAGAGCTGGTCTGGCGTAGTGGGCGCGAGACAGGTGTACGCCCGTCGCTCGGGAGGCGAGAGCCAGAGCGCCGGCAACGCGGTTCTCGCAGTATCCGTCGCCGCAGAGGTTCAGATCACGGGCATCCGCGAGGAACCGATCGGGATCATCTCCTTCCCGGTAGCGGTACCCGTACAAGCCGAACGTGGTGATCAACCGCTCATTCGCCCAGAAGCTGAACTCCGAGTCCTCGACATTGGCGAACACCGTCGCCACGGCCGTCCCCAATGACAGCGGCTCCGCCACGTTGGTGACGTACCTGGTCCCCCATCCAGTGTCGGCCAGGACGGTTCCGCCCTGCGCGGCATACGCGGCGACGCTGAACTTGCCGGAAGTGCCCGGGGTGACCTTGATCCGCCGCATGGCGTCCGCTGGGGACAGATCACGGACGAAAATTGATGCACAACTCGGTGGTACCGACACCATCGGTCCAACGGTCGCTCAGCCAGGCGTAGTCCGCCGCCGCCCCACCCATGCGCACTCCTATGGCGTCCAGATCGCCGTCAGCCTAAACGATCACTGGCGACGCTTATAGGCCGCTCTGACTGAGCATCCCGTCTGCGGCCGGCCCGCCCCAAAGGGGTAGCGGGCCTGCTCCATGTGTCCCGGGGCAATGGCAGACGGAGAAAATCAGTTTCTCTCCCTCAGCCACGCCCCAGCGTGACGTGACGCAGGGCGATCAACCCGAGCCGGTTGCCTCCGCCGGAGGGCACAGATCTCCTTGGCGCAGGGAGCTTAGACGACACCCCCCCGCATGCGATCATCATGGTCATGTCATTGACCGGAAAGGACCGTGCCGCGTAGGCCGCCTTCGGAGGTCCGAACACGAGGATCAGCGTGTGGGACCCATAGAGCTGTGATCCATCACGTTCCCGGGCTCGGCCGTCGTCCGATGACGGCCGTGATCACCCTCGAACACACTCACATGTGGCCGGGCGCCGTGGCGGCAGCCCTGACGGCTTGGCAGAAGGCGGCCCTGACAGGGACCGCCGACCACGTCTTCTTCACATGCGCGTGCCATGAGTGCACCGGTGACGCATCCCGCCGACGCCTGCAACAGGCTCTCACCGGCTTACCCCCATGGGCCAGGCCGCATCTGTACGCCCTGGTCCTTCCTATCGACGTGTACTACCTCCGCAGAACCTCACCCATGCCGCCTACATCGCCCGACTCGGATTGGACGTGGTGGCAACGGCGTCGTCGGCGTGCGAATCAGGGCGCGTAGAGGCATGACCGGCGTGGTTAGGTCGCACCGCAACGATGGCCGGCGCATCCGGCGGCTACGGCGGCTCGCGTGCGGTGGCCTCCCCGGTGTCCCATCGCCGTCCGAACGGGTCCCAAGGCTGCTCGCCCAGACGGCTGGTGGGCAGTGAGCCGGGCATACGCCTGCGCAGCGCAGACTGCTGGAGACCGAGAACATCACCCCTGAGCAAATCCGCAACCATCGCGTGGTGCGGCAACTCGTCTCCGACCTGTTGACGATGCAGGACCCGGCATCGAATGAGCTGCGGGAGCCGGCCGAACGCGTCGGAAGCAAGCAGGGTTACGCCAGATGAGCCGGGTAAGCGAGCCGACCAAGCGGCGCAGCGGGGTTTGAGCCGGGGGTTTGGGGGGCCGCGCCCCCCAATGTCACAGCCCGAACCCCAAGGCGCGAAGCGCCCCCACGAGAGGACCGAGCTTTGGGACTGGGGGCTTGGGGGGCGGTGCCCCCCAATGTCACTGCCTGAGCTTCCCTGCGCGAAGCGCTCCCCTTGCGATGACCACGCGTTGCCCCCCGGAAAACCCGAAAGGCCCCTGAGGGCGGTTCGCCTGTTCAGGGGCCTTCTGGTTGCAGAGCCGACGAGGGGAATCGAACCCCTGACCTTCTGTTTACAAGACAGATGCTCTGCCGATTGAGCTACGTCGGCACGGCCTACCAGTGTAGACGCTAGAGACGCCTGTGACGAGCGGCTTCATACAGCGCCACCCCTGCCGCCACCCCCGCGTTGAGTGATTCGGCGGCGGCGCGCATCGGGATGCGGGCCAGGACGTCGCAGTGCTCGCGGACGAGCCGCGAAAGCCCCTTGCCTTCGGAGCCGACGACGACGACGAGGGGCTCGGTCAGGAGCTCGACGTCGCCGATGTCGGTGTCGCCCGCGCCGTCGAGGCCGAGGACGAAGAGGCCGGCTTCGCGGTATTCGCGCAGGGCGGCGGTGAGGTTGGCGGCGCGGGCGACGCGGAGGTTGGCGAGGGTGCCGGCCGAGGTCTTCCAGGCGCCGCCGGTGACGCCGGCGGAGCGGCGGGACGGGATGAGCAGGCCGTGGGCGCCGAACGCGGTGGCCGAGCGGGCGATGGCGCCGAGGTTGCGCGGGTCGGTGACGGAGTCGAGGGCGACGATCAGCGGGACCTCGGCGGCCTCCTGGGCGAGCTCGACGAGCTCGGACGGGTGCGCGTAGTCGTAGGCCGGGATCTGCAGGGCGATGCCCTGGTGGACGCCGCCTTCGGTGAGGCGGTCGAGCTTGTCGCGGCTGACTTCGAGCAGGGCGATGCCGCGCTCGGCTGCGATCTTGATGGAGTCGCGGACGCGGTCGTCGTTGTCGATGCGCTGGGCGATGTAGAGGGCGCTGGCCGGCACTCCGGCGTGCAGGGCCTCCAGGACGGGGTTGCGGCCGCCGATGTGCTCGGGAGCGTCTTCGGAGCGGCGCTGCTGCCTGGCGGGCGCGGGGCGGCGGGTGCCGCTCTGCTCCTCGCGGGCGATGCGCTCGGCGCGCGCCTTGTCCTTGTACCAGTGCCGCATTTCGGCGGGCGGTGTCGCGCCCCGGCCTTCGAGTGACCGGCGCTTCTGCCCCCCGGTGCCTTTGGACGGGCCCTTTTTCTTCGCGGGCCTGCCCGATGCCCTGCCGCCTGCTGCCATGTGTTCAAGGGTACTGGGGCCGCCGGTCAGCTCTGCCCAATCCGGATTCAACAAATGTCGCGTCAAGTCCGTCTCTGGGGTGACGTACGACGGGAAAGGCGATGACAGGTGGATGACGACTCCCGGTTCACGGAGTTCGTCGCCGAGCGGGCCAACGCGTTACTGCGCTACGGCTTCGCGCTCAGCGGCAACCCGCACGACGCGGCCGACCTGACGCAGGAGGCGCTGGTCAGGCTGCACCGGGCCTGGCCGAGGGTGCGCAGGAAGGAGGATCCGGAGCGGTACACGAAGGTCATCATGGCGCGGCTGCACATCAGCGTCTGGCGGCGCCGCCGGCGCGAGCAGCTCGCGTGGGCGCTGCCGGAAACGCCCCTGCACGACGTGCTGCCTTCCGACGGCGACCAGGAGCTGTGGCAGGCGCTGGCGCGGCTGCCGCGCAAGCAGCGGGCCGTGCTCGTCCTGCGCTTCTACGAGCAGCTTCCGGACGCGGAGATCGCGGACGTCCTCGGCATCTCCCAGGGGACGGTACGCAGTCACGCCTCGCTCGGCCTGGCCAGGCTGAGAACCCTGATCCCCCACCGTTCGCCCGCCGAAGGGAGCGCCTCATGAGCAACGATCTGGAATCCGACCTGGCCAGGGTCATCGGCCGCGCGGCCGAGGGCGCGCCGCAGGCCCCGAGCGACCTGCCCGCGCGCGTCGTGGGCCGCTCGCGCCGCCGCAGGTCCCGCACGCTGGCCGCGGCGACGGCGGCGGCGGTGGTCGTGGTGGCGGGCGGGGTCGCCCTGTCGGTACGGGGCCTCGAGGGCGCTCCGGAGGTGGCCGTGAATCCAGTGCCGGTCACCCCCACGACGCGGCAACAGGCGACGATCCCCGGCCCCGTCGAGCAGGTCTGGCCGGACGCCGTCTGGAAGATCCCGGCGAAGCTGAAGGAAGGAGGCCGCAAGCTCCGCCCCGTCATCCTGATCGACGACCGCACCTTGCTGCTGGAGACGTGGGCGAGCCACGAGAAGGCCGACGCCCTGTACGCGTACGACCTGGACACAGGCAAGACCCGCAAGATCACCGACATCCGCACCCCGAAGGGCGTGTTCGCCTCGGCGTTCACGGCCGGAGCGGGCCGCATCTTCTGGCAGACGATCGAGGACACGCGGACGAGGCTCTGGTCGGTGCCGGTCGAGGGCGGCGAGCCGATGGAGATCCCCACCGACGCCCCTATCAGGAAGGGCGCGGACAAGCTGGTGGTGACCGGCGACCGCCTGGCCTTCTCGGCCTTCCAGGGCGGCGGCGTCTTCACCGTCCCCCTGGACGGCGGCGCCGTGACCCCGGTGCGGAACGCCGGCGAGCACCACATCCTGGTCTGGCCGTGGGTGGGCCTGCCCGGCGAGTACACGCCCGACAACGAGCCCAGCTTCAAGGAGCTCTACAACGTCGAGAACGGCGACATGAGCCTGGCCCTCGTCCGCCCCGGCGACCAGTACGTCAGGTGCGGCGTGACCACCTGCGTCGGCGTGGGGGCGGACGGGAAGCCGTTCGTCCGCCTGCGCGACGGCTCTCAGGAGCGCGAGCTGCCGGAGAGCGCGATGCACGGCCTGTCGATGGACCGCTTCATGACGGTGAGCCCGCCCACACGGGGTCAGGCCCTGGTCGACCTGGTGACCGGGAAGTCGGGCGACCTGGGCCTGCGTCCCGACGCCAGGGGCGTGATGACGAGCGTCCAGCCGGGCATCACGAACGACCGGCTGGTGTGGTACGAGCTCAAGGGCCAGCTCGTGATCATCGACCTGGCCCGGATCGCGAGAGGTTAGCGGCTGAGCTCCCGCTCGACCTGGCCCGGATCGCGGGACGTCAGCGGCTGAGCTCCCGCTCGACCTGGCCCGGATCGCGGGACGTCAGCGGCTGAGCTCCCGCTCGACCTGGCCCGGATCGCGGGACGTCAGCGGCTGAGCTCCCAGCGGGCGCCGTGGGGCGTGTCCTCGACGGTGATGCCGGCGGCGGCGAGCTGGTTCCTGATGGCGTCGGCGGCCGCGTAGTCCTTGCGTTCCCTGGCGGCCTTGCGCTGCTCCAGCGCCACCGCCACCAGCGCGTCGACGACCGGCGTGAGGTCGGAGCCGGCGCCGCGCCACTGCGGGGAGCGGGGGTCGAGGCCCAGGACGTCGAGCATGTTCTGGGTCTCGGCCAGCAGCCGGGCCACGGCCTCCTTGTCGCCGCGCGACAGCGCGACGTTGCCCTCGCGCACGACCTCGTGCACGACGGCCAGCGCCTGCGGCGTGCCGAGGTCGTCGTCGAGCGCGTCGGCGAACGCCTGCGGCAGCGGCGCGTCGGCGTCGACGTCGTGGATGACCTCGGCGGCGCGCGTCACGAACCCCTCGATGCGCTGGTACGCGGCGGCGGCCTCCAGCAGCGCCTCCTCGGAGTACTCGATGGAGGAGCGGTAGTGGGGGCCGGCCAGGTAGTAGCGCAGCTCCACGGGACGGACCTTCTGCACCATCTCGGGGATCAGCAGCGAGTTGCCGAGCGACTTGCTCATCTTCTCGGCGCCGATCTTGAGCATGCCGTTGTGCATCCAGTACTGGGCGAACCCGTCGCCGGCCGCCTGCGACTGGGCGATCTCGTTCTCGTGGTGCGGGAAGATCAGGTCGATGCCGCCGCCGTGGATGTCGAACGTCGGGCCCAGGTACTTCGTGGCCATGGCCGAGCACTCAAGGTGCCAGCCGGGCCGCCCGGGGCCCCACGGCGTGGGCCAGGTGGGCTCGCCGGGCTTGGCGCCCTTCCACAGGGCGAAGTCGCGCGGGTCGCGCTTGCACGACTCGTCGTCGGTGTCGGCGGCGGGCCGCATGTTCTCCAGCTTCTGGTTGGAGAGCGAGCCGTAGCGGTCGGCGTAGGACTGCACGTCGAAGTAGACGTCGCCGCCGGACGCGTACGCGTGCCCGCGCTCGATCAGCCGCTCCATCAGCGTGATCATCTCGGGGACGTGCCCCGTGGCGCGCGGCTCGACGGTCGGCGGCAGGCAGCCCAGCGTGTCGTAGGCCCAGGTGAAGGCGCGCTGGTTGCGCTCGGCCACGACGAACCAGGGCACGCTCTCCTCGGCGGACACCCTGATGATCTTGTCGTCGATGTCGGTGACGTTGCGGCAGAACCGCACGTCGTAGCCGGAGCGCGCCATCCAGCGCCGGAGCACGTCGAAGTTGACGCCGGAGCGGATGTGGCCGATGTGCGGCGGAGCCTGCACGGTGGCCCCACACAGGTAAATCGACGCCCGGCCGGCTTCGACCGGAACGAATTCACGGATGGTGCGCGTGCTGGTGTCGTAGATGTGCAGGCTCACGAAGGCAAGGCTAACGCCTCCGCGCCGTTACCACCCCTATAAATCAGGTCCGCAAGAACACCCGGTCCGGCGAGATCCGAACGACAAGTCGCTCGGTGCCCGGTTTGTCCTCCCAGGAGGTGCCCTGGTACTTCTGCGAGAGCTCCTCGATGAGCGCGCCCTCGGGGTCGGGCGTCATGGTCACCCGGCCGCGCACCTCGACATACCGGTTCGGGTCGTCCGGGTCCATCACCAGCAGGCTGACCCGGGGGTCCCGCTCGAAGTTGCGCGGCTTCCTGCGCCCCTTCACGGTCGAGAACAGGATCTCGTCGCCGTACGTACGCACCCACACCACCGACGACTGCGGCCCGCCGTCGGGGTTGAGGCTCGTCACCGTGGCGTGATTGGGCGCGTCCAGGAGTTTCCGGACATCTTCCGTCAGCAGTGGCATGCTCGAGTCTCCCTTGATCGGTCTGCGCCCATCATTGTTCTGTAGGCTCGAAACCGCCATGGACGTGACTCCCCCCTCTACGCTTCGCCGCCTGGGCATCGCCCTGGCCGGGCTCGCGGTCGCCGCACTCGCCGGGGCCGCCTGCGCGCTGTCGTTCGACGACCTGCGCGCGCTGGCCCTCACCGGCGAGGCCAGGCCCGACCTCGCCTTCCTCTACCCGGCGGCCTTCGACGCGCTCCTGCTGATCGCGCTGCTCGGCGTGCTGCTGCTGCGCCCGGCCAGGATGCTGGTCCGCGTGCAGGCGGCGTTCGTGCTGGTCCTGCTGATCGCGGCGGCCGCCGCGGTGAACGTGGCCGGCGCGGTGCGCTTCACGTTCGGCGTGCGTGAGACGGCCGTGGGCGTCGCCCTGGCGCCGTGGGTCATGCTGGCGCTGGCGCTGTGGTTGTGGTTGCTGCTCATCAAGCACGTACGCGGGCCGGAGCGCGTCCCCGGCGACGACCGTACGGCGGAGCGCGACATCGTGCCCTTCCACGGCCCCGAGGCGGCTCCTCCGCTGGAGTCCGAGGCGTCCGCGCCTCCCGTCCTGGAGCCCACGCCGGTGGTCGGCCCCACAGCCGCCCCTGAGACCCCTCCGGTCTCGGCCCGGGTCTCCGAGTGGCCGATGCGCGAAGAGGAGCTCCGGCGGGCGTCTGAGCCCGTACAGAGGGAGTTAGAGCCGGAGCTCGCCCCCCAGCCCGAGCCTGACCCCGAGCCGGAGCCTGACCCTGAGCCTGAGCCTGAGCCTGAGCCTGAGCCTGAGCCCGAGCGTGACCCTGAGCCTGAGCCGCTGAAGCGCCCCGTCCGCTGGGGCGACCGCGTCAAGCCCACCGACGTGCTGGTCCACCCCCGTCCAGAAGAACAGGAAGAGGACGAGCAGGACGATCAGGACGCCGACACCCAGCCGCACCCCGTCATCGAGGACGAGCCTCCGGCCGCCGAGCGTCAGGAGGAGATGGAGGACACCGCCCCGCACCCGGTGATCCACGACGACACCCCTGCGCCGTCCGGGCGTCTGAGGAGCACTCCGCGCCCGCCTGAGGGCTGATTCAGGACATGGGCGGGCCCGCCCGGAAGCGTTTCCGGGCGGGCCGATGTATCCCGCCTTGCGCCGGCTGTCAGACGCGGGATCCGCGCTTGAGCCCGGCGACCAGGCCAACGCCGACGACGGCGAGCACCACCTGCATCACCAGCTCGATCCAGTCGATGCCGGGTGTCGTCTCCACGCCCAGCACCTGCGCGAGCAGCGTGCCCACCAGGGCCGCGACGATACCGACGACGATGGTGAGGATCCACCCGATGGCCTGCCTGCCGGGAAGCAGCAGGCGACCGATTGCGCCAATCACGGCGCCGATCACGATGGCGCCAAGGATGGATTCGATGGTCATGATGTGAAACCTCCCCATGAGGGTGAGCGGTTCATCCTCACGGGGAGGTGGCTACCCGATCTACGGCGATTATGCATCGCCTTGACGAAGCCCCAGGTCAGGTCATAGTGCGGCCGCTTCTGCCACCGCCGCGGCCCATGCCCATCCGGGTCACGAGCAGCACGCCGATGACGGCCAGGGCGAGCTGGAGTATGTGCTCGATCCAGTCGATCCCTCGTGTGTCGGCCCAGCCGAACGCATGGGCGATCAGCGTGCCCAGCAGCGCGGCCACGATGCCCACGATGAGGGTCAGGCCGATGGACATGTTCTGCCTGCCGGGCACCAGCAGTCTGGCCAGCGCACCGACGATGGCGCCGATGACTACTGCGGAAACAATCGCGCCGATCATGTGTAGCTCCCCCCGAGACGTTCACATGTCTTGGGGGGACACATACCCCCTGAGCAGGCAAACTACCCAAGGGGAAGGCGGCGGCCCGTACCGCGCCAGTGACGAACCGCCGCCTCCGAACGGAGCGGGCCAGGCGACGACCCGCCGAGGACACCCTCACGCGTCCCTACGTTATGACGCGGGAAGCTCAGGAAAGGTTGACGACCAGCGCCGTCGCGATGGCCGCGATGCCCTCGCCGCGCCCGGTCAGCCCGAGCCCGTCGGTGGTGGTGGCGGACACGCTGACCGGCGCTCCCGCCGCGGCGCTGAGTGCCTTCTCGGCCTCTTCGCGGCGCGGCGCCAGCTTGGGCCGGTTGCCGATCACCTGGACGGCGATGTTGCCGATCTCGAAGCCGGCCGCGCGCACCTGGCGCGCGGTCTCCTCCAGGAGAGCGGCACCCGAGGCGCCGGCCCAGCGGGGATCCGCGGTGCCGAACAGCCGCCCCAGATCGCCCAGCCCGGCCGCCGACAGCAGCGCGTCGCAGGCCGCGTGCGCGGCGGCGTCGCCGTCGGAGTGCCCTTCGAGGCCGGTCTCTCCCGGCCAGTGCAGGCCCGCGAGGTTGAGCTCGCGCCCTGACTCACTCGATGAGAACGGGTGGACGTCGACTCCGACGCCCACCCGTGGAAGATTCGTCTTCAGGAGTTGAGAACCTCGTCGAGCAGGGCCTCGGCCTTGTCCTCATTGGTCTTCTCGGCCAGAGCCAGCTCGCTGACCAGGATCTGACGAGCCTTGGCGAGCATGCGCTTCTCGCCTGCGGACAGGCCGCGCTCGCGGTCCCTCCGCCACAGGTCCCGAACCACCTCGGCGACCTTGTTCACATCCCCGGAGGCGAGCTTCTCCAGATTGGCCTTGTAGCGACGAGACCAGTTGGTCGGCTCCTCGGTGTGCGGCATCCGAAGGACGTCGAAAACCCGCTCAAGGCCTTCCTGGCCCACAACATCGCGCACGCCGACGAGTTCTGCGTTTTCAGCTGGCACCTGGACGGTAAGGTCGCCCTTGTCGACCTTGAGCACCAGGTAGGTCTTTTCCTCACCCTTGATGGATCGCGTCGTGATTGCTTCGATCCGAGCAGCCCCATGGTGGGGGTAGACGACAGTGTCGCCGACCTGGAAAGTCATGTGACAAGTACCCCTTCCGCTGTACTCCAGGGTACCACGCATCCACAGCCTCCCGGAACAGTGAAATCCTCATAACTGCAGGTCAAAGCCGCATATTGGGGCTTGACAAGCGCTCAACTCTATGAATCGCATTTCCGGACATAGCGAATGACCTGCGGGGGTGTGGATATGACCTTGCATTGGGGTGGATATGGTGGGCGCTGCAACATCACGCACGCGCGACACCTGCGCAAGACCAAGGAGTACCCGCCCGTGACCAGCCGTCGCTGGATTGCTGTAGCCGCCGCCTTCTTGGCAGCCCCCGCGCTCGCGGGCTGCGCGGCCGGTTTCGACGCCACCACCAACAAGGCCTACGCCCCCAACGAAGCACAAGTGCTGATCGATAAGGGCGCATACGGCAAGAGCGACATTCACATCCCCCAGGCGTTCATCCTCGGCCCCGACTCCGGAGCGCAGCTCCCCTGGCGCGGATCCGCCCCCATCTACCTCAACATCCTCAACACCGCGGGCACCCCCGACACCCTCCAGGCGGTCTCCGCGGGCAACATGGGCACGGTCAAGGTCGCGGCCCCGATCCAGCTCCCGAGCAACACGCTCGTCAACACCGGCAAGCCCAGCCCCCAGCTCATGCTCGAGGCGATCCCCAAGAGCCTCAGGGGCGGCGAGACCATCAAGCTGGACCTCCAGTTCGCCAACGCCGGGGTCGTGTCCATGAACGTGCCTGTGGTGACGCGCAGCCGCGAGTTCAAGGACTACCCGCCGGCCCCGGGCGCCACCGCGGCTCCCACGCCCACCCCGACCCCGTCCGCCACCGCGGCCGAAGAGGGTCACTGACGACATGAGAGAACCCCGGCGCCTCCATCGAGACGCCGGGGTTCTTCGCTTTCGCGCACTCCTCGACGGAGCTTTCACTCACTCCTCGACGGCGTCGAACTTGTAGCCCAGGCCGCGCACGGTCAGGATGCAGCGCGGGTTCGACGGGTCGGACTCGATCTTGGCGCGCAGGCGCTTGACGTGCACGTCCAGCGTCTTGGTGTCGCCCACGTAGTCGGCGCCCCAGACGCGGTCGATGAGCTGGCCCCTGGTGAGCACCCGCCCCGCGTTGCGCAGCAGCACCTCCAGCAGCTCGAACTCCTTCAGCGGCAGCTGCACCTGCTCGCCCCGCACGGCCACCACGTGCCGGTCGACGTCCATGCGCACCGGGCCGACGGCCAGCACGGCCGTCTCCAGCTCCTCCACCACGTCGCCCTGGCGGCGCAGCACCGCGCGGATGCGGGCCACCAGCTCGCGCGAGGAGAACGGCTTGGTGACGTAGTCGTCGGCGCCCAGCTCCAGGCCCACGACCTTGTCGATCTCGCTGTCCTTGGCCGTCAGCATGATCACCGGCACCTTGGAGCGCTGCCGCAGCGAGCGGCACACCTCCGTGCCGGGCAGACCGGGCAGCATCAGGTCGAGCAGCACCAGATCGGCACCGTTGCGGTCGAAGGTGTCGAGCGCCTCGGGCCCGGTCGCCGCGACGGAGACCTCGAAGCCCTCCTTGCGCAGCATGTAGGACAAGGCGTCGGAGAAGGACTCCTCGTCCTCCACGACGAGTACTCGGGTCATTTGGCTGCCTCCAGGGGAATCGAGGGTGGTACTGCCACCGCCGTGCCGCCGAAGGCGGGCAGGCGGAGGGTGAAGGTGGAGCCGGACCCTTCCTTGCTCCAGACGGACACCTCGCCGGCGTGCGCGGCGGCGACGTGCTTGACGATGGCCAGGCCGAGGCCGGTGCCGCCGGTGGCGCGCGACCGGGCCGCGTCCACGCGGAAGAACCGCTCGAAGATGCGCTCCAGCGCCTCCTCGGGGATGCCGATGCCCTGGTCGCTGACGCTGATCTCGACGGAGTCGCCCGCGGGCCGCACGCTGACGACGACCCTCGTGTGCTCGGGGCTGTAGGCGACCGCGTTGTCAATGAGGTTGCGCAGGGCCGTGACGAGCAGCTCGTCGTCGCCCCAGATCCGCAGGCCCTCGGTGCCGCCGGTGACCAGCGCGATGTCCTTGGCGGACGCTCTGGTGTTGCAGTACTCGATGGCGTCGTGGATGGCCTCGTCGATCGAGACCTGACCCGGCGTCGGGATGGGCTCGGCGCCCTGGATCCGGCTGAGCGTGATCAGGTCCTGGATGAGGTAGTTGAGCCGGGCCGCCTCGTGCTGCATGCGCCCGGCGAAGCGGCTGACCGCCTCGGGGTCGTCGGCGGCGTCCTGGATGGTCTCGGCCAGCAGGCTCATGGCGCCCACCGGGGTCTTCAGCTCGTGGCTGACGTTGGCGACGAAGTCGCGGCGCACGGCCTCGACCCGGCGCCGCTCGGTCTGGTCCTCCGCCAGCACCAGCACCTGGCCGTAGGAGCCGAGGGGCGCGACGCGGACGGCGAAGTTGGTGGTCTCCTGGCCGAACTTGTGGCCGGCGACGTCGATCTCGCTCTCGCGGATCTCGCCGTCGCGGCGTACCTGCCTCGCCAGGGCGAGCAGCTCCGCGGCCATCAGGCGATCGCCCTTGACCAGCCCGAACGCGCGGGCGGCCGAGCTGGCGCGCAGCACGCGGTCGTGGGCGTCAAGGACCACGGCGGACGAGGGCAGCACGGCCAGCACCGACGCGACGCCCTGCGGCAGCGCGGCACCGGTCTCCACGCCGTCCGCGGCGGCGGCACGGTTGGGGGCCTCGATCTGGTTACGGTAGAACAGCACCGCCAGCGCGCCCACCACGAACCCGGCCAGGGCCGCGAAGCTCATGGCCATCTCACTCATGCCTCCGATGGTAGGTGGCCTTCCTGTACGGACAGACCCCCTCATCAGGGGATGAACGGCTCTTTCCTGGAAAGTTCATCTTGCTGTAGGGGTTCGTTCATCGACCGGGCCGTACGGTGACGACATGCGCGACGCGTACCATGAAGAACTTGATGCACTGACTGACAAGCTGGTGGAGATGACCCGGCTTGTCCGCTCGGCGATCTCCCGTGCCACCACGGCCCTCCTCGACTCCGACCTGCAGCTCGCCGAGAGCGTCATCACGCGGGACGAGGAAGTGAACTCGGTGTTCGCCGACATCGAGACGACCATCTTCGAGCTGATGGCCCGGCAGCAGCCGGTCGCGGTGGACCTGCGAATGGTCATCACGGCGCTGCGCATGGGCACCGACCTGGAGCGCATGGGCGACCTGGCGGTGCACGTCGCCAAGGTGGCCCGCCTGCGCCACCCCGACTCCGCGATCCCGCCGGAGCTGCGCTCCACCATCCTGGAGATGGGCCAGATCGCCGAGAACCTGGTCACCAAGGCCGGGAGCTGCGTGGCGTCGCGTGACGTGGACTCGGCGATGGAGCTCGAACAGGACGACGACGCGATGGACCGCCTGCATCGCAAGCTGTTCAGGAGCATCCTGGCCAAGGACTGGCAGCACGGGGTGGAGCCGGCCATCGACATCACGCTGGTGGGCCGCTACTACGAGCGGTACGCCGACCACGCGGTACGGGTCGCCCAGGACGTCGTCTACCTCGTCACCGGCACCCGCCCGAGCTGACGACCGGCCGGGCTGGGCGAAGGAGGCTCCCTCCGCCCAGCTCTCCAACCGGTCTGCCCGTGGGAGATGCTAGGGCCGCGCCCGCCGGACGCACGCGACTTCACCGAAGCCCGGATCACTATGGGTGCTTAATTCCCGCTTGGCGGCCAGGTCGGCCACTGGGGCGGCGGCGGGGGGTCCAGCCGCGCCCCGTACCGCTCGGCCCGCTCGTGGCAGTCGGGGCACAGCGGCTCGTCCCTCGACCTGGCCACCGCCTCCGGCGTGGCCGGGCGCATGGTGCCCAGGGCGGTGAAGCCCGGCGGGAACCCCGTCTGAGGGTCGATCAGGAAGGTGACGACCTCCTTCGGGTCGAAGGTGAACTCGCGTTTACAGACGAAACAACGGCCTGTCGCCGTCTCCCGCTCCTGCGGCATGATGTCCTCCTGCGCGTGCTCGCCGTTCCATCCTGGCCGATGGATCGATCAGGAATCGAGAAGCGGCGGCTCCCCGGCCCCGCCTAGCGTGACCGCCATGGACATCTCCATCCATTCGAGTTTCCTGCCGCACGACGACCCGGACGCCGCCCTGGCGTTCTACCGCGACGTCCTCGGCTTCGAGGTGCGCGACGACGCCGGCTACGACGGGATGCGCTGGATCAGGGTCGGCCCCGCGAACCAGCCCGGCACCTCCGTCGTCCTGCAGCCGCCGGCCGCCGACCCGGGCGTCACCGACGACGAGCGCCGCGTCATCGCCGAGATGATGGCCAAGGGCACCTACGCCGGCATCAACCTCGCGACCACCGACCTCGACGGCCTCTTCGAGCGGCTGCAGGCCGCCGACGCCGAGATCGTCCAGGAGCCGATCGAGCAGCCGTACGGGGTGCGTGACTGCGCCGTGCGCGACCCGGCGGGCAACCTGATCCGCATCCAGGAAGTGCCCCCGGCCTAGGAGGCTCGTCATGAGATCGAGCAAGTGGGTGCGTCAGAGTCACCGCTGGCTGTCGGTCGCTTTCACGGTGACCGTGCTCGCCGCCATGGTCGCCGTCTCGCGGGAGGAGCCCGCGATGTGGGTGGTCTACCTGCCGCTGTTCCCGCTGGTCCTGCAGTTCCTCACCGGCCTGTTCCTGTTCGTGCTGCCGTACGCGTCGAAGCGGCGGGCCGCGCGCGAGACCTGACCGTGCCGCCCCCGCGTCAGGCCGGCCTGCGCCAGGGCGCGAAGGCGTGCGGGAGGCCGTCGAGCGCGGGGGCGAGCTCGGGGTGGTGGCGCAGCAGGACCTCGGTCATGCCGGTCCGGTCGATCCAGTCCAGCCCCTCCGGGCTGTAGATCTCGGGGGTGAACAGGTCGGTGAAGAACGGGTCGCTCTTGAGCCTGCGGGACGCCATGAGCACGAACACGCGGAAGGCCGTGTCGGACATCGCGAAACCGGGCGGCTTGGGCTCGGCGAGCAGGCCGACGGTGACGTCCACGCGCTCCAGGTCGCCGTCGTAGACCTCCTCGATCTCGCGCGCCCACCCCGGGTCGTCCGACAGCCGCGCGAAGTCGGTGACCGGGCGTTTGCGCAGCATGCGGCGGAAGTCGTTGTAGCGGGGGACGCCGCGCTCGCGGTCGCGCAGCAGGTCGAGGGTGCCGATGTCGATGCGCTCGCCGCTGGTGCGCACGAGGTCGCGCATCGAGCGCGGATGGTTGTGCAGGGTCAGCGCCCCCGGGTTCATGGCGCCGAAGGAGTAGAGCCAGTCGGACATGCCGTGCCGGTCGACGGCGGCGCGGGTGTGCTGCCCCTGGATCGGGAGCAGCTCCTCGACGGTGATCAGGCTGCCGTCGCGGTGGGAGCGCACCGGGTAGTCGTCGCGGATCAGCGGATGGAACCGGTAGGAGGCGACGAACTCCTCCGTCATCGAGTACGGGGCGGCGTGGTGGTTCATGGGTGAGCCGAGGATGCCGGAGACGACCTCGCCCCGCCCGACCCGGCCGTAGCGGCGGCGGAAGCCGGGGCCCAGCAGGCCCGCCCAGTTGGCGTGCATGGCCAGGCGGACGGCACGGTTGCCGAGGATGGCCGGCGTCCACTCGACCGTGTGGATCCGCGCCATGACGGCGACGTTGACCAGGCGGGCCGTGTGGAAGAGCCGCTCGTCGTCCCACGACGGGTACGCCGCGCGCAGCCTGCCGCAGATCGCGTTGTGCTCCTTGACGAACAGCGTGTGCAGCAGCGCCAGCCCGACCCAGTAGTTGTCGTTGAACCCGGTCAGGTCGATGCCGGCCAGGCCCGGCGCGGTCTCCTCCGGCAGCCGGCCGTCGTGGAGGATCATCCGGCCGTCCTCGCCGGTGCGCAGCGCGCGGCAGTGCCGCTCCGAGCTGCCGTAGAGCTGCGAGCCGTCCCACCAGTGGGTGACGGTGTTCTCGTAGGTGGGCGGGGCGTCCGGCTCGGTGTGGGGGGTGGGGTCGGGGCGGCTCCTTCGTACGCACATGGCCGGCTCGTACCAGTGGTCGCCGTCGGGGATCGGCACCCTCATGGGCTCGGTCAGGCGGTTGTCGCCGTGGCTGAACCAGTCGTGGTTCTGGAACTGGATCCAGGCGGCGGCCAGCATGTTCAGCGACGTGGCCGGGATGAGGTCGCGCCTGGTCAGCAGGCGGTTGGCGACGTCGCGGGGGTTGGGCGACAGCAGCCCCTCGGGGTGGGTCATGGGCAGCGGGGCGTTGCGGTCGAAGCGGGTGCCGGCCCGGCCCATGTCGGCGTCGCCCGGGTCGTAGCCGGAGCCGTCGTAGCTGCGGTGGCGCGGGCGGGGCCCGGAGACCCGTGGCCGTTCGCCGCCCGCCGGGCGGGTGTCGTACAGGTTGTGCCGGCGCAGCGCCGCCCGCATCCTGGCCAGCGCCGCGAGCTGGAGCGGGAACGGCAACTCGTGCCACTCCGGCGCGGACAGGCCGCCGATCCTTGCCTGGGACATGGCCGATCACCGCCTTTCACGGTCTTCACTAATAGTAACTCTTTAACTACAATTTGTGATATCCCCAAGGTCTGGAGGCCGGGCGATGGGTCAGCCGCCGCACGCGAGCCGGATGGAGAGCCTGGCGTTCTCCGTGCTCTACACGCTGCCGGAGTTCGCTCGCGGCGTCGTTATCCGCAGGCCCGCCATGGTCGGGCTGATCGCCCGGCTCCGCACGCACGACGCGGCGCAGCGCTTCTGCATGCGGCTGCGCGTGCGTCACGGCGGCCGGTCCGTGTACGTGCGGAGCCTGCGCGGAAAGGTGCTCGTGCTGCTCTCGCAGGGGGACGTCGAGCGCGTGCTGAGCGGCAGCGACGAGGTCTTCTCCCTCCGGACGAAGGAGAAGGCACGCGGCTTCTCCCCCTCCCAGC
The DNA here is from genome assembly GCF_012034275.1 of Nonomuraea composti. NCBI lineage: Bacteria > Bacillati > Actinomycetota > Actinomycetes > Streptosporangiales > Streptosporangiaceae > Nonomuraea > Nonomuraea composti. Next base: position 178,646 of record NZ_JAATEP010000014.1, on the reverse strand, counting down.
CCGACAGCCTGCTGCTCTCACGCGGGGAGGCGCGCCTCGACCGGCACCGGTTCAACGACGCGGTGCTCCAGCCCGGCACGGTGCCGCACAGCCTCGCCCCGCGGGTCGAGCAGGTGGTCTCCGAAGAGCTCGACGGGGTCTTCGGCCGGGAGCCCGGCGCGGTGGACTGGGGGCGGCTGCGTGCCGGCCACTCCCGGGCGGTCCTGCGGCTGACGCTCGGGGACGCGGCGCGTGACGACGTACGGATCCTGGACGCCCTGAACGCGTTGCGCCGCGAGGGCAACTGGCTCGGCCTGCGGCCCTGGAGGAACGGGAGGGTACGCAGGCTGCGGCGGGTCATGATGACGGGCATCGAGCGCCACCTGGCGGCGGCGGGCGGGGAGAGCCTGGCGGGGACGGGCGGCGAGAGCTCGGGTGGTTCGGTGGAGACGGGCGAGGGGAGCCTGGCCGGCTTGGCCGCGAGCGTGCCCGCGGCTTCGGGCACCTGTCCGGCCGGGCAGGTCCCGCACTGGCTGATGGCCCTGGAGGTGCTGGGCACGACGGTGTTCGGCCCCACCCTGGCGCTGCTCGCCGGCCACCCCGAGCACTACGAGCGGGCGCGGGCCGAGGCGCTCGATCCCGGCGGCGACCGCGCGTTCCTGCGCGCCTGCCTGTACGAGGCGCTGCGCCTGTGGCCCATCGTCTCCACGATGCCCCGGGTCGTCACCGCGCCCGTCGACTGGCACGGAGCCACGCTCCCGCCCGGCACCGACCTCGTGATCCCGGTCGGCGTCCACACCCGCAACCCGCAGATCGACTACGCCGACGCCTTCACCCCCGAGGCGTGGCTCGACGGGCGGGCCGCCGCCGACTGGTGGATCGTGCCGTTCTCGGCCGGGCCGGGCCGCTGCCCGGGGAGCGATTTCGGCGGCACCGTCGGGGCCGCGGCGCTGGCCGCCCTGCTGCGCCAGTACGACTTCCGCCCGGTCGCCCCGCGCCTGGGCCCCGGCCGCCCGCTGCCCAAGGCTCTCGACCCCTTCACCCTGCGGCTGTACGCCGCACCGGTGATGCGCTGACCGCTCTTGTATCGGGGCCGGGTGGCGCGGTAGAAACGTCCGAACCCGTTCTGCATGCCTCGACCCCAGCCCCTCCCCATCCGAGAGAGCGCTCTCTCGCATGGGTTTCTCCATGGAAGGGACGGCCCGCCATGACGACGACCCAGCCCCCAGGCGGCCGGGCGCCGCGCTACGGCCGCGCGCTGTTGACCGCCCTGTTGGCCGCCACCGTTCTGTCGCCCTTATCGGCGGCCCCCGCCTCCGCCAGCACCGCACCGGACCTCGGCCCGAACGTCACCGTCTTCGACCCGAGCATGCCGGTCGCCGACATCCAGGCCACCCTCGACGCCGCCCACGCCGCCCAGGTCGACGACGAGATGGGCACCGACCGCCACGCCTACCTGTTCAAACCCGGCACGTACGGCACCGCCGAGCAGCCCCTCCAGATCAAGGTCGGCTACTACACCGAGATCGCCGGCCTCGGCGCCTCCCCCACCGACGTCGTCATCAACGGCAAGGTCGAGGTCTACAACCGCTGCCTCGCCGACGGCGGCACGAGCAACTGCCTCGCGCTCGTCAACTTCTGGCGCACGCTGTCGAACCTGTCCATCACCATCAACGCCGCCGGCCAGGACGGCTGCCGCTCCTCCGCGAACTTCTGGGCCGTCTCCCAGGCGGTCTCCCTACGCCGGCTCAACGTCACCGGCGGCACCCTCTCCCTCATGGACTACTGCACCGCCGGCCCCCAGTACGCCAGCGGCGGCTTCATCGCCGACTCACGGCTCCCGTCCGTCACGAACGGCTCCCAGCAGCAGTGGCTGACCCGCAACAGCGAGGTCGCCGGCTGGTCGAACGGCGTGTGGAACCAGGTCTTCTCGGGCGTCGTCGGCGCCCCGGCCGAGACCGGCTTCCCCAGCCCGCCGTACACCACCCTCGACACCACCCCCGTCAGCCGCGAGAAGCCCTACCTGTACACCGACGCGCGCGGCAGGTACACCGTCCGCGTGCCCGCCGCCAGGAGGGACACCCGCGGCGTCACCTGGGCCGACGGCCTCACACCCGGCCGCAGCGTGCCTCTCACCGACTTCTACGTCGCCAAGCCGTCCGACTCCGTGCAGGACATCAACCGGCAGCTCTCCCGCGGCAAGAACCTGCTGCTCACCCCCGGCGTGTACGACGTCGCCCGCAGCATCGAGGTCAAGCGGCCCGGCACGGTCGTCCTCGGCCTCGGGCACGCCACGCTCACCGCCGCCCGCGGCGCCGTCCCGCTCGACGTGGCCGACGTGCCCGGCATCGTCGTCGCCGGCGTCACCATCGACGCCGGGCCCGACAAGTCGCCCGTGCTGCTGCGCGTCGGCAAGCGCCACGGGCAGCACCACGGCTCGCCCGACAACCCGACGACCCTGTCCGACGTGTACTTCCGCGTCGGCGGCCCGCACCTCGGCAGCACGGACGTCGCCCTCGAAGTCAACAGCGACCACGTGCTCATCGACCACACCTGGGTGTGGCGCGCCGACCACGGCATCGAAGGGCTCAACGACACCCAGCGCTGGAACACCAACCTGGGCCGCAACGGCGCCGTCATCAACGGCGACCACGTCACCGCGACCGGCCTGTTCGTCGAGCACTTCCAGCAGTACAACACGATCTGGAACGGCGACGACGGCACCACCATCCTCTACCAGAACGAGCTCCCCTACGACCCGCCCACCCAGGCCGACTGGATGAACGGCACCGTCGAGGGCTGGGCCGGCTACAAGGTCGGCGACCGCGTCCGCCGGCACCGGCTGTACGGGGGCGGCGTGTACGTGTTCAACCAGAACAACCCGCAGATCCACACGGAGAACGGGTTCGAGGTGCCGCGGCGGGCGGGGGTGCGGCTGCACCACATCATGACCGTCAACCTCAGCGCCGGCGTCATCGACCACGTCGTCAACGGCACCGGCGACGCCGCCGACACCACCAAGGTCGGCACCCCCATCTCCATCACGGACTACCCGACCCCATAGGACCGCGCCGCCGGCCTTGACTGCGAGGCCGATCCTGCGGCGGGCCGGCCTTTGTCGCGAGGCCGGCCCGCCTCATGACTGGCCCTCCTGCCCCCGCCGGAAGATCGACGGGTTCCGGCGCACGTCCCATCGGGCGAGCATCGACTCACTGCCCACCTCGATCTCGGCCACGACCAGCTCCGGCACCGCACGTCCGGCCGGCTCGGCGACGATCCGGCCGTCCGGGGCGATGACGCGGGTCGCCCCCACCCCCTCCCGCCCCGGCACCGTCCCGGCCATGTCCGCCGCCTGCCGGTTCAAGCCTCCCCGGCCTGCCGCGCGAGGGCCGCCTCGCGTTCGAGCGCGATGTCCCGGAGGAGCGCCGTGTCCTGATAGAACGACCGCTTTTTGGTGATCTTGCCATGGATCACGTCGACCAGCTCCAGAACGGTCATCCGCCACGGGTTGCCGTGCACATCGGTGCCGCTGTTGGTAGCCACGACCACCACGCGGGTGGGGCCGTCGGCGATCAGCTCGTCGATGCTGATGGCCTGAATGTCCAGCCCGGTCAGCTCGTGCATCCGGTGCCGCGCCGGCCCGATGGCGGCGCCCCTGTGGACGCTGCTGTCGGGATGCCCCCAGTTGAGCTCTACTTCCTGCTCGTCGGCCAGCTCCTTGATCGTGGCGAAGTCCGGGCCGCCGGGCACGCGGAGCACGGCTTCGTAGAAGCGGCGGACCACCTCCTTGTTCAGCTCGGACTGGACGGGGCTCTCACTGAGCAATGAACCTTCCTTTCTGCCGTGGATTCGGGACGCGGTCTCGCGCGCCCATCGCGTACCGACCGGACCTGAGGCGGAGTTTCAGGGTGTCGGGGCGCCGAACCAGCGGGTCGCGGCCTCCTGGAACGCCTCCCGATCGAAGTCATGGTCACCCGCCCAGGCGACGACCCCGTCCGGCCGGACCAGCAGGGCGCCGAACCCGAGGTCGTCGCTCGCCGGCCCGCCCGCGTACCGGATCCGCCCCTTCCAGCTCAGCGCCGCGTCGTGCAGGCGCTGCCGGCTGGTGAAGTCGAGCACGACGCCCTGCCCGTCCTGAAGCAGGTCCCCGAGCCGGGTGCCGTCGGCCAGCCGGAAGTCGGGGGCGGTGTGACCGACGAGGGGCTGGTCGCTGCCCAGGTCGTAGCGGTGGAACAGCCCGGACGTGCTGCGGAAGACGTGGGTGGTCCCGTCGCGGGTGGTGAGCAGGTCGCGGATCAGGCGGCGGAGGGCGGGGGCGTTGGGGCCGGGGTTCATGGTGGCGACCTGGGCGCGGGACCAGTCGAGTATGGCCGCGCCGACGGGGTGGCGTTCGGCGGTGTAGGTGTCGAGGAGGCCGGCGGGCGCGGTGCCGTGGATGGTGGCGGCGAGTTTCCAGCCGAGGTTCATGGCGTCGCCGATGCCGAGGTTGAGGCCCTGGCCGCCGAGCGGGGAGTGGATGTGGGCGGCGTCGCCGGCGAGCAGGACGCGGCCGTTGCGGTAGGTCGTGGCCTGCATCGCGCGGTCGGTGAAGCTGGAGGCGAGGTGGACCTCGGTGAGGGTCGCTTCGGTGCCGGAGACGCGGCGCAGGACGGTCTGGAGGTGCTCGCGGGTCAGCGGCTGGGAGCGGTCGAAGGCGCCGCCGTCGAAGTCCATCATGCCGAGGTATCCCTCGAAGGGCGCGCGCATGTACATGCCGGTCGGCGTCCAGGTGAAGCCCATGTCCAGCTCGTGCGGGTCGGCGAAGGTGACGCGGGCGGAGTACCCGGTGAACAGCGGCTCGGTGCCGACGAAGTCGAAGCCGGCGAGGTTGCGTACCGTGCTGCGTCCGCCGTCGCAGCCGACGAGCCAGCGCGCCCGGTGCTCGCGCCCGCCGGCCCGCGCCACGACGGTGTCCCCGTCCTGGGTCACGGCCTCGACGGGAGCGCCGCGCAGGATCCGCACGCCGAGCCTGGCCGCCCGCGCTGCCAGGACCGTCCCGACCGCGTCGAGGCTGGTCATGATGGCCTCCATGGCGGGGCTGGGCAGCCGGAACGGGAGAGCGCCGGTGTCGATGTCGGCCGGATCGAGCAGCATGCCGGCGAAGTGACTCACGCCCCGGGGAGCGGGTGCCTCCCGCACCCCGGGCGCCGCGCCGACCTGCTCCTTGTCAGCGCCCGATGCTTGCAGCAGTTCGTCCAGCATCCCGCGGCGATAGAACGCCTCGACCGACCCGACGTTCAGGCCCCGCAGCCCCAGCGGCAGCTCCTTCCAGGGCGAGGTCTCCTCCGCGTCCCGCTCCAGCACGAGGACGGAGCAGTGCGCCAGCGCGAGCTCCCCGGCCAGGAACAGCCCCACCGGGCCCGCACCCACGATCACCACGTCATACACGTCGAGCCTCCTTCACTCAGGACCGCCGGAACGGTCTTATGGAGCGTCGCTCCATCAATGGAACAGTACTCCATATTGGAACGGCGCTCCAAGCCGTGCCAGAATGTCCAGCATGGCCACCAGGACCCGCCAATCGCAGCGACGCAGGCAGATGCTCACCCGGGAACGCATCGTCGAGACCGCCGTCGAGCTGCTGGACGCGTCGGGAGACGGCGCCCTGACGGTCCGCGCGCTGACCACCCGCCTGGGCACCGGCCCGGGCGCGATCTACTGGCACATCGGCAACATGGACGAGCTCCTGGACGCCGCAGCCGACGCCGTCATCACCGCCGCCCTGACCACGCCTCGCGATGAAGCGGCAGCCACCCAACCCGATGAAGCGGCAACCGCCCAACCCGACGGAGCGGCGGCCACCCATCCCGACCGAGCCGCAGCCACACCTCAGGACGAGATCCGCGCCGTCGCCCTCGGCCTGTTCGACGCGATCGCCGAGCACCCGTGGCTCGCCACCCAGCTCGCCCTGCAGATCACCCGCAACCCCTGGGGCCCGGTCACGCTGCGGATCTTCGAAAGCATCGGCCGCCCGGTCAGCACCCTCGGCGTCCCGCAAGCCGACTGGTTCACCACGACCTCGACCCTGGTCCACTACATCCTCGGCGCGACCGCCCAGACCTCCCAGAGCGACGAAACCGCCACCCAGACCGAGGCCGGCCGGGCCGAGTTCCTCGCCACCGCCTCCAAGGCCTGGCGCGACCTCGACCCCGACGAGTACCCGTTCATGCGCGCCATCGCCGACCAGATGCGCGAGCACGACGACCGCGAGCAGTTCCTCACCGGCATCAACCTCGTCCTCACCGGCATCACCACCCACCACCAGCCGCCCACTGACCCCTGAACGGCAGAGGCCGCCTCAGCGGTGCCGGACCCACACGTTCGGCTCCGCGAGCACACCGACATCCCGCTCCCGGTCCACCTCGACGGGAGCCAGCGCGCCCGCCACCACATAAGGACCCGAGTCGGGAAGAGGCATCCCGGCCCACCCCTCCCACTCCGCGACAGAGCCACACATGACCATGGACCGCTCCGCCGGGCCCAGCAGGCGAGCACCCATCCGGCGGTGCGTACGCAGCCACGGGTCCAACGGCAAGCCGTCCGACCGCGTCCAGGTCATGAAGCGCGCCATCGGCGTCAGGGGGTACCGTGCCTTGAGCGCGGGCCGCACCGGCGCGATCACCCGCACCAGCCCCGCCCGCACGCCCGCGTCGGCAAGCTGCCGCAACATAGCCGCCGCCACCCCTTGCCCCTGCAAGTCGGACCGCACCTGAGCCGCGCCGATAACCAAGGTGTCCGCTTCTCCACCCGCTTCACGCAACTCGACCGCTTGTCGCAGCGCGTCATCGTAACCACCAGGCAGGCCGCCGATGCTGCCGTCCCACCGCACGGCAACGCCCCACCCCCCGGCCGCTATCCGGCCGTCGTCATCGAGGAGCAGCAGACTCAGCTGCCGGAAGTACTCCCGTACGCGATCGAGGAACTGGTCGGCGACCGGGTCATGAAAGATGAACTCCGGCCAGCCGGCACTGAAGATCGCGTCCGCCTGCTCATGCAGGTCCGGCCGGTCAGCGAAGACAACGGGGCTGAGATCCACGCCCGTCGAGCCTACGTAACACCACCCGCAGAACCACGCGGCCACGTCCCGAAGCCGCCCGCACGATGGCCCGGCCGCGTCCCGTGGAGTGAGGCGTGGTGTGGCTGTTCGCCCAGCACCGATCCCCTGATCAGATGAAGTCCCCGTTCGGTGGAGGCGGCGGCAGCGCGGCACACTGAGCTGAGCTGAGCTGAGCTGAGCTGAGCTGAGCCGAGCTGAGCGGAGCTGGTCTGGGACCGGGATGCCGGGCTTGCGCAGCCTGCGCCTGGTTGCCAGCCGTCGCCGGCGGGAGCACACTGACGACGGCAGACGGCGCGGAGTCCGGCTTTGCCCTCGGAGGCCGCGCTGAGCACGGCTCCTGAACTCACCGGCGTGGGGCGGCTCTCATGAGCGATTCCGACGTGCTCGTCCTCTCCGACGTGCTCATCCTCGCCGGCACCGCCGCCCAGATCCACACCCGCCATCCGGGCGGCGACTTGCCCGCCCGACTCCACCGTCCAGCGGTGCCTTGAGCACGGACCACGGCACCGCAATCAGCCGTGAACAACCGCAACTGGGAGAGCCGCGACAGAACCCCTGGCGAGACCGTCCTCAAGGAGGCCGCGATGAGCACCACAGATGCACGCCTCGGCAGCGCCGATCAAAGGATCGAGGTGGTGGTCGTCCCCGTCTCGGACGTCGAACGGGCCAAGGAGTTCTACGGCCGGCTCGGCTGGCGTTCGGACGCCGTGCCGGCGTGGGCTCCTCCGGGCGGGGTGCAGCTCACGCCGCCCGGCTCGGCCTGCTCGGTGCAGTTCGGCGAGCACCTCACGCCGGCACCGCCCGGCTCGGCCACGGCGATCCTGGTCGTCTCCGACATCGAGGCCGCCAGGGACGCCCTGCTCGCGGCGGGTGTCGAGGTGGACGAGATCTTCCACATCGGCCCGCAGGGCAGGATCCCCGGGCTGGATCCCGGCCGCGGCAGCTGCTCACCGAGGAGGTGCGCGACCCCATGCAGATGGGGCCGCTCTTCGACGAGACGGGCCAGGATCGGCCGGTGGCGCTGGCCACGGGGTAGTCCGGGGGATGCGTACGTGGTGCATCCGTTCGCCGTGCACGCCGCCCAGGAGCACCTCGGCACCGAGCCCCGGTTCATGGCGCAGGCGCCGGTCATGCTGACCACGCCGCTGGCGCCCGGCAACGGGGCGACGGCGCTCGCCCGCGCGATCGACTGGTAACCAACGGAACGAGCTCGTGGCCGATGGTGCTCCCATCGGCCACGGATAGATTGATGGCGAGCGGTCGAGGCCGATGACGCTTCACCTCTACCACTCCCATCAGCCACGGACAGACCGACGGCAAGCGGTCGAGCCGGCGATGCTTCGCCTCTACCGCTCCCATTGGCCACGAGTGGACCGACGGCAAATGGTTGAGGTTGGCGAGGATTCGCCTCGACGCCGGGGATCGGGTGCCTGAGGCTCATCTCAGCTCGCCAGCCCCTCCGCGCCGCCGCGCCAAGACGGGAACGGTCGCAGGCCGGCGGCTGCTTCGTATGCGGCGGCCGACAGGAGGCGGGTCGAGTCGAGGGTGGGGAGCGGCGAGTGTTCGGGGGCGATGAGAAGGGAGATCTCGGTGCAGACCAGAGCCACGGCGTCGCAACCTCGGGCGGCCAGCCGTTCGATGATCTTGACGTAGGCGGCTCGTGAGTCCTCGGTGAACACACCGTTGACCAGCTCGTCGAAGATGATCCGGTTGACCACCTCACGCTCGCCGGGGTCTGGTATCTCGGCGGCAATTCCCCGGGCGCCGAGGGCGCGGGGATACACCGGGCCCTCCATCGTGTAGGAGGTGCCCAGCACGCCCACGCGAGTGCGGCCGTCGCGGGCGGCCTGCTCGGCCACCACTTCGGCGATGTGCAGGCCGGGGAGGGCGAGGGCCGGGCCTGGGCGTTCGAGCGCGAGGTGGGCGGTGTTGTCGGGGCAGATGAAGAACTCCGCGCCGGCCCGGCTGAGCCGGTCCACGCTCACGGCGAGTGTCTTGCGCACCGTGTCGTGATCGCCCGCGTCCCAGGCCGCCATGCTGCGGCCGAACGGGATGTAGTCGAGGGTCACGTCGGGGTGGTCATGCTTGCCCAGCCGCCGGAATCCCTCCTGGCAGAAGGACAGGAAGCTCAGCGCGGCGCCCTCGGTGCTGTGCGCGAGGATGCCCAGATGGTGCATGTGTGCGGGCCGGGTGACGGCTCGGGCGTGCGTCGGCAGGGCGGCCGATTGGCCATGTGTAGGCCGGGCCGCCGACTGGTCATGCGTCGGCAGGGCGGCCGGCTGGTCAGAGGCCGGTAGGGCGGCCGGCTGGTCATGGGCAGGCAGGGTGGCGGGCCGGCCGTGCTCGGAGGTGTCGTGGTCGCTGGCGTCAGGCGGGCGAGCCTGTCGTTCCGGGTCACGCATGCACCCCTCCCCCGTTCGGTATGTCGGTACGCTTGACCGCTAAGATGAACGATGAACGGGTGTTCGTCAAATCGAACAAGTGGCAGTGCGGAGCGAACAGTGGCCGAGAACAGACCTCCCTTCGACCGGATGGCGGCGGCGATCAGGCGTGAACGCGAGCGGGCCGGGATGTCGCTGAGCGAGCTGGCGAAACGCTCGGGATTGGCCAAGTCCACGCTGTCCCAGCTCGAAGCGGGCACCGGAAACCCGAGCCTGGAGACGCTATGGGCGCTGGGAGTCACGTTGGGCGTGCCGTTCAGCCGGCTGGTGGATCCGCCGCGGCCGGCGGTCCGGCTGATCCGCGCCGGCGAGGGGCCGGCCGCCCATTCCGGCCAGGCCCACTACACCGCCACCCTGCTCGCCTCCAGCCCACCGGGGGCGCGGCGCGATCTCTACAGGATCGAGGCGCAGCCGGGCGAGTCGCGGTGCTCAGAGCCGCACATGCCGGGCACCGTCGAACATCTTGTGATCGGGGCGGGGCGGGCGCTGGCGGGGCCGGTGGACGAGCCGGTGGAGTTGGGGCCCGGGGATTATCTGGCTTATCCGGGTGATGCGGCGCACGTCTTCACTGCGCTTGATCCTGATACGAGTGGGGTGATCGTGATGGAGCACGTCTGAGCCGGGGAGACGATCTCAGAGGGACATTGGGAAGGCACCGACTGTTTGCAAGAGCAGGATGGGCGGGCCGCTTCCGGTCCCGCCGACGTGTTCTCACGCATCACGAGATCGGGCGCGCGCTCATAGCAGGAGAGGTGGGTCCAGTTCTGGTGGAGCCATATGCCCCATCGGGTTTGGGGGCTGGGTCGGGCTCGCGCTCAGGACTGGCTCTTGCGGGTGGTCGAGGGCCGGGGAGCGCGAGGGGCCGGCAGGACCCTCGCTGGAGGTATGGGGGCGGGCCCCCACAGAGCGCTGCCTGAAGCCCTGCGCGTGCAGCGTCCCCCGTGAAGACCGAGCAGTTGGAGCTGGGGGTGTGGGGGGCCGTGCCCCCCACAGCGCTGGCTGAAGCCCCGCGCGCGGAGCGCCCCCAGTGAAGACCGAGCAGTCGGGTGTTGTTAGCGGCCCTGGTTGGCTACGGCTTCGATGGCGGCCTTGGCGGCCTCCGGGTCCAGGTACTTGCCGCCGCGGACCGTAGGGCGGTAGTCGGTGTCGAGGTCGTACAGGAGGGGGATGCCGGTCGGGATGTTGAGGCCGGCGATGTCGTCGTCGCTGATGCCGTCGAGGTGCTTGACCAGGGCGCGCAGGGAGTTGCCGTGGGCGGCGACGAGGACGGTGCGGCCGGCCGCGAGGTCGGGGACGATCTCGTCGTACCAGTACGGGAGCATGCGCTCCACCACGTCCTTCAGGCATTCCGTGCGGGGCATGAGCTCCGGCGGGAGGAGGGCGTAGCGAGGGTCGCCGGCCTGGGAGTATTCGTCGTCGTCGGCGATGGGGGGCGGCGGGACGTCGTAGGAGCGCCGCCACAGCATGAACTGCTCGTCGCCGAACTCCTCCCTGGTCTGGGCCTTGTTCTTGCCCTGGAGGGCGCCGTAGTGGCGCTCGTTGAGCCGCCAGCTGCGCTTCACCGGGAGCCAGAGCAGGTCCGCTTCCGCCAACGCCAGCTGGGCCGTCTGGATGGCCCTGGTGAGGAGGCTGGTGTGGACGACGTCCGGGCGCAGCCCGGCTTCCTGGAGGAGCTTGCCGCCGCGGCGGGCCTCGTCCTCGCCCTTGGCCGAGAGGCTCACGTCCACCCAGCCGGTGAACAGGCCCTTCGCGTTCCAGTCACTCTCGCCGTGCCTTAGCAGCACCAAAGTCGCCATGGGGCCAATCCTATGGTTTGGACGCAACCGCGGGGGTGCGGGCCTCGACCCTGAGGGTGGGTGGCCGGTATTGGTGAGGAAGCCGGTGTGGGGCTGTCGGGGTTCCGGCCCCGGCTGAGTGCAGCCGTCCGTCGCGCCTTCTTCCCTCTTCCGTGCTACAGGGCATGCGGACGCGATTTCTTCGCGCCATGTGGAGGCATGAAAGGCACGCGGTAAAGGGCTAACGGGGACATGAGGGGCGGAGGGGGAACATCGCGAGGGTTCGGGGCAGGCAAACATCGCGGCTGCGGAAGGAGGAGACCGCGAGGGCGTCGGGGTGCGGGAGTGGAAGAGCTCCGAGGGCGTCGGTCGAGGTAAAGGGGACGAGGCGTCGAAAACGACCGGCCTGAACGTCAGGAGGCGTCCGGGTCGGCGAAGCGGGCGAACGCCTGGAGGTTCGCAAGGGATTCCCCCCGCTTGGCCCGCCAGGCCCATTCCCGCCGTATCGACGAGGCGAAGCCCAGCTCCAGCGCCCGGTCGAACCATTCGTCCGAGTACGTGAGCACGCACCCCAGCAGCCGGTCGATCTCCTCCTCGGTCACGGCGGTCAGCGGCATGCGTCCCACGAGGTAGACATCGCCGACGGGATCGAGGGAGAAGGACACTCCGTACATGGAGCCGTTCTTGCCGAGGAGCCAGCGGTAGAACTCGGTGTGGTTCTCGTCGGGCTGGCGGCAGAAGAAGGCTTCGACGTGCAGCACACGCTCGCCCACGATGAGCCAGGTCATGGTGGCGAGCTTGTGCTGTCCGGGCAGTTTGGCGAGGAACGCTCCGGGCCGCGGCTCGTCGTAGGAGACGTCCGCGGCCTTGAGCGCGGCTTCGACGACATCGCGCATGCCGACCACAATAGGAGACCGGGCCACGAGTCAGGAGACGGCCACGGGCACCTGGTGGAGGTGGGCGAGGGCGCCGGCGTACACCTGGATGAGTTGGGAGGCGGTGGCCTGCCAGCCGAAGGCGGTGGCGTGGGCGCGGGCGCCCTGGGAGAGCTGGTCGCGCCAGCGGGGCTCGGTGATGAAGCGGCGCAGCACCTGGGCCCATTGGGCGGGATCGTGGCCGTTGACGAGCAGGCCGGAGACGCCGTCGCGGACGGCGGTGCGCAGCCCGCCGACGGCGGCTGCGGCGACGGGGGTGCCGCACGCCTGTGATTCGAGGGCGACGAGGCCGAACGACTCGCTGTAGGAGGGGACGACGGTGACGTCCGCGGCCCGGTACCAGTCGGCCAGCTCTTCCTGGGGGGCGGGCGGTACGAGGCGGACGACGTCGGGGATGCCGAGCTCGGCGGCGAGGTCGGTGAGCAGGGAGGGGCGGGCCAGGCCGTTGCCGGAGGGGCCGCCGACGCAGGCGACGACGAGGCGGGAGCGCAGCGAGGGGTCGTCGATGAGCATCCTGGAGGCGGCGCGGAGCAGCACGTCGGGGGCTTTGAGCGGCTGGATGCGGCCGACGAACAGCAGGACGTGGGCGTCCTGTGGCAGGCCGAGCCGGTGGCGGGCGGCGCCTTGAGAGGCGGGCTGGAAGAGGGTGAGGTTGACGCCGGGGTTGACGACGGCGACGCGTTGCTCGGGGGCGCCGTAGAGGTCGATGAGCTCGCGGGCCTCGTCGGCGGTGTTGGCGACGAGGCGGTCGGCGATGTCGACGACCTGCTGCTCGCCGACCACGCGCGCCTGGGGCTCCGGCTTGTCGCCCTGGGCGAGGAGGAGGTTCTTGACCTTGGCCATGGTGTGCATGGTGTGGACGAGGGGGACGCCCCAGCGTTCCTTGGCCAGCCAGCCGACCTGGCCCGACAGCCAGTAGTGGGAGTGGATGACGTCGTAGCGGCCGGGGTCGTACATGGCCTCGGTGCGCAGGACCTCCGAGAGGAACGCGCACAGCTGGGCGGGCAGGTCGGCGCGGTCCATCTCCTCGTACGGCCCGGCGGTGAGGTGGCGGACGAGGACGCCGGGGGCGAGCTCGGCCACGGGTGGCAGGTCGCGGGCGGTGGCCCGGGTGAAGATCTCCACCTCCACCCCGAGCTGGGCCAGGCGTTTGGCGGACTCGACGATGTACACGTTCATGCCGCCGGCGTCGCCCGTCCCGGGCTGGTCCAGCGGTGACGTGTGCATGCTGATGGTCGCGACCCGGCTGACCCGTCGTCGCCTCACCCGGCTTCACCCCCGAAGAGAACCCCGAAGAGGGCCCCGGAGAGGGCCCCGGAGAGAGCTCCGGAGAGAACTCCCAAGAAGACCTCGAAGTGCCTCACTCGACACCACCTCCAGACGGAATACAACTATCCCGATTTTTTCGACATTCCCGACAGAAGGTCACAACCAGGGGTACGAGAGCGCACCTCCTAGGATGTGGAGCATGCGGAAGACGGCTGTGGTGACCGGTGCGAGCAGCGGGATCGGAGAGGCGACCGCGCGGCGCCTCGCCGCCGAGGGATACGACGTCGTCGCGGGCGCCCGGCGCCGCGACCGGCTGGGCAAGCTGGCCGCGGAGGTGCCCTCGATCACGCCGGTGACGCTGGATGTGACCTCTCAGGAGTCGGTGGACGCCCTGGCCGCCGGCCTTGAGCGTTGTGACGTGCTGGTCAACAACGCCGGCGGCGCGCTGGGCCTGGAGCAGGTGGCCGATGCGCGGCTGGACGACTGGCAGCGGATGTACGACGTGAACGTGCTCGGCTCCCTACGCATGACCCAGGCGTTGATCCCCAAACTCGTCGAGTCGGGCGACGGCGTGCTGGTGATGCTGACCTCGACGGCCGGCCACGGCGCGTACGAGGGCGGGGGCGGCTACGTCGCGGCCAAGCACGCCCAGCGCACCATGGCCGAGACCCTGCGCCTTGAGCTGGTGGGGCAGCCGGTGCGGATCGTGGAGATCGCGCCGGGGATGGTGCAGACGGAGGGGTTCGCGGTCACCCGGTTCCGGGGCGACGAGGAGGCGGCGGCCCGCGTGTACGAGGGCGTGCCGGGCCCGCTGACGGCCGACGACGTCGCCGACGCGATCGCCTGGGCCGTGACGCGCCCCGCCCACGTGAACATCGACCGCATGGTCATCCGCCCCCGTGCCCAGGCCGCGCAGCACAAGGTGCACCGCGTCAGTGGCTAGACCGGTCGGGTCGATCACCCGGGGCACGACCGGCCACAACCGGCTGCGGCGCTGCGACCGCTGGATCGCCGCCGTGCACGGCCCGCTGCTGCGCGGCGAGGCCCGGCCGCTGGTGGTGGACCTCGGCTACGGCGCCTCGCACACGACGACGCTGGAGCTGTTCACCCGGTTGCGCCGGGTGTCGCCGCGGGTGGAGGTCGTGGGCATCGAGATCGATCCGGCCAGGGTGGCGCTGGCCAAGCCGTACGAGCGGGAGGGGCTGAGCTTCCGGCTCGGCGGCTTCGAGCTGCCGGTCCCGCGCCCGCCGGCGCTGGTGCGGGCCTTCAACGTGCTGCGTCAGTACGGCGAGGACGAGGCGTGGCGCTACTGGGAGGCGCTGGCGGGCCGGCTGGCCCCGCACGGCGTGCTGGTGGAGGGCACCTGCTCGGAGAACGGGCGGCGGGCGGTCTGGGTGGGGCTCACCCGCGAGGGGCCGCGGACCATCACGTTCTCCGCCCGGTTCGAGGCTTTCGAGCGGCCTTCCGATCTGGCGGACCGGCTGCCGAAAACCCTCATCCACCGGAACGTGCCGGGTGAGCGGATTCATGCGTTCCTGAGCGACTTCGACCGCGCCTGGGCGGTCAGCGCTCCTTATGGGGCGCATGGGCGGCGGCAGCGGTGGCTGGCCGCGATCGGCGTGCTGGCCAGGACCTGGCCGATCCCGGCGCATCCGCCGCTGGGCGGCCCGGCACGGTGGCGGCTCGGCGAGCTCACCCTCCCGTGGGCAGCCGTAGCTCCTCAATAAGTGGTCTATTTCGCTCAATCGATCTCCGTTATATGGTCACAGTGCGATCCGACTCGTTCAAGTTCGGTCGCAACCTGTCGGGGGAAGTCGGGCACGGTCCTCGTCAAGGAGCCGAGATGAGCAGATTCTCAGGCTGGACCCGCCGCCTCGCCGCGGTCCTGGTCCTCTCAGGAGCAGTCGTCGCCTTACCCGTCCAGGAGGCGCTGGCCGCGCCCCCGCTCACCACCCCGTGGACCGCCGAGGTCACGCCGGACAACGCGCTGCCGGAGTACCCCAGGCCCCAGCTCGTCCGTCCGGACTGGCAGAGCCTCAACGGCCTGTGGCAGTTCGCCCTGACCGGCTCCCTCACCACGCCCCCGACGGGGCAGAACCTCGCCGAGCAGGTGCTGGTCCCGTACCCGATCGAATCTGGACTTTCGCGGATCCAGCGGCACGAGGACCGCATGTGGTACCGCAGGACGTTCACCGTGCCCGCCGGCTGGTCGGGCCGGCGCGTGCGGCTCAACTTCGGCGCGGTCAGCTGGGAGACCCGGGTGTGGGTGAACGGCACCGCGGTCGGCACCCACACCGGCGGCTACGACCCGTTCAGCCTCGACATCACCCCGGCCCTGCGCGGCGGCTCGAACGAGCTCATCGTCGGCGTGTACGCCCCCGTGGACGCGGCCGGCGCCCCCGTCGGCAAGCAGCGCCGCTCCCCCGGCGGCATCTTCTACACCGCGCACTCCGGCATCTGGCAGACCGTCTGGATGGAGCCGGTCAACGCCGCGAGCATCACCCGCCTCGACACCACCCCCGACGTCGCGGCGGGGCAGCTCGACCTGGTCGTGCAGGCGTCCGGCGCCTCGGGGCAGCAGGTGCGGGCCGAGGTCATGACCGGCGGGAACGTGGTCGGCACCGCCACCGGCGCGATCGGCGCCCACCTGCGGGTCCCGGTGCCGAACGCCCGCCTGTGGACCCCCGACGACCCCTTCCTGTACGACCTGCGCGTCACGCTGACCGGCACCGGCGGCGGCGACGTCGTGACCGGCTACTTCGGCATGAGGTCGGTGGGCAAGGCGACGGTCGGCGGCGTGCTGCGCCCCACGCTGAACGGCCGGTTCGTCTTCCAGCTCGGCACCCTCGACCAGGGCTACTGGCCCGACGGCATCTCCACCGCCCCCACGGACGCGGCCCTGCGCTTCGACCTGGAGCAGCAGAAGGCGCTCGGCTTCAACACGGTGCGCAAGCACGTCAAGGTCGAGCCGGCCCGCTGGTACTACTGGGCCGACCGGCTCGGCCTCATGGTCTGGCAGGACATGCCGTCGATGCGCACCGGCGTCACCCCGTCCACCTCCGACCGCGCCACTTTCGAGAGCGAGCTGCGCCGCGTGGTGGACCACCTGCGCGGGTTCACCTCGATCGTGCAGTGGGTGCCGTTCAACGAGGGCTGGGGCGAGTACGACCCCGCCCGCATCGCCGACCTGGTCAAGAGCTGGGACCCGAGCCGCCTGGTCAACAACAACTCCGGTTCCAACTGCTGCGGCTTCGACGGCGGCAACGGCGACGTCGTGGACGACCACATCTACGTCGGCCCCGGCACGCCGCAGCGGCCCAGCGCGAGCAGGGTGGCGGTGCTCGGCGAGTTCGGCGGGCTCGGCCTGCTCAGCCCCGGTCACCAGTGGCCCGGCACCGGCTTCGCGTACGAGATGACCGCGAACGCGACCGCGCTGACCGACCGCTACGTCTCCATCAACGAGCAGCTCAAGTCGCTCATCGTGGACAACGGCCTGTCCGCCGCGATCTACACCCAGCCGACCGACGTGGAGAACGAGGTCAACGGCCTATGGACGTACGACCGCCGGGTGCTGAAGGTCGACGCCGGCCGCGTCCGCGCGGTCAACCTCTCGGTGATCAGGTCCGCGACCGGCCTGACGGCGGGCGGCCTCGTCTCGCTGCGCGTCACCACCCCCGGCCACACCGGCCGCTTCCTGCGCCACCAGGACGGCCTGGCCCGCACCGACGTCGTCACCGCGGGCAGCGCGGACACGCTGAAGCTGGACGCCACGTTCCGGGTGCGCCAGGGCCTGGCGAACGCCACGTGCTTCTCCTTCGAGTCGCGCAACTTCCCCGGCCACTACCTGCGGCACGCCGATTCCCGGGTGCGCAAGGACGCCCGCGACGGCACGGCCCTGTTCGACCAGGACGCCACGTTCTGCGCCCGCGCGCCGCAGGCCGGCACCGGCGTGTCCCTGGAGGCCCTCAACCAGCCCGGCGCCTACCTGCGGCACTACAACGACGCCGTCTACATCGCGCGCAGCGGCGGCCCCAACGCCTGGGACACCGCCACGTCGTTCGCCGCCGACGTCACCTGGCTTCCTGACACGCCGTGGTGGCGCAGCGGCGCCGACCTGACCGTGGGGGCGGCGCAGTCGCTGCGGGTGACCACGCCCGGCTACACCGACCGCTACCTGCGCCACCAGGACGGCCTGGCCCGCACGGACGTGGTGACCGCCGCGAGCGCGCAGCTCCTCAAGGAGGACGCCACCTTCTACGTGCGGCGCGGGCTGGCGGAGGGCAGCTGCTACTCCTTCGAGTCACGCAACTTCCCCGGCCACTACCTGCGGCACGCCGACTTCCGGGTACGCAAGGACGCCCGCGACGGCACGGCCCTGTTCGACCAGGACGCCACGTTCTGCGCCCAGCCGCCCAGGGCCGGGGGCATCGGGGTGACGCTGGCGTCGTACAACATCGCCGGTCACGCCGTCAGGCACTACGCCGAGGCCGTCCACATCGCGGTGCCGGGCGGCGCGCACGCCTTCGACGCCGCCGCCAGCTACGACCAGGACGTCACCTGGGCCGTCGCGCCGCCCTGGGCGCCCTGACCTGACCCGGTTCGAGGCGCGCCCAAGCGGTCAGAGGCGCGCCTCGAACGTGGCGTACGCGGCCGCGTCGAACAGCACGAACCGCACCTCGGTCACGGCCGTGTCGGCCTGCCTGACCGCCTCCAGGGCGATCCGGGCGGCGTCGTCCATCGGCCAGCCGTAGATGCCGGTCGAGATCGCGGGGAACGCCACCGAGGCGGCGCCCAGCGTGTCGGCCACCCGCAGCGACTCGGTGTAGCAGGAGGCCAGCAGCGCCGAGCGGTCCTCCGACCTGGAGTGGACGGGGCCGACCGTGTGGATGACCCACCGGGCGGGCAGCCGGCCGGCCGTCGTGGCCACGGCCCGGCCGGTCGGCAGGCCCTTGCCGTACTGGCCGGCGCGCAGCTTCCTGCATTCCTCCAGGATCTCGGGGCCGCCCCGGCGGTGGATGGCGCCGTCGACGCCGCCGCCTCCCATGAGGGAGGAGTTGGCGGCGTTGACGATGGCGTCGGCCCGCTGCCGGGTGATGTCTCCTTGGACGAGCGTGAGCTTCACCCTGCCAGGTTGCCAGGCCGTGACGTCATTTACCCGTCAGGCACTGGGTGATGACGGAGACGTCGTCGCCCTTGCCGCTGTGGTTGCTGAACATCATCTGCCACTTGTTCCCGGCGGCCAGGCTCTCCACGATCGAGGCGTTCACGTGCGTTCCGTGCCAGTCGTAGCCGCCGGAGATCGGGACGCTGCCCGCCGGGCAGGACCCGCCCGTGACGCGGACGGAGTGGTGCGCGTGCACGTAGACCTCCGATCCGCGCTTGGCCACGAGCTTCAGCGTGGGCGCGGGCCCTTGCGGGCCGACCGGCCCCCGGTCACCCTTCGGGCCGGTCTTGCCGATGGGGCCCGTGGGTCCCGTTTTTCCTGTCGGTCCCACCGGGCCTGCCGGACCCGCCGGGCCCTTGGGCCCCGCCTTCCCGGTCGCTCCCATCTTCCCTGCCGGCCCTATAGGGCCTGCCGGGCCCGCCGGGCCCCTGGGCCCCGCCTTGCCGGTGAGCCCGGTACGCCCCACCGGTCCCGCCGGACCTGCCGGGCCTCTGGGGCCCGCCGGTCCTCTGATTCCGATGGGTCCCGCCGATCCTGTGTCCCCCTTCGGGCCTTGTGGACCGGTCGCTCCTCGGGGGCCTACGGCACCCGTCCTTCCCACCGGACCCGCGGGCCCGGTTCTCCCGATCGGGCCCGCAGGCCCTCGCGCGCCCGTCGCCCCCGTCCGTCCTGTCGGTCCCGTCCTGCCCACGGGTCCGGCCGGGCCCGCGACGCCTCTGGGACCGGTCGGCCCCCGCTCGCCGGTGGCCCCGTTGCGGCCGGGGATGCCCTGCGGCCCCGGAGGGCCCTGCACTCCGGGCACGCCCTGGAGCCCTTGAGCGCCGTCACGGCCGGGAGGCCCCTGCGGGCCGGTGGCTCCGGGTGGCCCTGGGTCGCCCTTCGGGCCCGGCGCGCCCGCCGCGCCCGGGTCCCCCTTCAGCCCAGGAGGTCCCGGGTCCCCCTTCGGCCCGGCGGGTCCGGGCGGGCCCGGATCGCCTTTCAGGCCGATGCCGCCGGGCGGCCCCGGGTCGCCCTTCGGCCCCACCGCGCCGCGCGGGCCCGGATCGCCCTTCGGGCCGGCCGGCCCTGGATCACCCTTCGGGCCCGGCACGCCGGGCGGGCCCGGGTCGCCCTTCCATCCGGGCGGGCCGGGATCGCCCTTGGGCCCCGCAGGGCCGGGCGGCCCCGGATCGCCCTTCCAGCCGCGCGCCCCAGGATCACCCTTCGGGCCCGTCGCCCCGACTGGGCCGGGGTCGCCTTTGGGTCCCGCCGGGCCGGGCGGGCCTGGATCGCCCGGCCGGCCCGTCCGTCCCGGGTCCCCCTTGGGGCCCGTGGCACCGGGATCGCCCTTGCGTCCCGGCGGGCCCGGCTCGCCGCGCGGGCCGCGCTCGCCCTCGCGCCCGGGGTCACCCGGCCTTCCAGGAGGGCCCGCCTCTCCGGCCGGGCCCGGATAACCTCGTGGCCCCTGCGGCCCTACCTTGCCCGGCGCTCCCGGCTTTCCCGGCAAGCCGGGCCTTCCGGGTGCGCCGGTCTTTCCGGGCGGCCCCATCTTCCCGGGCGGGCCGGGCTTCCCTATGGGCCCGATTTTTCCAGGAGGTCCCATCTTTCCGGGTGGGCCCATTTTCCCGGGCGGGCCCGGCTTCCCGGCCGGCCCCGGCTTTCCGGGAGGCCCCGCGGGCCCGCGCGCGCCTCTCGGCCCGGGCTTGCCCGGATGCGGCGGATGGGGATGCGGATGCCCGGTCTCGTCCCCCTGCGCCGGCTGATCGGCGGCGGCCACCGGCGTACCGGAGTCAGGAACCGGATCCACGTGCGGCGTCAGCAACCGGACGGTCCCCCGCAATCCACCCTCCGGCACGGGATGCACCGCCCGAGCGCGGAAAGGCGCGTCAAGAAATCCCCGGGTCGTTCGCCCGGAAGACACCGCTCCGGCCATTAGCACCGCCGCATCACAAGCGGAAGCCGGCAGGGCACAATGAATTCCGGTAATTCCCGCCGACAGCACAAGAGCACGTGTCAACGCATTGATCCTCATACTGGCCATGCTCACAAACAGCGGCATAGACGGACAACCGACACGAGTCTGCAACGACTTCAAGAAGCACTCAAGAAACGCCCGAAAGCGCCGCCTCCATACAAGGCCATCACATTGCCGCTTTACCCGACCGCATAAAACTCCATAAAAAACTCCCATCCCTACAAATCGGACAGCGACCCCGCGGTGACACGTCGCGATCGCCCGCCCCGTTTGCCAGCTCGACGCGTTGTAGAGCTACCCTGAAGGACGTGAAGGGTCTCGGCGAGCTTGAACGCAGCATCATGGACATCCTCTGGGCGGAGAGCAACGCGCTGACCGCCCGCGAGGTCGGCAGGCTGATTGCCGACCGCGACCTGGCCCCCACCACGGTCATGACCGTTCTCGACCGCCTCACCCGCAAGGGCTTCCTCGAGCGCACCCGCGACGGGCGCGCATGGCGGTACCAACCGGCGGAAAGCCGCGACGCGTACATCGCGGAGCTTATGCTGGAGGCGTTGGACCTGACGGGCGACCGCTCCGCCGCCCTGACCCGCTTCGCCCAGGCCGTGTCGGGCACGGAGGCGGAGATCCTGCGCAGAGCCCTTACGGAGCTGGAGGAAGAGTGATCACGGCAGCGGCGCTGGCAGCGCTCGCCACGGCGTGCGCGGTTGGCTCCTGGCGTTTCACGACGGCCCGGTGGACCTCACGGGCCCCCCGGCTGGCCATCATTCTCTGGCAGTCCCTCGGCGTGTGCTGGGGGCTGGCCACCACGGGCGCGATGCTCGCCTTCGCCGTGCAGCCGTACGACGCGGGGGTGCTGCCCGGTCTGATCGCGTTCGCGCACGGCGAGACGCCCGCGCAGGCGTGGGACCCGCTGCACGTGCTGGCCCTGATCGCGGGGCTGACCGCGCTGGCCGTGCTGATCGCGGTGCTGCTCACCGCGGGGGTGCAGGCGTTGCGCGCCCGCCGCAGGCACCGCATGCTGCTCGCGCTGATCTCCCACGACGACCCGGGCGTGCCCGGCGTGCGCGTGCTGGCGCATCCCAGCGCCGCCGCCTACTGCGTGCCGGGCCTGCGCTCGCAGGTCGTGGTCAGCGAGGGCGCGCTCAAGCTGCTGTCGGAGGACGAGCTGACCGCCGTCCTCGCACACGAGGCCGCCCACGTACGCGAGCGCCACGACCTGGTGCTGCTGCCGTTCGCCGCGCTGCGCCGGGCGCTGCCGTGGTCGAAGGTGGTGGCCGACGCGCAGGCGCAGGTCGAGCTGCTGGTCGAGATGGCGGCCGACGACCGGGCCCGGCGCTACTGCTCGCCGCGGCGGCTGGCCACGGCGCTGCTCCGGTTCGGCAGCGCGGGGGCCATGCCGACACCGCACGGCATGCTCGGCGTGCACGTCCAGAACGTCATGGCCAGGGTCGATCGCCTGATCAAGCCGGCTCCCGAGCTGGCCGCGTCGGTGCGCTACGGCTTCATCGCGCTTTCTGTGACGTTGGTCACCGCCGCCCCGTTCCTGTGGGTTATCCAGCTCTGATGCTTGCTGGCGTTAACCGCCCCGTTTGCAATTGCAAGCACCGCGGGGCAGACTACAGGTATGGCACTACCCAAAGTCGGCTCGATCGGTGAATACATCCGCGAGCAGCGGCAGCAGGCGAAGATCTCGCTGCGCCAGCTCGCCGCGGCGGCAGGGGTCTCCAACCCCTACCTGAGCCAGATCGAGCGCGGCCTGCGCAAGCCGAGCGCGGAGATCCTCAACCAGATCGCCAAGGGTCTGCGGATCTCCTCGCAGGCGCTCTACGTGCAGGCGGGTCTCATCGAGGACCGCGAGCCGCCCAGCGACGTGATCACCGCGATCAGGGCCGACGCGCATCTCAGCGAGCGGCAACGCCAAGTGCTGATCGACATTTACGAGTCGTTCCGCAAGGAGAAGCACGCCGAGGACGAGCAGACCTCCCAGAATGCCCGCCCCCGGCATGACTCCGATCCGGACGACGGGCCGCTGCCCGAGGAGTTTCTCGCCGCTCTTGAGCCCTATGCGGCGACCTCACGCAACGGAGACGTCACCCAGGAAACCAAGGAAGGTTAACCCATGACGCTGGCCACCGAGGTCAAGAAGCTCACCGAGTCCAAGCCGTTCTACGCTGTCGCCGGCGTCGGCGACTACGCCGTCGAGAAGCTGCGCGAGCTGCCCGAGCAGCTCCAGAAGCTGCAGTCGCGCCGCTCCGACCTCGCCAAGGACCTGCCGGTCAAGGCCCGCGAGTACGCCGACAAGGCCGAGGGCTTCGCCCGCGAGCTGCCCGAGAAGGCTCGCGAGTACGCCGACCAGCTCACGCTCAAGGCCACCGAGGTCTACGAGGACTTCGCCACGCGCGGCCGCAAGGTCGTCAGCCAGGCGAGCGGCACCGCCGCCCTCGAGCTCGAAGAGGTGTCGGAGGCCGCCGAGCCGCCCGTCGCCGAGCCGGTCAAGAAGCCCCGCACCCCCAAGGCCAAGGCCTGACCCACACCGGTGGCCCGTCTCCCTGCCGGGAGGCGGGCCATTTCGTTCAGGGGTGCCCGCATGTCGGGGGCGCCTATTAGGCTGAAGCCGATTCCCTAGCGGTGTTGGGCGGAGACGACGACATGAGCATGATCAACGGCCTTTTCAACCTCCTCTTCGTGGTGCTCTCCGTGGCCATCCTCGGCATGTCGATCTACGCGCTGGTGCACGCGCTGCGGGTGCCGCCCAACGCGTTCGTCGCGGCGGGCAAGCTGAAGAAGAACCTGTGGCTGCTGATCCTCGGCCTGGCCACGCTGTTCTCGGCCGGTGGGGCGCTGACCTACCTCCAGGCTTTCATGCTGGTCGGCGGCGGCGCGTTCCTCGGCGTCAACTTCGGGCTGTTCTCGATCGCGGCCGTCATCGCGGCCACGATCTACATCGTCGACGTCAAGCCCGCCGTCAAGGGCATGGGCGGCCGCGGCAACAACGGCCCGTACGGCCCCTGGTAGATCAGCCCAGCCGGGCCGCCAGCCAGGTGGCCAGGCTCCGGTGCCCGGCGAGCGTCGGATGCACGCCGTCGGGCAGGATCGCCTCCTCGGGCCAGCTCACGCGCATGGGGTCGAGGAAGGTCACCTTCCCCGCCCTGGCCGCCTGCGCCACGGCGTCGCGCACCGCGTACGCCTTCTTGGGCGGCTCCTTGAGCCACAGCGGGCCGATCACCACCGTCCTGGTGCGCGGCCAGTGCGCGCGCACCTCGGCCAGCAGGCTCGCGGCCGCCCCGCGCACCTGCTCGGGGCTCCAGCGCCGGTCGTTGTGGCCGCCTGCGATGACGAGCAGGTCGGGGGCCGGGCGCCAGGCCAGCTCCTCCTCGTACGAGCGCTGGAACGTGCGGCCCGCCCGCCCCTCGTTGCAGAAGCCCGTGCCGGCCGCGCCCGCGATGATCGGCTGCCCGCCCAGCAGCCGGGCCGCCTGCGTGGCGTACGACCGCCAGGGCGGCACCGGCCCCGACCCGACGGTGAAGCTGTCGCCCACGAACATCATCACGGGAGCCCGCTCCCTGACGGCCGGCGGCGCTTTCGCCGCGGACGCGCACGAGGGCAGCCCCAGCACCGCGACGACCGCCAGGACGCGTCTCATCAGGCCACGCATGACCACCTCAGGGCACTAGGCTGCCGATATGAGCACCGATCTCCACGGACGTACCCAAAGGTTGGAGCTGTCCGACCAGACCCTGCGCGACTTCGAGGCCGTCGTCCTGGACGCCACGCCGGAGGGGATCGTGCTGAGCAGGTCGGCATTCTATCCAGGCGGGGGCGGCCAGCCGGCCGATCACGGAGTTCTGCTCTGGCAGGGCGTGGAGACGCGCATCGTGGGCGTGCGCAAGGGCGACGACCTGTACCTCATCCCGGCGGAGGGCGACCCGATCCCGCCGGTCGGCACCGTGGTCGAGGGCGCGGTGGCCGACGCGCGGCGCTCGGCCCTCATGCGCACGCACTCGGGCCTGCACGTGCTGTGCGGGGTCGTCTTCCGCGACTACGGCTGCCTGGTCACCGGCGGCAACATGGACGAGCTCAGCGCCCGCATGGACTTCAACCTGCCCGAGGTGCCGCCCGGCTTCAAGGAGGCCGTGGAGGACGCCTGCAACGCCGAGATCGTGGCCGACCGGCGCATCGACGTGAAGGTGCTGCCGCGCTCGGAGGCGTTCGCCATCCCCGACATCATCCGCACGGCCACGAACCTGGTGCCGGAGACCGTCCAGGACGTGCGCATCGTCGACATCGTGGGCCTCGACACGCAGGCCGACGGCGGCACGCACGTGGCCTCGACCAAGCAGATCGGGCGGATCAAGGTCGCCAAGATCGAGAGCAAGGGCCGCGGCTTCCGCCGCCTGCGCATCCAGATTTCCGACTAGACGCTCCGCGCGTCCGGATCTCCGACTGGACGTTCCCCGCGTCCAGATCTCCGACTAGCTGCCGTCGATCAATCCGGTCAGGCCGTCGAGCAGCGACTGCAGGCCGAACGTGAAGAGCCGGTCGAGGTCGAGGTCGAAGTCGCCGCCCAGCTCGCCGATCATCCGGGCGAAGGCGGGGTTGGTGGCCATGATGCGGCTCATGAACTCCTCCTGCCCGCTCAGCCACTCCTCGTCGGTGATGCCGGTGCTCGCCCTGGCGCGCTGCTCCAGCTCGATGTGAGCGGCGATGCCCTGGACGAAGCTGTAGATGAGGATCGTCACGTACATCCGGGTCGTGGCGTCGAGCCCGGTCTCCTGCAGCGCCTCCAGGGCGAGCTCGGAGTGCTGGAGCAGGGCTTCCGAGGGCACCGGCCGGGTCAGCGGCGTCGCCCCGGCCATCCACGGGTGCGCCCGGTAGGCGGCCCACTGCGCCCGCGCCGACGCCTCCAGCCGCGCCCGCCAGCCTTCAGGGCGCCGGGCGGGCAGCGGGAACTCGGCGAACGCCGCGTCCACCATGAGCATGACCAGGTCGTCCTTGCCGCCCACGTGCCGGTAGAGGGACATGGTGGCCGCTCCGAGCCGCCCGGCGACGGCGCGCATCGTCAGCTCTGACAGCCCCTCCGCGTCGGCGATCTCGATGGCCGCGCGGACGATGCGGCGCCGCGTCAGCTCGTGCTCGGGCGACGCGCCTGGCCGGGGTTTGGCCGGGGTGCCGGGCCGCTCGGCCACGACCGTGCCCACGCGCGGCTCGGCCACCACGACGCCCTCGCGGGCCAGCAGCGCCAGCGCCTTGGCGGCGGTGGCCAGGGCGACGTTCCAGTCGCGGGCGAGCTGCCGGGTGGAGGGCACCCGCTCGCCGGGGCGGAGCCGGCCGTCGGCGACGCGCTGCTTGATGTCGGCGGCGATGCGGGCGTGGGGCGGGGCGTCCATGCGTCCTCCTGTACTAGTACAGATTCTCCCACTATACCGTTGTCACCTGCTGTATGTACCACGTACATTCAGTTCTGCGTACAACGTCAACACACACGGGAGACATCATGAAGGTTCTGGTCTCGGGCGCGAGCGTCGGCGGCCCCGTCCTGGCGTACTGGCTGGGCCGGCACGGGTTCGACGTCACGGTGGTCGAGCGGGCGCCGGCGCCCCGCAAGGGCGGGCAGGCGATCGACATCAGAGGCGCCGCGCTGACCGTGGTCGAGCGCATGGGGGTGCTGGAGCAAGTCCGCGCGCTGCGCACCACCATGCGCGGCATGAGCATGGTGGACGGCGACGGCAACGAGATCATGCGCAGCGAGGAGGCCACGCTCAGCGGCGGCCGCTTCGACAGCCCCGACATCGAGATCATGCGGGACGACCTCAACCGCGTCCTCATGGAAGCCACGAACGCCCGCTACGTCTACGGCGACTCGATCGCCACGCTCGGCGACGACGGCGCCGTCACGTTCGAGGGCGGGTGGAGCGAGCGCTACGACTACGTCATCGGCGCCGACGGCCTGCACTCCAACGTGCGCAGGCTCGCCTTCGGCCCCGAGCGGCAGTTCCTGTACCACCTCGGCACCTACGTCTCCATCTACACCGCCGACAACTTCCTCGGCCTCGACCACTGGCAGACCTGGTTCAACGCGGGCGAGGCGGGCGGCGCGCTGTTCAGCGACCGCGACCCGGCCGAGATGCGGGTCAACCTCGGCTTCAGGGCCGGCGTGATCGACTACGACCACCGCGACGTCGAGCAGCAGAAGCGGCTCATCCAGGAGCACTGCTCCGAGGTCTGGCAGGCGCCCAGGCTGCTGGAGGCCATGTGGAAGGCCGACGACTTCTACTTCGACGCCATGGCGCAGGTGAAGATGGAGCACTGGACTAAGGGGCGGGTCGCGCTGGTGGGCGACGCCGGCTACTGCGCCTCGCCGCTGTCCGGGCAGGGCACGAGCCTGGCGCTGGTCGGCGCGTACGTGCTGGCGCAGGAGCTCGGCACCGAGCCGGAGGGCGCCTTCGAGCGGTACGAGCGGCGCATGCGCCCGTTCGTCGAGGCCAACCAGGCGCTCGCGCACGAGAACCCCGGCCAGGGCGCCTCGCCGGAGAGCATCCAGCGTGCGGCGAACAGCATCACACTCACCTGACCAGGTACGAACCGATACGATTTGCCGCCATGGGTATCAGACTCACGATGGCCGCCCTGGCGGCCACCGCTCTGACGTTGGCCGCGACCCCCGCCGCCCTCGCAGCGGAGGCCGGGATGACGGACGAGGTCACGATGACCCTCGGCAAGGACGGCACCCTGCACGTGGTCGAGAAGATCAGCGGGGCGTCGGGTCAGGCCAAGCGCACGTTCATCACGCGGACGCGCTACGACGACGGCAACGACCGCCTCTATCGGATCTCGAACGTCAAGGGCGGCACCCTGTCCGGCGACGTGCTCACCGTGACGGGCCCCACCGTCGAGTACGACGTCAAGGGGGCCGTGACCCCGTCGGGCGGCATCGAGGAGCTGCGCTGGTTCGCCGTGAACGGCTGGAACCAGCCGGTCGCCAAGGCCACGGTCAAGGTGAGCGGCCCCGGGCAGGTCCAGAACCTGTCCTGCTTCGCCGGCGCGCTCACCTCGGCCATCGGCTGCACCTCCGCCTCCATGGACCACGCCGCCACCCAGGCCGACTTCGAGCAGGAGGACATCGCCCCCGACCAGGCCCTCACCGTCATCGTCGGATACCCGAAGGGCTCCACCAGCGGCAAGCCCATCCTCGACAAGCGCTTCTCCCTGTCGGCCGCGTTCACCCTCGACACCGTCACCGGCGGCGCCCTCGCCGGGCTGCTCGTGCTGCTGCTCGGCGGCGTCGGCCTGCTCTACTGGACGCGCGGGCGCGACGCCCGGGTCGCCGGCCACGAGAGCGGCAAGGTCGATCCCGTACAGAACGGGCACTTCAGCCCGCCCGACGGGGTGCGGCCCGGCCAGATCGGCACGCTGGTCGACGAACAGGCCGACGTCATCGACGTCACCGCCACCATCGTCGACCTCGCCGTGCGCGGCTACCTGCGCATCGACGAGCAGCCCAGGCAGACCTACGACGCCCCCGACTGGATGCTCGTCCGGCTGCCGAACGCGCCCGTCAACGCGCTCCTGCCGTACGAGCTGGCGCTCTACCAGGCCATCTTCGACGGGCGGGATGCCGTGCTGCTGTCGCAGCTGTCCGGCTCGTTCGCGGCCCACCTCGGCAAGGTGCGCGACGCGCTCTACGCGGACGTGGTGCGGCAGGGCTGGTTCGCCCGCCGCCCCGACACCGAGCGCACCCGATGGACCACCATCGGCATCGTGCTGGTCGGCGTGGGGCTGCTCGCCACCGTGGGGCTGGCCTGGTTCACCACGTACGGGCTGCTCGGCCTGGCCGTGGTCATCGCGGGCGGCGCGCTGGCCGCCGGCGGCCAGTACATGCCGGCCAAGACCGCCAAGGGGTCGGCGGCGCTCGCGCACACCATGGGGTTCCGCCAGTACCTGTTCTCCGGCGAGCTGGGGGACGTGCCCGAGCAGCACCGGGTCGAGCTGTTCTCCCGCTACCTGCCCTACGCCGTGATCTTCGACGGGGTGGAGCACTGGTCGCGCGTCGTCGCCTCCGTCACGGGCAACGGGCACCAGGCCGACAACCTGTACTGGTACCACGGGCCGGCCGAGTGGGACCTGTCCAAGTTCGCCGGCTCGATGCGCACGTTCACCACGACGACGTCCGGCGCCATCTCCGCCACCCGCCAGTTCCGCTCCCTCTAGAAGAACCGCTTCGCGAACGCCTCCACCTCCGCGCGTTGCTCGTCCGGCTCGACGGACGAGGGGCTGACGACCAGCCGCGTCACCCCGCGCGCGGCCAGCTCCTCGACCCGCCCGGCCGGCATGTCGATCGCCCCGAAGCGGGTGTACTCCAGCGCGTCCGGGTCCCGGCCCGCCCCGGCGGCGGTGGCGCGGGCCAGCTCCCACAGCTCGGCCACCTCCTCCGGCCGCAGCCGGCCGCCGGGGAAGAAGCCGTCGCCGCGCAGGCCCGCCCGGCGCGCCGCCGCCCGGCTCGACCCGCCGACGTGGATCGGCAGCCCCGTGCTCTCGTACGGCTTCGGATAGCTGACCAGGCCCTCCAGCTCGAAGAACTCCCCCGCGTAGCGCACGCCGTCCTCGTCGCCGGCCCAGAGCAGCCGCAGCACGTCGATCGCCTCGTCGGCCCGCCGCCCCCGGGTCGCGAAGTCGACCCCCATCGCCGCCGCCTCTCCCGGCAGAGCGCCGAGACCCACGGTGAGCAGCCGCATCCGGCCCCTGGACAGCACGTCGATGGTGGCCAGCCGCTTGGCCAGCGTCACGGGATGGTGGTAGGGCAGCAGCAGCACGCCGGTGCCGAGCAGGATCCGCTCCGTGCGGGCGGCGACGAACGTCAGGGTGTCGAGGGGGTCGGCGTACGGCAGCGCCGGCGGCAGCTCGAAGGAGCCGACCCGGGCGCCCCGGTAGAGCACGACGTGCTCGGGAACGTACAGCGACTCGAACCCGCACTCCTCGGCCAGCCGCGCGAACGCCACGAGGTGATCGGGGTCGACCCCGTAGTGCGGCGTGCTGTAACTGATGCCGAATCTCATGCCCGCCACGCTAGAACCTTGACGCCGGCGTCAAGCTAGCTTTTGAACGAGTTGTTCAACACGTCCTGTTGACAACAAACCCTTTCTGCACCATCGTGACCACATGCCTTCCGACGCCGACCTCTTCAACCCCCCGCAGCCCGAGCAGGCCAGGGCGCAGCGCGTCTACGCGTCCCTGCACCGCATCGCCGAGCGGCACGCGACCACCGACGAGCAGCGCCGGCGCCAGATCCACCCGTCGGCGCTCGCGCCGCACGAGGCCGTCCGGCTCGTGACGTTCCTCCTCAGCGGGGCCGCGCCGCTCGACGACGGCGAAGCGGCCGTCGACCACGCCGACATCACCGCAGCCCTCACCCTCGTCCCGCTGGTGCGAGGGGAGCTGGACGCGCTCGAGGCCACGCTGCTCCAGCTCGCCCGCGGCCGCGGCATGACCTGGCAGGACATCGCCTTCGGCCTCGGCCTCGGCACCCCCCAGGCCGCCCGGCAACGCTACGAACGCCTCGCCGACCGCGTCCCGGACGACCAGCCACCCGTTTCCTGAAGCACCCCGAGCCGGGCCACCTCAGCGGACCCGCAGCTCACCGACCGGCCGGCCGCCGCCCAGCACCACACCCCTGGCCAGCTCATCCAGCTCGGGCGCGTCCAGGCCCAGCGAGCGCAGCGCCGCCACGGTGACGGGCACGCGGGCGCGCGGGGAGCCGTCCTCGATCTTGACGGTGCCCGCGCGCCCGTCCTCGAACGCGAACGCGTCGAACGCCTCCGCCCCCGCCTTCAGCATCAGCCCCGGCAACGCCCGCATCAGCTTCGCCTCGGGCCGGTCCGTGCCGGAGGTCCACTCCGGGTAGGTGCGCATCGCGTCGAAGATCTTGCGCTCGTACGAGTCCTCCGACGACATCGGGAACGCCCGGAACGCCTTCGTCACCCCCAGCATCGAGACGAAGAACAGCGGCGCCCCGCACCCGTCCACCCCGGAGGCGGCCACCCGCTCGCCGGTCAGCTCCTCCACCGTCTCTCGGATCGCCCGCTGCAGCGGATGCGCCGGCTCCAGGTAGGTGGTCAGCGGCCAGTCGTTCGCCACGCAGGTGGCCAGCATGGCGGCGTGCTTGCCCGAGCAGTTCATGTAGACGCGCCCGCGCTCGGTCACCGCGCGATCGAACGGATAATCCTCCGGGCACAGCAACGCCGACTCGTCCAGCCCCGCGCCCGCCAGGATCTTCCTGACGCCGTCCACGTGAAAGGGCTCGCCGGAGTGCGAGGCACAGGCCAGCGCCAGCAGCTCACCCTCCAGCCGCAGGCCGCTGCGCAGCATGCCGAGCAGTTGCAGCGGCTTCATCGACGACCGTGGCGAGGCCGGCACGTGCACCGCGCCCCTGGTCTCGACCGGGCGGCCGGCCGCGTCCAGGGTCAGCATGCGGGCCTGATGCGTCGACTCCACGAACCCGGACCGGACAACTTCCACAATCATCGACATATCGCTTTCCCCTTTCGACATGAGTGTATGAAGCGTTCGGTCCTGGTCCAGAATGGGATGCCATGCGAGCAGTCGTACAGAGAGTCAGCTCAGCCTCGGTCGAGGTCGACGGGCGCGTGGTCGGCGCCATCACCGAGCCCGGCCTCCTCGTCCTGGTGGGCGTCACCCACACGGACACGCCCGCCGAAGCCGCCAAGCTCGCCGCCAAACTCTGGGGCCTGCGCATCCTGCACGGCGAGAATTCCTGCTCCGACGTGTCGGCCCCGCTCCTGGTCATCAGCCAGTTCACCCTGTACGGCGACGCCCGCAAGGGCCGCCGCCCCACCTGGCAAGCCGCCGCCCCAGGGCCTGTGGCCGAACCGTTGGTGGATGCGGTGGTGGCGGAACTACGGGCGCTGGGGGCCCGGGTGGAGACCGGCGTCTTCGGGGCCGACATGAAGGTCTCACTGGTCAACGACGGCCCGATCACCCTGGTCGTGGACATGTGACGACCCCGCCCCCGCTCCCCACGCCCATCCTGGGCACCGCGCACGTTGCGCCGCCCACCACCGCACACCGACCCGCCGACCCGGCGCCGGTCCACACGAGGCGCCCGCCACGCAGGCCCGAGCACGGGCGCCAGTCGGAGGCGCACGCCGGGCGCACCAGCCGGACATGCACACGCCCAGCGCCCCGGCGCGGATCCCGACGCGCAAGCGGCGCGCCACACGTGCCACGCAAGCCCGGCCAGGGCCGCCTACCACGCCACCCTGGGCACCGCGCACGTTGCGCCGGACACCACCGCACACCGACCCGCCGACCCGGCGCCGGTCCACACGAGGCGCCCGCCACGCAGGCCCGAGCACGGGCGCCAGTCGGAGGCGCACGCCGGGCGCACCAGCCGGACATGCACACGCCCAGCGCCCCGGCGCGGATCCCGACGCGCAAGCGGCGCGCCACACGTGCCACGCAAGCCCGGCCAGGGCCGCCTACCACGCCACCCTGGGCACCGCGCACGTTGCGCCGGACACCACCGCACACCGACCCGCCGACCCGGCGCCGGTTCGCACCAAGCGGCTCAGCATGTGAGCCGGCGCGGGCAGTCCTGCGCGGGCGGGCCGGCGCGAGGGGCCGAGGGGCGGGCGCGGGCCCGGGCGCGGTGGTGGGGTTAGCGGATGCGGCGGCGGAGAGAGGGGTCGATGGTGACGTTGCGGCCGGCGTCCGGGGGGACGATGACCTCCTGGGAGGCCGCTACCCCGCCCGCCAAAAGGGGTGCGTCCACCGGGACCGTGCGTTTGACGACGGCCAGGGCGATGGGGCCCAGCTCGTGGTGGCGGGCGGCCGAGCCGACGACGCCCACCTCCTGGCTTTCGAAGATCACGGGCGCGCCGTGCGCGGGCAGGGTGTCGACGCTGCCGTCCAGGTGCAGGAAGACCAGGCGCCGCGGCGGGTGGCCCAGGTTGTGGACGCGGGCCACCGTCTCCTGGCCGCGGTAGCAGCCCTTGCTGAGGTGTACGGCGGCGCCGATCCAGCCCACCTCGTGCGGGATCGTCTTGTGGTCGGTCTCGAAGCCGAGCCGGGGCCGGTGCGCCTCGATGCGCAGCGCTTCGTACGCCCACAGCCCCGCCAGCGGCTTGCCCAGGTGGTCGGCGAGCTCGGCTCGCGGCACCAGGAAGTCTTCGGTGGCCGTGGACAGGACGGCCAGGTCGTCGGCCCGCGAGACCTCGACCCGCAGCATGAACCGCATGCGGTCGAGGTAGTCGATCAGGCTCTGCGCGGTGCCCGGCTCCACGTGGGCCAGGACGCTCTCGCCGTCGTCGGTGAGCGTGAGGTGGTGCTGGACGCGGCCCTGGAGGTCGAGGTCGAGCGTCTGCGTCCACTCGCCCGGTTTGAGCGTGTCGAGCTTTTGCGAGGTGAGGTCGTTGAGCCATTTCAGGCGGTCCGCGCCGGAGATGCGGATCACCTCGCGGTTGCTGCGGTCGACGACCGCCTCTCCCTTGACCAGTGCGCGCTGCTCGGCGAACAGGTCGCCGTAGTGCGCGGCTACGTCGGAGTCGGGGGCGTCCGCCGGTACGGCGCCCGGGAGGTCGAGCAGAGGGCTACGCATGCCATCCAGGCTATCCGTACCGGCGACGCCCATTGCCCGTCGCACCCGGCTGGGGTGGTGAGGGGGTCAGCGGCAGTTGCGGCAGCGGCCGAAGACCGTGAGGTGGTGGACGTCGGCGACGAAGCCCAGCTCCTCGTCCAGCCCCCTGACCAGCCCCTCCGCCAGCTCGGGCCGCACCTCGAACACCTCGTCGCACCCCCGGCACACCAGGTGCACGTGGTCGGCCTCGGCGGCCAGGTGGTAGGTGGGGGCGCCGTGGCCGAGGTGGGTGTGGGTGACCATGCCGAGCTCTTCGAGCAGCTCCAGCGTGCGGTAGACGGTGGAGATGTTGACGCCGCGGGCGGTCTGGCGGACCTTGACGCAGATCTCCTCGGGCGTGGCGTGCTCCAGCTCCTTGACCGCCTCCAGCACGAGCTGGCGCTGGGGGGTGACCCGGTAGCCCTTGGCGCGGAGTTCCTCATGCCACTGCGTCTCGGTCATGCCTTCGATACTACGGCCGGACGATATTCACTTGCCCGTTTCGCGGCGGAGCGCATAGCTTCTTGGGTACGCGGAAAGGAGGTGGTCCGAATAATGGTTAGTCATAGTCGGGCTAGCGAGGTGGTTGTCCGCTGACGTCGCGGACTGTTGTCTCGTGACGTGACGCGAATACGAGGCAACCACCGGGGCCCCTGGCAGCCGGAGGGCGGGACGTTCGATCCCGACCATGGTCCATCCGGCCCGCCGCATCGGCGGAGTGTTGCCTGGGGCCCTCTTCAATTTCCGGGATGATGTGGTCAGTGCTCGCCGCGGGCCGGGAGGCCCAGCTTGGCGCACGCCTCGCGGTAGAGGCGTACGACGGCCTTGCGCACCTGGGCGCGTTCGGTGAGGGTCTCGCCCCAGGGCACGCGCACCCGCTCGCCCCCGTCGATCGTGAACGTGATGGCTTCGGCGTCGACGTCGCTGGTGAGCGCCGTCTGGGCGTCGGGCCGGCCGCCGAGGGCGCGGACGATGGTCAGCCCGTCGTCGGCGTGGTCGTCGTTCATGTGCCGCTTGATCGCCTCGACGACGTCGGCGGTGAACGGGGCGCCGCTCATCGGGTCAGGCCACCTTCTTCAGCTCGGCCGACATGTGGTCGGTGAGGGGGTGCCCGACGGCGGCCATCTCGTAGGCCCACATGAGGTTGCCGTTGACGAGGCCGTAGAGGCGGTGGCCGGCGGTGTACTCCTTGGCGGAGGCGGTGCGCGCGACCACGTCCGTGCGCAGCTCGATCTTGTGGAAGACGACCTCGCCGATGTAGATCTCGACGATCCCGGTGGGGTGCGACAGCACGACCTCGATCTGCCGGTCGGGCTGGGGCCGCCAGTAGCCGGACTCGGTGGCCAGCGGTTTGACGCGGTTGCCGGCCTCGTCGAGCAGCCAGGTGCGGCTCACGTAGGTCAGGAACGGTTTGCCGTTGTGGCCGAACTCGATCTCCTGGCCGAAGTTGAAGCTCTCGATCGTCGGGTAGCCGCCCACGCCGGCGCCTTCCCACCGCCCGAGCAGGAACGCGATGGGCTCCAGGTCGGGGTGCACCTCAGGTTCTTCCATGGTCCTCAAGCGTAGTGGCGTGGCACGCCCGTACGGGCTCGTGCGGGGCTAGGGTGGCGGACATGGCACGATCACTGGTGATCAAGGTGACCGCGGGAGCCGACGCTCCCGAGCGCTGCAACCAGGCGTTCACGGTCGCGGCCGCCGCGCTCGCGAGCGGTGTATCCGTTTCCCTGTGGCTGACCGGCGAGTCGTCGTGGTTCGCGCTCCCGGGGCGGGCGAAGGAGTTCGCCCTGCCGCACGCCGCTCCGCTGGCCGACCTGCTCGACGCCGTGCTGGCGGCCGGCCGGGTGACGCTCTGCACGCAGTGCGCCGCCCGCCGCAACATCACCGTGGACGACCTCATCGAGGGGGTCCGCATCGCGGGGGCGCCGGCGTTCGTGGAGGAGGTCACGACGGAGGGCGTGCAGGCGCTGGTCTACTGACCGGCAGGCAGGGTCTGGCCCGTTTCCAGCAGGGTCTTGAGGCTGGAGAGGATCTGCGGCCAGCCGCCGCTGATGCCCTTGCGCACGGCGCTGCCGGGCCCGAAGCCGCCGTGCGTGACGGTCAGCTTGACCTGCTCCCCCTGCTGCTCGATGTCGAAGCTGACCGCGGACCTCGGGTCGTTCATGAGGGAGTCGAGCTGGTCGGCGCTGAACCCGGCGACCCGGGCGAACTCCGGCGTGAAGGTGTGCCAGGTGTAGGCCAGGCGCCTGCCGGGCTCCGACTCCAGCACGACCTGCTCGGGGTCCTTCATCGTGACGCCCTGGTACTCCCAGGTCACGGGTGATCCGACGGCCCAGTCGGAGTCGAGCTTGACCCCCCAGTAGCGCTCGGTCCAGGCGGGGTCGGTGAGCGCCTGCCACAGGCGTTCGGGGGTGGTGCGGATGTAGGTGGTGTAGACGAAGTCGGGGTCGTTGGCCATCGGGTGGTCCTCCAGAGCCGTTTTGAGATCCGCCAGGGCGTCGGCGCGCCGGCGGTCGTACCTGTTGATCCAGCGCTCGGCGATGGCGTTGATCGGCACGGCGTTCAGGTAGTGCAGTTTCTCCCGCCCGCGCCGCACGGTGGTGACCAGGTTGGCCTCCTCCAGCACGGCGAGGTGCTTGCTGACCGACTGCCTGGCCATGTCGAGCCCCGCGCACAGCTCGCGCAGGGTCTGGCCGTTGCGCGCGTTCAGGCTGTCGAGCAGCCTGCGGCGGCTGGCGTCCGCCAGCGCCTTGAACACTTCGTCCATCGTCTCGCCATCCCAACATGCAGCCGTTCGGCTGCCTTTTCCAAAATAGGCAGCCAAACGGCTGCATGTCAAACCCCGCTGAACACCGTTCTGAACGCGGCGATCACCGCCAGGCGTGGGAAGAGCGCGACCGAGCCGAGGAACGACCACAGCAACTCGCCCCCGGCCGCGAGAGCAGCCGGGGGCGGATCCCGGTCGATCAGTCTTGCAGGACGGTCGCCAGGCGCTCCTGGCGCAGCGCCTCGTAGCGGGAGTCGTCGAGCGGCGGCAGGTCTCCCACCCGCCACGACAGCAGCAGGTCCGCCAGCGCGGGGTTGCGGGCCAGCGCCGGCCCGTGCAGGTACGTGCCCACCACGTGCCCGGCGTAGCAGCCCTCGAAGCCGTCGCCGTTGCCGACGCCCTTGACCGTCTTCGACAGCGGCCGGACGCCGGGGCCGAGGTGGGTGATGCCCATGTGGTTCTCGAAGCCGGTCAGCGTGGGCAGGTTGAGTGCCGCGTCCACCTCGGCGACCAGCTCGCCCACCGCGCGGGCGGGGCCGCGGGAGCTGGAGATGTCGAGCAGGCCGATGCCCTCGACCGGCTGGCCCTCCTCGCCGCCGAACGTGGTGCCCATGATCTGGTAGCCGGCGCACACCGCCAGCAGCGACGCGCCGCGCGCGATCGCGCGGTGCAGGCCGCCGTCCTTGCGCAGCCGCCGGGCGGCCAGGATCTGCGGGCGGTCCTCGCCGCCGCCGATCAGGTAGATGTCGCCGGTCTCGGGGACGGGGTCGGCCGAGCGGACGTGGATCGTCTCCGTCTCGATCCCCCGGCGCTGCGCCCGCTGCTCCAGGACCAGCACGTTGCCCTGGTCACCGTACGTGCTCATCAGGTCGGGATAGATCCAGACGATGCGAAGGGCGCTGTCAGACGGCACGGCCGAACTCCGATCGGATCTGCTGGAAGGCGGTGTAGTTGGCGATGACGTCCACCCGCCCCGGCGGCTGCATGGCCAGCGCCTCCATGAACGTGCCGCACAACGTGAAGGGCACGTCGGCCACGTCGAGGCGCAGCGCGAGGTCGAGCCGGCGCTCGCCGGTGACGAACACGGGACGGCCGCGCAGGATGCGGTAGTCGACGTCCCACAGCCACGACGTGTCACGCCCGTCGGGGCCCTGCGCGTTGACCGACAGGATGATCGGCAACTGCGGGTCGGCGACGTCGAACGCCTCCAGCCAGCCCGCCGGGTTCTTCGCCAGCAGCAGCCGCGCGTGCCGCCCGTCGCGCTCGACGGTGGTGTAGCGGCCCGCCACCGAGGTCACCTCGCGCAGCCGGGGCAGCGCCCGCTCGACCGGCACCCCGAACGTCTCGGCCACCGCCAGCGCCATCACCGCGTTGGAGCGGTTGGCCTGGCCGGGGAGCTGGATGTCGAGCAGCCAGCGCTGCCCGCGCGGGTCGATCGCCGCGTCGCCGTCGACCACCCACTGCGGCTCCGGACGGTGGAACGTGCACTCCCGGCACGCCCAGTCGGCGTCCTTGCGGTCGAGCGGGCCGCCGCACTCGGGGCAGCACCACGAGTCCTCCTTCCACCGCTGGCCACCCGAGACCCAGGTGACCTTGGCGGCGGTGGAGGCGCCCCACGTGACGAGCGGGTCGTCGCAGTTGGCGATGACGTGGGTGGGCTTGCCGGACAGGGCCTTGCGCCACTTCTGGGCGAGCAGCCAGATCTCGGCGGCGCGGTCCATCTGGTCGCGGCTGAGGTTCATCAGGCAGACGACGCCGGCGCCGGTCGTGGCGAGCACCTCGGGCAGGTATTTCTCATCCACCTCCAGCACGCCGTACGGGGCTCGCTTGTGCTGGGAGAGCGCGGAGACGTGACCGGCGGGCATGTTGGCCCCGAAGGCGTTGGTGGCCACCTCACCGAGCTCCAGCAGCGCCGAAGTGATGAGCCGGGTGGTGGTGGTCTTGCCGTTGGTCGCACTGACCAGGGCCAGCTTGCGGTCGCGGGCGAGCTGGCGCAGGAGGTCGGGCTCCAGCAGCAGGCCGACCCGTCCGCCGATCACCGAGCCGTCGCCACGCCCGGTCATCCTGGACAGCGTGGCGGCGCTGCGGCCCAGGGCACTGGCGAGCTGGGCCCGCAGAGGAAGCTGGGTCATGTGCATGGATCCTAGTCGGCGTTGGCCCCAAGTCTGGAGACACGCGCGAAAACCCGCCCGTTTGCGATCAAGACGCGGTGGCGGCGGTCATGAGCCCGGCGGTTCCGTGAAGGCGATCTCCGGGGAGCCGCCGTGCTCGAACGGCAGCACGAAGCGGCGCGGCCACGACAGCACGCTCTCCAGCCACCCCGCCCCCATCGTCTGCCCCACGTGCCGGATCCTGGCCGAGGACTCGACGCCGATCGCGACCGTCACGATGTCACGCTGCACGCCCTCGTGCTCGTCGTCGCCGAGGATGACCCGCCAGGCCAGCGCCCTGTTGTGGTCCACCTCCATCGACAGCGGGTGGTGGCGCAGGGCCTTGGCGCGGTGGCCGAGCAGCTCGGGCTCTACGGAGCCGTGGCCGCCGCCGGGCTGGCGGAACAGGGCGTACTCCATGGGCGGAGCGGGGCTGCGCAGGTTCGGGGCCGGCTGCCCGTACGGGAAGAGCCGGTCCACCTCGTGCAGCCAGCGCACCTGCGGGATGACCCACGAGGCGCCGGGGCGTTCGCCGCCGCTGTCGGCGCCGGCCAGCAGCCGGGTGGCGGTCTCGGCGGCCTTCTCGGTCAGCAGGGCCGGGTCGAACCAGGTGCGCAGGGCCCAGGCGCGCCGCTGCACCGCCCGTTCGACGAGGGTGGCGAGCAGGCACTCGCGGCGCCGCGCCGGCAGCTCGACCCAGGCGGCCGACAGGGCGCGCGGCACGCCGGGCAGCGGCCGGTTGCCGACGAAGGCCAGCACGACCGTGTCGCACCAGATGCGCAGCCACGCCCATTCGGCCGCGCCGGCCAGCACGTCGGCCTCGCGCAGCTCCACGAGCGTGCACGCCTGCCCCGTACGGCACTGCGCGCCGCAGGCGGCCGAGCGGCGCCCGCGGATCGGCGGCGGCGGCCCCGGCAGCGCCTTCTCCCTGGACTCCCCGAGCGGGACGCGCACCCGCAGCGGCCGGTCCATGCCGTCGGCGAACACCGCCGCCGAGCCCGGCTGCAGCGAGACCACGTGGCGGGACTGCTCGTCGCTGAGGTTCATGGCGGCGCCGACGAGCTGCCGGTCGTCCTCGGCGGGCAGCCGGTGCACGACCTTCAGCGCCGTGTTCTTGACGACGTCGGAGACGAGCTTGGTGGGGATCTGCTCGGCCACCACGATGCCCTCCCCGTACGCCCTGATCTCGGCGAGCATCCCGGCCAGCAGCTCGACGGCGTGGGTGGAGGCCCGGCCGGTGCCGCGGTCGCGCAGCAGCCGGTGCGCCTCCTCGATGACGATGACGTGGCGCAGCCCGCCGGAGCGCTCCCGCCTGGCCCGCATGCGCAGGTGCTCGACAATGCGGATGATCAGGGTGCCCATGAGGAACGCCTTGTCCTCGTCGTTGGCGACGTCCTCGATGGCGAGCACGACCTGGCGCTCCAGCAGGCCGCCGATGTCGGCGGGGTGGCCGCCCTCGAAGAAGCGGCCGGCGGAGCCGACGCGCAGCGAGCGCAGCCGCAGCGAGATGAAGCCCTCCACGTCGGCCTGCACCTCGCGGCCGTAGCCGATCTCCTTGATCACGTCCATGGCGTGCCGCTGGAGCTGTTCGAGGGTGGGGACGCTGGGCGGGACGTTCGAGCCGGGCACGGCGCCGCCGGTGACGACGTCCCAGCCGGTCGCCTCGTAGACGCGTTGCAGCGCCAGCGACATGATCTGCGGGAACGGCTCCTCGGCGTCGAAGGCGGCCATGAACAGCGCCCTGACCATGTCGATGTGCGCCTGGACGGGGTAGCCGGGCTCGGGTTCGAGCGGGTTGACGCTGAACGGCACGCCGTCGGGCGCCGACGGGTTGATCACGGTGACGGGGTCGTCGACGCGGCCGGCCATGGCGGCGTACTCGGACTTGGCCGGCTCGATGGCCAGCCACGGGATGCGGGCCCTGCTGAGCTGCTCCAGCAGGTGCCGCACGGTCTGCGACTTGCCCGAGCCGGTCGCGCCCGTGACGAACGCGTGCCGGTTCAGGGTGGCCAGCGGCACCCGGAACGCGCCCACCCCCCGGTCCTGGCCGTCGAGGATCTCGCCGAGCTCCAGCTCGCCGCCGTCCGACTCGGAGGTCACGTCGAAGAAGCCCGAGTCCAGCACGCGCACGCCGGGCACCTCCCGCCGGGGCAGCCCGGCCAGCGCGGCCAGCGCCCCCGCGGTCGCGGCGAACGGGGCGGCGGCGCCGTCGGCCGGATCCTGCATGGTGATGGCCAGCGCCTCCGTCAGCGTGTACGCGGCGCCGTGCGAGCTGCGCAGCCGGTACGGGTGCTGGCTCATCTCGACGGACCCGACGAGCACGGGCGCGATCTGCCGCAGCTCCTCGGCCGTCGCGCCGCCGGCCAGCACGCGCACGTTCCACAGGCCCGCCTCGCGGAAGGCGTCCAGCTCCTGCATGCGCCGCTCGGCCCGCTCGGCGTCGAAGCGGGAGCGTTCGGAGGCGTCGCCGTACTGCCGCAGCACGTTGAGCTGCGTGCGCAGGTGCGCCACCTCGGCGTCGAGCAGGTCGGTCGGCTCGGCGACGACCAGCCACGCGAACGGCCGCGACATGAGCGTCACCAGCGTCGACTCGAACAGCGTGGGCCGTTTCAGCTCGTCGGGGTCGAACTCGCGCCCCTTGCTGCCCAGCGGCGGCGCCTGCCGCCCCGGGCACGGCGTCCACACCAGGTCCGACAGGTCGGCCAGGTACTCCTCGTTCAGCAGCACCCCGCGCGCGCCGCCCGGGAACAGCAGCGGCTGCGGCCCGCTCGGGTCGTCCGGCAGGTCCGTGGACCTGCGCGGCTGGCGCGGCGGCGACAGCGGGCCCGCGTTCGTGATGAGTTCGAGCGGCGCCCCCGAGCCCCGGGACAACCAGCCGATGACGAACGGCCGGCCACGCTGCGCCGCAGACAGCACCGCGGGAAGCACGGTGACGAAATCCCACTCCGCCGACGAGCTTCGCGAGGGTGCTGCGATCGACTGAATTCGATACCAGGGCCCGCTCAGCGAGACACTCGGCTGCATTTCAATCCCCCACAGACGGTTCTTTGTTAAATTCCGCCAACCGTCAGCTCGTCACGTTGACATTGACCATGTCATTGCCTGCCCTTGCGCCAGTCCAGGCGTGGCGGTGGTGGCCCGAGGTTCGGCGGCGGCTCTCCGTTGCCGTCGCCGGCCCGGGGGTCGAGGGCCAGGACGGCCTCGCGGACGTCCTCCAGCTCGCCGAGCGTGGTCTTGGGGAAGGTGAGGATGGCCGGGTTCGCGTCGGCCAGGCGGACCCGGCGGCCGTCGGCGGTGGCGTCCGTGACGATCACGGACGTCGTGGGGAGCTGCTGGAGCTGGTGCGGCTCGACGAGGAACTCGCGCGAGCGCTGCAGCACGCGCTCCTTCTCGGAGATCTTGTCGGCGGTCCTGCCCCACTCGGTGGACTCGGTGATGTCCTCGGCCAGGTCGGCGCGGTCGCCGTCGTGCTCCTCCCGCTCGTCCTCGACCTGGGAGATGGTGGAGGTGTAGCCGCCGTCCAGGCCCGGCAGCGACTCGCTGATCGTCTCGGTGAGCTGGGCCAGCTCCAGGCGGTGCTCGGTGCCGACGTGCTCGCTGGCGACCCGCGCGTCCTCGGCGTTGCCGAGGCGCATGAACGCGACCGCCGCGTGCCCCCTGCCGAGCCGCTCCCGCACGGTCGGGGTCAGCGACCGGTACGTCAGCACGAGCCCCGTACGGGAGGTCTCGCAGGCGTCCATGAGCCGGTCGAGCACGTCGCCCCTGAGCTTGTCCGCGCCCGCCACGATGATCGTGTGGTACCAGGGCCGGTCGGAGGAGGGCGACTGGCGCAGGATGTGGGTCAGGGCGGTCGCCACGTACGTGCCGAGCACCCGGTTGCCGAACACCCCGGCCTGCCGGTCCATGCTCACCACCCGCAGCCTGGCGGGCGGCAGCCGCACGGCCTCGGTGCCGAGCGTCTCCAGCTTGCGCAGCTGCGACTCCAGCGCCCAGGCCCGCTCGATCACCACCCGGTCGCTCACGCCGCGCCCGAACAGCGTGCCGATGCGTTCCAGCTGCGTCGCCGTGATCAGCCCGAACCGCAGGTCGTCGCGCGGGTCGCCCACCTGCGCCAGCGCCCGCAGCGCGGCGGTGACCTGGCTGATCGTCGCGTTCTCCCCCAGCACCTCCAGGACGCGCTCCAGGATCGCGTTGTCGAAGCTGAGGTCGCGGGTGCTGCGCTGCTCCTCGCTCACGCTCACCACGTGGGCCAGCACGTCCGCGAACGCCTCCGGCTTGAGCGTGGCGCCCAGATCCAGCTTCGGCAGATCGACCGGCAGCACCCACACCAGCGGGTCGTCGCCGCCCTTGCGGGCCAGCTCGATGAGGTCCTTCGCGATCGCGCCCTCCGACAGGTCCAGCACGGTCAGGTGCCCGCCGCTGTAGAGCCGGGTGGCGCCCAGCAGCGTGACCAGCGCGGACCAGCCGGGTAAGGTGCCGCCGGCCACGTCGATGCGGTCGATCTCGTCCGGTACGGCCACCGCGTACCAGGTGAGCTGCCGGTCGTAGCGCTCCTTCGACTCCTGCCACTCCCGGTAGCGCTGGGCGTGCTCCTCCTGGGCGCGGAACAGGTCCTTGTCGCGTTCCCTGCGCTGCCGCTCGTCCCTGGCCTGCTGCTCCAGCACCCGGTACTTCACGGCCCGGTCGCCCTGCAGCAGCGCGTAGCTCAGGATCGCCGCCACGCCGCCCGCGGCGACCAGCGCGACCAGCGCGAACGGCCAGGCCAGGTAACCGGCCAGGGCGGCGGCGAGGATCACCACGGTCAGGGCCAGCATGACCAGGCGCAGGAACCGTACCGGCCGGTTGAGCATGTCCTCCTGCAGCCGCTCGCGGCGCAGCAGCTCCTGCCGGACGGGATCGGGCCCCTCCCGGGGCTCCTCCTCGACGGGCGAGGGACGCTTGGGCGGCGGGCCGGGGTCGGGGTGCAGCAGGATGTACTGCCAGCCCAGGTAGATGCGGTCCGCCTGGAGCTGGGCATGCTCGGGATGCACGTCCGTCACGTGACCCTCCGGCCGCCGATATGTCATGAGGAGTAGGGGTCAGCCCTTCCGCTCCGTGACAGCGTATGAGCTACAACCGCTATAGCGGCAGGGTTCTCGGCAATTTCGACCGGTCCGATGGGAGCATTGCGGCAGATGGGACAAGCGAGACCTATTACCATTCGTACCCATGACGGAACCCTCCGGCGGCAGCACTGACAAGCCCAGACGCCCGGTAGCCGTCCCGGCGATCGCCCTGGTGGCCATCACGGTCGTCGGCATCACCGCGCTGCTGGGCGGTCTGAACGAGGCCCCGGAGGAGCCGGAGACGCTCGGGCCGGGCGCGGTGCTCGACCAGGGCCGCTACACCACCAAGTTCGTCGAGTCACGCGTGACGGTGGAGCGCGCCGACTCCGACTTCGCCGAGGACAAGCGGTTCCTGGAGCTGGTCTTCGACGTCACCAACACGAGCGACAAGACCTCCGGGGTGGGGAGCCCGCCCGCCAAGATCGAGCGCGCCTACCAGGCCGCTGACTTCGCCGGCTCGCTCGTCAAGATCTCCCCGGCGTTCCCCGAGGACGCGGGGCCGTTCAGCTTCGTCCGGGTCAAGGGGGGCGAGAGCCGGCAACTGCACCCCGGGGTCACCCGCCAGGTCATCGTCCGGTACACGCTGAAAGAGGGCCAGCAACCCCCCGACAAGGTCACTCTCGACGTGGGCGCCTTCGAGTACTCCGAAGATCCCGTCGCCGCCGTCCCGCACTGGGAGCTGGAGAGCAAGGAGGCCGGCAAGGGATTCCTGCCCGAGATCAAGGCCCGGGTGGTCCTGCCGGTCAAGAAGGGTGACACGACGTGACCGCAACAGAGCAGGCGCCCGCCGTCGTGCCGTCCCGCCGCGAGAGGCGCGAACAGCGCCGCCAGAGCGGCGGGGCCAGGGCGCTCGGCGCGGTCGCCGGCGTGCTGATGATCGCCGCCGCCGTGTGGGTGCAGTCCCACCACATGACCGACAACGAGTTCAGCGACGCGCTCGTCTACACCGGCGGCAAGGGCGAGGCCGTCGACGCGCGGCGCTTCAGCCTGCGGCTCGAATCCCTCACCACCGCCAAGGCGATCCAGAGCAGCACCACCACCGTCGAGACCGACGAGCTCTTCCTCATCCTCACCGTCAAGGCCAAGTCCGCCGTCAAGCCCTACCACCTCGGGCAGCCGGTGCTGGAGACCGCCGACGGCAAGAAGTTCGACGCCACGGACCGGGTGCCGTCCACCGTGACACTCCAGCAGAAATGGGTGCAGCCGGACATCTGGACCAGCGGCCGGTACTTCTTCGAGGTGCCGGCCTCGGCACTGCCCGGCGCGACCGTCACGTTCGGCCTGCCGGCCAGCTTCATCGTGGAGTCCTACCAACCCTCGGTCGAGATCGACCTCGGCCTCGACGAGGAGGCCGCCAAGAAGCTGGCCGCCGCGCCGCAGAACGTCTACTCGACCGACAAGAAGTGATCGCAGCATGAGTTCGCACGACGAGCGTGACTGGTTCGCTCCCCGGAACGAGAGCCGGCGCGACGAGCGACCGGCGCCGGCGCCCGCACCGCAGCCACCTGAGCCGCAGGAGCCATCGGACCTGCGGCAACCCCCGTCCAGCCCGCAACCGCCGCCCGGCCTGGGCACCTACCCTCCCACCCCGCACCCCGTCCCCCCACCCCACGCGGGTCCGCCGCAGGCCGGCCCGGCTCACGCGGGTCCGGCTCACGCCGCTCCTTGGGGAGCTGATCCGTCGGCGCA
Organism: Nonomuraea composti; assembly: GCF_012034275.1. NCBI lineage: Bacteria > Bacillati > Actinomycetota > Actinomycetes > Streptosporangiales > Streptosporangiaceae > Nonomuraea > Nonomuraea composti. The sequence continues at coordinate 133,694 of NZ_JAATEP010000014.1, read as the reverse complement.
AGGCGGGCCTTCCCACGCCGCTCCTTGGGGAGCCGATCCGTCGCATGCGGGGCCGCCCCAGGGCGAGCCGTCGGCCGGGCAGCCGGGGCGGCACGCGCAGGGCGCGCCGCTGCGGCAGCGGCCGGCACGCAGGCATGCCGCGCCGCAGGGGCAGCCGCCGTCCCAGGACCAGCCCGGCTGGCCCGGCGTGCCGGGTTACGGCCCTCAGCCGCCCGCCGGCCGTCCGCCAGGGCAGGGGCGGCAGGCTCCGTCCGACCAGCAGGTCTGGCCTCCCGCGCCCAGGGGCGAGCATCCCATCGGCGCCGCCACCCAGCCCATGCCCGCCGTACGGCCTCCCGCGCCCCTCTACCAGGCGCATCGGGCCGCGCACGGCATCATGCCCCCCACGCCGCACCCGGAGGACCCCGAGCAGACCGTCCCCGCCCCGGCCGCACGACCGGCAGTGCCGGCACCGGCGGCAGCCTCCCAGCACCCGGCCGACCCGGGACAGCCGGTCAGCCCCGGGCAGCCGGCGGACGCCGGGCAACCGGACGCGTCCCAACCCGCGCCCGGAAAGCCGCGGCGAGGGCGCAAGGTCCTGATCGCGGTGGGCGCCGTCGCGGTGTCGCTGCTGATCACGGGGGCCCAGGTCTACGACGGCTACGGCTTCTACGAGGTGCAGACGACGAAGGAGACCAAGGAGATCAGGGTCGCCCCCGGCCAGGCCGCCCAGGTCAACGGCGTCGAGTGGACGGGCTCCGTCAAGCGCATGGAGCCGGCCCCGAAGGACAACGGCGGCTACGGCCCCGAGGTGACCTGGATGCAGGTGGACATCACGAAGAAGGTCGTCGACGAGGCCAGCGCCACCATGACCGCCCTCCCGGCCGAGCTGCGGCTCACGGACCGCGCCGGCCGTACCTGGGTGGTGGAGATCGCGACGACCGTCGAACGGCCCACGGACCGCATGGAGGTGGGCAAGACGTACGAGATCCCGGCGGGCGCCATCGTGCCCACCGCGGTGGCGGACGAGGTGGAGCTGTCGTTCCGGCCGAGCAACTACCGCTCGGACACCCCGACGGAGGACATCTTCAACCGCGAGGCCATCGAGAAGATGCCGAAGGACGTCGAGGTCCTGCGGTTCACACGTCGGTGAGCGGCCGGCCGCTGAGCCGGGCCCTGGTGGCCGCGATGTCGTACGTGGCCGCCAGCAGCGCCATGGTGAGCACGGTCACGACGAGCTCGTGCAGGAAGAACAGGGGCGGCCCCTGGATCACCCACTCCCACTCCGTGCGGGAGCCGACGAGCGTCCGCACCCAGCGGTCGGCGAGCTGGCCGCCCACGTCGAGCGCCACGTAACACAGGCACATCATGCCGAACAGCGGCAGCCCGGCGTTGACGATCATGCGCAGCGAGTTGGCCAGCGGCAGCCAGCGGTCCCGGAACCCGCCCGTCACCTGGTCGAACGACTTCTGCGTCAGATCGTGGGAGCTCTCCAGCCGGTCGACCCCGCGCTCCAGGCGGGTGCCCTTGACGAGGGCGCGGGTCTCGTCGGAGTAGGCGCCGAAGACCAGCATCGCCACGGTGAGCCAGGCCAGCGGCACCGCGACCGCGTCGAGGAACAGCGGCCAGAAGTCGCCGAACGCATCGGTGATCGCCTTCCAGGCCGGCAGGTGCTCCTGCGCCTCGTGCCAGGCGTCCTTCGTGCCGGCCACCACCGTGCGGTGGTCCATCCACTCCGAGCGCGCGTCGGCGATGGCGACGGTGCCGTTGAGGCCGTAGAAGACGAAGGCGAACTCGGAGAAGGCCGCGCCGAAGCCGGCGAACTTCCCCTTGCCCTGCTCCACGAGCTTGGCGAACAGCAGCTTCAGCACGAACGTGACCGCCATCGCCCCGATGGACACCCGCCAGTCGAGGTCGATGAGCCCCCGGCCGACGAGGTTGCCCTCGCCGAAGAACGAGTCGTTCAGCCCTTCCTGCAAGTTGTGGAAGTAGTCCATCTGGATGACTTCTCTGGCGTCCGCGTTCTGGAACCCCCAGGCCAGATAGAGCACCGCGAACGCCGGGGCGACCCGGTCGAGCGCCCTGAAGAAGCGCTCGTCCGCCACCCCGTCGCCGGCTCTGGCGCGCATCTCCCACAGCGCGCCGCGCAGGCTGTAGAGCATGCCGGTGGTGACCGTCAGCGACGCGAGCACGATGATCGTGAGCAGCGTCATCACGATGACCAGGCGGACCTGTCGGGCGTCGCCGTAGGCCACTTCGGTGGCGGCGTACATCAGGACGAACCGCGCCAGCTCCCCCGCCGAGAACCACAGGATCAGCGGCATGGCGCACTTGCCCGCCAGTCGGAGGGCGTGCAGGGGCAGCGAGTACGGGGACGGCATCTGCTGAGCCGGCGTAGGCCCAGGTCGCGGGGGTGCCGTCACACCTGTCGATCCGGACATCTGTGGAATCGTAGCGGTCTGTCCTGTGGAGCGCAGCAGCACCATGCCAAAAGCGCTACTCTCCGCAGATCGATCATGAACGGGCGGCTAACGCGGCCCACAGGCTGGACGAATGTGCGGCAATATGACTGTATGGACCCGCAGCCCGCACTCGACACCGATCCGCGCGTGGTAGGCGATCGGTTGCGGCGGCTGCGGCAGGCGCGCGGGGTCTCGCTCTCCGAGCTGGCCAAACGCGCCGGCATCGGCAAGGCCACGCTGTCGGGCGTCGAGACCGGCACCCGCAACCCCACCCTGGAGACGCTCTGGGCGATCACCGCGCAGCTCGGCGTCCCGATCGGGGCCATCCTCGACGCGCCGCCCGAGCCGCAGATCATGCGCGGCACCGCGATCGAGGCCGAGCTGCTCGAGGTGTTCGAGGACGACCGGGTCACGTACGAGCTCTACCGCGTCCGCATCCCGCCGGGGCTCACCCAGACGTCACCCGCCCACCACGAGGGCGTCAGCGAGCACGTCACGGTCTTCACCGGCACCCTCAGCGCCGGCCCCATCGACGAGCCCCTGACGGCCGGCCCGGGCGACCACATCTCGTGGGTGTCGGACGTGCCCCACGGCTACCGCGCCCACGGCCCCGACGTCGTCCGCGCCACCCTCCTCATGCGCTACCCGACAAAGCCCATCTGAGCCAAGCCCATCTGAGCCTCGTCCGGAGCACGCACAGCCCGCAAGAGGCCCGCCGCGCCTCCCGCCTCCTGCCTCACGCCCCTCCAACCGGCGCCGGGTCGGCGGGACGGTGTGCGTGGAGGTCGGCGCGACGTGTACGGCGACCGCGGTGGCCCGCACGACGGCGGCCGTCCAAGGGCACAGAGGGGCTGGGCTGTGCGCGCACGGTCGGCAGGGGGCAGGGCTGCGCACGCCGCAAGGCGCGCAGGATGGGCGGCACGGGCCGGATGGGCGGATTGGCGGGATGGGATGCGGACGGCGGGCGAGGTGGGGGGTGCCGCGGGTTAGGCGGGGATGTCCTCGGCCGGGCGGCAGGTGCGGCAGGGGCGGTAGCCGGCTGCGCGGGCCTGGGCGACGCTGCGGAAGCCGTGCCGGTGCGCCGGGGTGATGCGGCGGGCGTTGTGGCAGGTCGGGAAGCACACTACGCCGGTCGTGTCGCTGGCCAGGTAGAACACGCGCTCCCCCGCCAGCCCTCGGAGCCGGTTCAGGTCCACGCCTTCGGCGAGCAGGAGGCGTTCCTTGGCCGTGGTGCCGAAGACGTAGTCGCCGACGGCGCCGTCGGAGCGGGTGACCCGGTGGCAGGGGATGAGCAGGGGGACGGGGTTGCGGCCCAGGGCGGTGCCGACGGCGCGTACGGCCCGGGGGGAGCCGATGCGGGCGGCGATCCAGGAGTAGGGGCGGACCTCGCCTCGCGGGATGGCGCGGGTGGCCTCCAGCACGGCGCGCTGGAAGTCGCTGAGGCCGCGCAGGTCGAGCCGGAGGCCGGACAGGCGGCCGGTGCGGAGGGCGGGGAGCAGGCCGGCGGGCGGGCGGGCGGCGGGCAGCAGGGGGCGGCCGAAGCGTTCCCTGAACGCCTGTGTGAAGCCGTCGCCGGCGTGCACGTAGGCGATGCCGTGGTCGGTGTAGGCCACCGTCAGCTCGCCGATGGGCGCCGGCACGCGGACCCAGCGGGCCGCGATCCGGTCGAGCAGGCTCTCCGGCGGCTCCGCGGCGAGTGCCGCGAGTCCGGTGAGCAGGGGATCCTGAGTCATCGGGCACCTCCTAGTGCGCGTAGCCGCCTCAGCCCTCGTGACACGTGTGATTTGACCGTGCCCTGGGGGATCTTCAGTACGGTGGCGATCTCGCTGACCGGCAGGTCCACGACGTGCCTGAGCACGACGGCGGCGCGTTGCTCGTCGGGGAGCTGCCCGAGCAGGGCGGCGAGCTCGTCGCCGGTCTCGTGGCGGACCGCGGCCGCCTCGACGCCTTCGCCGGGGTCGGCCTCCTCCACCGGCTCCTCCACCAGGTCGGTGGGCGGGCGGCGGGATTTGGCGCGGGCGCAGTTGCGCCAGACGTTCATGAGGATCGTCATCAGCCAGGCGCGCGGCTGCAGCCCGGCGATGCGCTCGGGTGAGTAGCCGGCCAGGGCCCGGTACGCGCGCAGGAACGCCTCGGCGGTGTAGTCCTCGGCGTCGGCCCAGCGCCCGCTCAGCCGCAGCGCGGTCGAGAAGACCAGGCCGCGGTAGGCGCCGTACAGCTCGGCGAAGCCCTCGTCGAGGTCGTCGAGCAGCGCCTTGCGCACCGGGTCGGGACAGTCGGTTTCAGCCACGTCTATGACAACACCGCCACGCGCCGACCGGTTGCACCCCGGTTCGCCCAACGCGGCCCGCCCAAGAGCCCCCGACCCGTTGCACCCCGGCCCGTCCACCGCGGCCCGCCCAAGAGCCCCCGGCCGGTTGCGCCCCGGGCTCACCCGTGGCATGCGGAAAGGCCCGCGTCCCCCAACACGGGAGAACGCGGGCCTCTGCGGTCTTCGCGGTGCTCAGACGGCCACCGCGAGCTGGGCGACCTCGCCCAGCTTGGCCTGCACCTGCACGTCGCGGGTGACGCCGCCGCCCGCGATGATGCGGACGGTCCAGTCGCCGGGCGCGGCGAAGAAGCGGAAGATGCCGTCGTCGGAGACGACGACCTCGCCGGTGAACTCACCGGAGTGGTCGAGCAGTCGTGCGTACGCCGTGCCGGCGCCGGTGACGACGCCCTGGATGACGGCCTGGTTGGTCAGATCGATCCCGGCGGGCAGCGCGATGGTCTGCTCCGGCGCTCCGCACCCCTGTGCTGCAGTCGACATTAGCGGGCCTCCCCAAGCTCGATCGGCACGCCCACGAGCGAGCCGTACTCGGTCCACGAACCGTCGTAGTTCTTCACGTTGGACTGCTCGAGCAGCTCGTGCAGCACGAACCAGGTGTGCGCGGAGCGCTCGCCGATGCGGCAGTAGGCGATGGTGTCCTTGCCGAAGTCGACGCCGGCCTCCTGGTAGAGGGCGCGCAGGTCGTCGTCGGACTTGAAGGTGCCGTCGTCGTTGGCCGCCTTGGACCACGGGATGTTGCGGGCGGTGGGCACGTGGCCGCCGCGCTGGGCCTGCTCCTGCGGGAGGTGGGCCGGGGCGAGCAGCTTGCCGGTGAACTCGTCGGGCGAGCGCACGTCGACGAGGTTGAGCTTGCCGATGGCGGCGACGACGTCGTCGCGGAAGGCGCGGATCGCGGAGTCCTGCTCCTTGGCGACGTACTGGGTCTTGGCCCGCTGCGGTACGTCCTTGACCAGCTCGCGGGAGTCGAGCTCCCACTTCTTGCGCCCGCCGTCGAGCAGCTTCACGTTCTCGTGGCCGTACAGCTTGAAGTACCAGTACGCGTAGGCGGCGAACCAGTTGTTGTTGCCACCGTAGAGGACCACGGTGTCGTCGTTGGAGATGCCACGGTCGGACAGCAGCGCCTCGAAACCGGTCTTGTCCACGAAGTCGCGACGCACCGGGTCCTGCAGGTCGTTGCGCCAGTCGACCTTCACGGCGCCACGGATGTGGCCCTTGTCGTAGGCGCTGACGTCCTCGTCGACCTCGACGAGCACGACTCCGGGGGTGTCGAGGTTGGCCTCGACCCAGTCGGCGTCCACCAGGGCGGCGGAGCGGCTCATTTGGATACCTCCATGTTGGCAGCGGGCAGTAGTCGGCGAATGAGCAGGTACGTTTCGCAGCCGAGGCAAGATCCGATGGCTGCGTTGAGGAAGGCGGGGTGACCTTCCGATCGCTCCGGACGAGCGCCTTGGAGAGCATCGCGGACGGCGAGCGGTGGAACGCTCCGGGCGCGAGGACCACGGCCTGGACGGCGAGCAGCCTGAAGCCCTCCGTCACGGGGACGGAGGCGGGGACCAGGGTGGGTGGTGGCCGCGCCGGAACGCAGCGCTCTTGGGTAGGCACGCATCGCGGGATGCTCCTGAAGGGTCGATTGGGGCGGATCGAAAAGTCCGCGCGAGATCGTCCTCAGGCAGCGCGACAGAGCGCAGTGGCGACGCGGCAGAAGTCAACCGCGCGCCGCTTCGTCAGCAGCTCTGTCGATGGGTTCATGGCGACGACACTACTCGGCGTCTCGTCATCTGTCACATCTCGTCCGGTTGGTGAGACGACTTGTGAGACGGCTCACAGTCATGACGCGGGTACGGCGGCCGCGAGAGCGGCGAGGACGGCGGCCTTGCGCGGCTGCCCCGACGCGATCTTGACGATGCCGCCGGCCGCGTCGAGCACGAGCACGGTGGGGGTGCTGGTGATGCCGAGCCTGCGGACGAGGTCGAGCCGGGACTCGGCGTCGATCTCGACGTGGCGCACGCCGGGCACGAGCGCGCTCACGTCGGCCAGCACGCGCCGGGTGGCCCGGCACGGCTGGCAGAACGCGGTGGAGAACTGCACCAGAGTGGCCCGCTGGCCCAGCTCGGAGCCGAGGTCGGCGGCGGACAGCCGGCCGCCGCCGGCATCGGTCGTCATGCTTCAGTGCAACCGCGCGGCGGGCCCGTTACTTCCCTCGGGCGGTCGCCGTCATGGCCACCTTGACGAGCGGCCTGCCCGAGCCGTCGACGATCTCGAAGCGCCGGATCCGCTCCAGGGCCGTCGCGCTCTGGTAACGGAAGATCTTCCCGCTGTCGTAGTCCTGCTGGCGGATGGTCCAGGTGCCCGCGCGCTCGCGCCGCCCGTCGGTGCCGACGACGACGAGGCTGCAGGTGGTGCCGACCGGCACGCCGTTGACGTGCACGCCGACGGCGGTGCCCGCGGCGGCGGGCCGGACGAGCACGGTGGCGTAGTAGTCGAGGCGCTCGTTGTCGCCGTGGAAGGCGAGCTCGTCGGTCGCGCGCGCCCGCGCGCTGGGCCGCAACTGGGAGTCCGACGCGCTGTCGGGGACGGCCGGGCTCTGGGACGGCTCCACAGCGCTCTGGGACGGTTCGGCGGCGCTCTGGGACGCCTCCGCGGTGCTCTTGGGTTTGGCCTGCTCCTGGGCGTACCCGCTCTGGTCGCGCAGCAGCTCGGGCGGCGCCTGCGACGACGCGGGCTGGGGAGCCCCCGCCGCGCTCGTCGAGCCCCCGCCGGAGCCGGTCGCGATCGTCGTCCACACGGTGCCGCCCACGACCAGGACGGCCGCCGCGGCGGCCACGGACAGCAGGACGCGGCCCCGTCTGGTGCGCTTGACCCGGTCTTTCAGCAGCCGGTCGAGCACGCGGCGCGGCGGGCTGGCCACCAGCTCGACGTCCCGTTCCGACACCTTGCCCAGGAAGGCGCCGACACCCTCCAGCTCCAGCAGCTCGGCGCCGCACGCCTCGCAGGTTGCCAGGTGGTTGTCGACCTCCAGCGCCTCTTCCTCGTCGAGCGCGCCCAGGGCGTGCGCGCCCAGCGAGATGCGGACCTCCTCGCAGGTCATCACGGTGCCAGCCCCCGTTCCTCGAGCGCCAGCTTGAGCGCGCGCAGCGCGTAGTACGTGCGGGACTTGACCGTGCCCGGCGGTACGCCCAGCGTCGCCGACGCCTCCTTCACCGATCGTCCCCGGTAGTAGACCTCCAGGAGCACCTCGCGATGCTCGGACCGCAGCGCGGCCAGCGCCTCGGCCACGGCCCACGACTCGACGGCGCGCTCCAGCTCGTCGTCGGCCGGCAGGACCGCCAGCGCCTCGTCGCCGGTCTCGGGCGGCCTGGCCTTCTTGGCGCGGTGCTGGTCCACGACGAGGTTACGGGCCACCGTGAACAGCCACGCGCGGATGGGCCGGCCGGACATCGCCTCGGGGTGCCGCCAGGCTCGCAGCAGCGTCTCCTGGACGACGTCCTCGGCCCGCCCGGAGTCACCGGTCAGTCGCAGAACGTAGCCGTAGAGGGGCCCGGCGTGCTCGTCGAAGAGGGTCTTCACGAGTTCCTCGTCGGCGGTACCGGCTGTGCTCACGCCCTCATCACGTATGGCGGGCCGGAGCGGTTCAGCGTCATCCACGGATGGGCACGTCAGACGCTTCGGCCGAGAACTCGAGCCCTTCGGCCACGCTCTTGACCCCGGTCACCTTCACGTCGAAGGGCAGCTTGCCCTGGAACGGGATGGTGTAGGAGATCAGCCGGGCGACCTGGTCGGGCACGCCCTGGATCTTCTCCGCCTGGAGCTTGATCCCCCCGTCGGCGAGCTCGACGCGCATCTCGGCGTTGAACTTCACCTTGTTCACCCCCATCGTGACCTCGCCCGACGCCGTGAGCCGCCGCCCGTTGCCGCCGATCTTGACGCCTTGGGGGGCGTACTTGTCGATGGTGGCCCTGGTGAGGGTGCCACTGATGGTCACGCGACCGGCCCGGATGTTGGGTCTGTTCTGGATGATGTCGGCCAGGGGGGCCGTCACGTCGTAGGCGGCGCCCCGCAGGTTCTTCACCGGCACGTCCCCGTAGGTGAACGTGCCGAGATTGAACCGTACCTCCGGATAGCGGCCGGAGACCGCCTGGGTGAGAAATGGGATGCCCTCAATTGTCACCGTCGGCGTTCCGGAGAGGTCGGCCGTCGCCGCGATGCGGTTGGCGAGATCGCGCTCGACGCCGGCCACGGCGACGCGATCGACGGCGACAAGGAGAATGACGAGCACGATCAGAAATACGATCAGCTTGCGCATGGGGCTCCCTGTCTCGAGCGGGGGGTCATGAGACTACCGACAGCACTGCCCCATTCCCTCGTGGATCAAGCAATCACCTGTTCAGCCGCCCGCGAAGGGCGGCAGCACCTCGACCGTGGCGCCGTCGGCGAGAACCACCTCGTCATGGGCCCGCTTGCCGACAGGGGAGCCGTCCACGAGGAACGAGCATCGTCGCACGACCCGCGCCAGCTCTGGCCGGGTTTGTGTGATTTTCGTCATGAGTTCACCAAGAGTGACCGCTTCGAACGGTTCCTCGGCCACTCCCGCCGCTTCCTTGGCAGCCGCCCAATAACGCACTTTTCCCATGGCCATGCCTTGCCTCACAATCCTTTCCACACTATTGTGCGCCGCCCTTAACGAGGTTGTTCCAGGAGACGCGCTGTTCACCTGCCGGACGCGCAATGGACGCGACTTACTCGTGGGATATCCTCACTCACAGGACCTGGGCGACGTAGCCCCCGGGTCCTTGCGTGTTTGAGGAGGCCGTAATGAGCAACCTGCTCCTGCTGACCAACGCCCTCGAGCCGTCCGCCGAGGTGCTACCGGCGCTGGGGTTGCTGCTCCACTCGGTCCGTGTCGCCCCGGCGGAGGCGTCCGCCCTCATCGACACCCCTCCCTCCGACGCCGTCATCGTCGACGCGCGCAAGGAGCTCGTGCAGGCCAAGAGCCTGTGCCGGTTGATCCGCACCACCGGCATCGACTGCCCGCTCCTGGTGATCGTGACCGAGGGCGGGCTGGCCGCGATGACCGCCGAGTGGGGCGTCGACGACGTCCTGCTCGACAGCGCCGGCCCGGCCGAGGTGGAGGCCCGGCTGCGCATGGCCATCGGCCGCATCTCGCAGGCCGCCGCCGAGGACGTGCCCGACGAGATCCGCAGCGGCGACCTGTCGATCGACGAGGCCACCTACACGGCGCGGCTGCGCGGCCGCGTGCTCGACCTCACGTTCAAGGAGTTCGAGCTGCTCAAATACCTCGCCCAGCACCCCGGCAGGGTGTTCACCCGCGCGCAGCTCCTCCAGGAGGTGTGGGGCTACGACTACTTCGGCGGCACCCGCACGGTCGACGTGCACGTGCGGCGGCTGCGCGCCAAGCTCGGCACCGAGTACGAGTCGCTGATCGGCACGGTGCGCAACGTCGGCTACCGCTTCGTGCCCGACCGGGCCGACACCGCCAACGTCTGATTGACAGCGGGTTCCCGCTGCGCTGCACTGATGTGACAGGTCGTCCGACGAACTGTTTCGTGCCTGTCATGCCGAGGACACCGCCGTCCTAAAAGGGGGTGGTGTCCTGGTGAGTCTCTTCCGGTCGCTGGTCGACGAGGGCGCCCGTCCGCGCGTCTACCACCGCAACGAGACGATGTGCTCGCCGTCGCGCGCCGACCACCACGTCTACGTGATCGAGTCGGGCTACGCCCGCGAGTACACCCCGGCGGGCGGGCGCGAGGCCGTGCACGACCTGCGGGGCCCCGGCGACCTCGTCGGCGAGCTGGCCTTCTGGAGCCCCGCCGACCGCGTCAGGATCGACGCACTGACCGAGGTCCGCGCCTGGCCCATCGACCTGCGGCGGCTGCGCGAGCACGCCTCCGCCGCCCCGGCCGTCGCGACCGCGCTGGTGCAGGAGCTGTTCGCCAGGAACGTGGCCGCGCGCCGGCACGAGGCGCTGGCCCGCGCCCCCGTCGCCGCCCGGCTGGCCGTGTGGCTGCTGCACCTGGACGAGCGGTACGGGCTGGGCTCCGAGCACGCGCCGCCGCTGACCATGGAGACGCTGGCCGACCTGGTCGGCAGCTCCGCCGACGTGGTGCAGCGGCAGATCACGCAGTGGGCGCAGCGCGGCTGGCTGGTACGGCTGCGCTACCGGCGGCTGCGCATCGCCGACCCGTCCGCGCTGCGCGGGGCGGCCGGGAGCTGGGAGCACCTGTCGGCGCCGTGGGCCGGGCGGGTGACCCCGTTCCTGGTACGTCCGAGCGGGCCGGCCGACCTCCTGCCCGTGGGCGAGGTGCCCAAGCCGCGCCAGCTCCCCGCCGACATGCCCGACTTCATCGGCCGGCAGCGCAGCCTCGACCTGCTCACCGCCTGGCTGGAGCGGCCCCGGCGGACGAACACCATGGTCGTGCAGGGCCTGCCGGGCGTCGGCAAGACCGCGCTGGTGACGCACTGGGGCCACCTGCACGCCGACCGGTTCCCCGACGGGCAGATCGTGATCGACCTGCGCGGGCAGTCGCCGAGCCAGCCGCCGATGAGCACCGTGGAGGCGCTGGGGCAGATCCTGCGCTCGCTCGGCCTCGGCGAGCCCGCCTCCGACGAGGCCGAGCTGATGCTGCTCTACCGCAGCAGGATCGCCGGGCGGAAGCTGCTGCTCATCCTCGACAACGCCGCTGACCCGGCCCAGGTGCGGGCGCTGCTGCCGGGCGGCAGGGACTGCGTGGTGCTGGTGACGAGCAGGACCCGGATGGCGCCGCTGCGCGCCACCGGGCACGCCGACCTGATGGACCTGCCGGTGCTCGACCCGGGCAACGCGGTGGCGCTGCTGATCGCGGTGCTCGGCGAGGACTCGCCGCAGGCCGCCGACCGCGACGCGCTGGCGGAGCTGGCGCGGGTGTGCTCCTACCATCCGTTCGCGCTGCGCATCTCGGCCGCGAAACTGGCCGAGAACCCGGGGCTGAGCGTGCAATCGCGGGCTCAGGAACTGCGCCGCCCCGACCGGCCGCTGGTGGGCGATCCCGAGGAGGCGTTCACGCAGGCGCTCAACCTGGCGTACGAGTCGCTGACGCCGGTGCAGCGGCGGGCGTTCCGGCACGTCGGGCTGCTGCCGGGGCGGGACTTCACGCCGGAGGTGCTGGCCGCGGCGCTGGGCGTGCCGGTGAGCGAGGCCGTGGTCGCGGTGGAGGGGCTGCACCGGGCGTATCTGGTGGAGCCGCTGCCGGGGCCCCGCTACCGCGTGCACGACCTGGTCAAGCGGCTGGCTCGGGAGCTGGGCCGGCACGCCGAGGCGGGCGTGCGGGAGGCGCGGGCGCGGCTGCTCGACCACTACCTGGCGGTGGCGACCGACCCGGCGACGCCGCGCGAGTGGTTCGAGGCCGAGCGGCGCTCGCTGGTCTCCGCCGTGCGGCTGGCCGGGGAGAGCGGCGCGCACGGCATGGCGTGGCGGCTGGCGGAGGCGGTGTTCGAGCCGTTCCGCCGGCTGCGCTTCTACGAGAACAACCTGGAGGTGCAGCAGGGCGGCCTGACCTCGGCCATGCAGGTGGGCAACCGGCGGGCCGTGGCGCTCATGCGCAGCCGCCTGGGCACCCTGCACCGCGACATCGGCCCCTCCACGCTGGCCGCCCGGCTGATCGGCGAGGCGCTGACGGACTACGCCGAGCTCGGCGACCGCGAGGGCCAGGCCCGCGCGCTGAACGAGCTGGCCGAGGTGCACGGCATCGCCGGCAACAGCGAGGACGCGCTGCGCTACGCCGGCCAGGCGCTCGACCTCTACAAGGAGATCGACGACCCGGCCGGGGTGGCGGGCTGCCTGCACACGCTGTCGCGCCTGCACTTGTCGCAGGAGCGGTACGAGGCGGCGCTGCACCACGCCGGCCAGGCCCTGGAGCTGCGCGAAGAGCTCGGCGACCGGCGCGGCACCGCGCAGAGCCTGATCATCCTCGCGACCGTGCAACGCAACCTGGGCGAGCCCGACGCCGCGCTGTCGGAGGGCCTGGAGGCGCTGTCCATCTGCCACGAGCTGGGCGACGAGCACGCCGAGGCCGAGACGCTGCTGTGCCTGGCCGAGATCTACGACCTGCTCAGGCTGCCGCACGACGCCCGGCGCGACGCCGAGCGGGCGCTGGCCGGCTACACCGCCACCGGCGACCAGTACGGCTGCGGCCGGGCCCTGTGCGCGCTGGGCCGCATCGCCCGCAACGGCTCCCGCTACGACGAGGCCCTGTCCTCCTACGAGCAGGCCCTGTCCATCCAGGTCGAGCTGCACCACGAGCAGGGCAAGGCCGAGACGCTCGGCGACATCGGGCTCGTGCACTGGCGGCTGTCGGACTACCTGCGGGCCGACGAGTACCTGAGCCAGGCGCTGGCGATCAGCCGGGTCATCAGCGACGGGCCCGTCGAGGCCCGCATGCTCAACCGGCTCGCCCGCGTGCGGCGGCGGCAGGGCCGGCCGCAGGTGGCCTTCGTGTACGCGCTCGAAGCCCTGGACATCGTGCAGGGCCTGGGCAACCGCCGGGTCGAGGCCGACGTGCAGGAGACGCTGACGTACACGTACCTGTCGCTGGGGCAGCACAGGGCGGCGCTGCGGGCGGCCAGGGCCGCGCTGGCGATCAGGGAGGAGCTGCGCGACAACCGGGGCAGCGCGCTGCTGTCGATGGCGCAGGCGCTGCTCGCCGCCGGCCGGTCGGCGCAGGCTCTGGAGCCGGCCAGGGAGGCGGTCGAGCTGCAGCACGAGAGCGGCACCCGCGACCGGTGGGCGGCGGCGCTCACCACGCTCGCCCTCGTGCTGCTGGACCTCGACCGGGCCGGCGAAGCCCTCGTGCACGCCCGGCAGGCCAGGGACACGCACCGGGAGTGCGGGACGCGCCGCGACCTCGGCTGCGCGCTGCGGGCGCTGGGGCTCATCTCGGCCCGGCTCGGCCACCGCGCGGCCGCCGTCGCCTACCTGCGCGAGGCCGTGCGCACGCTGGAGGACGTGGGGGACGTCTTCGAGGCCAGGCAGGTGGCGGAGGAGCTGCGGCTCCTGCACGAAACGCCGACAAAAGTCGTCAAATCCCGCGCCTGAGGTCGCAGATCTTTTCCCGCTCATCCCGTTGGCTAGGGACTTCAGCTACCCCCAGCGGAGGTGATCCGGATGCTCAAGAACCATCTGCGTCGAGACCTTCAGTGGCTCAAGCGCCAGGCGCGCAAGGACAGGCGGATCACCACCGCGCTGCTCGCCGGGCTGCTCGGCGCCTGGGCCCACCAGCTTCCCGCCGCCTGGTCGGCCCCGTCCTCGCCGGTGCTGCTCGCCCTGTCGGCCGCGCTCGCCATGGGGTCGGCGGGGGCGTGGCTGCTGGGCGCGTACTTCGTCTCGCGCAGCCTGCGGGTGCCGCGGGAGCCGGCCGAGGAGCTGCGGTGGATCGCGCGGATCAGCAGGGGCAAGGAGTGGGCGTTCTGCTCGCTCTTCGCGTACATGGCCTGGTGGCTGCTGCACTTCCTGGCCGCGCTCGTGCTCGGCTAGAAGCGGCTAGAAGGCCGCCCGTTCCCAGGGGACGACATGGATGCGCCCGCCGGTGAGCACGAACTGCACGATCTCCGCCGTGCGCAGCTCCGCCGTCCCGAAGTCGGCGTCCGCGTGCGCGTCGCACCACGCGACGAGCTCGCGGGCGTTGGTGAGGGGGGCCGCGAAGTGCACGAGGCTGACGTACCAGAGGTCGCGGACGCGGCCGTGCTCCAGGTCGCGGATGCCCCGGGACTCCAGCGCGTGGGCGAAGCGCTTGCGGACCGTGTCGAGGGTGTCGTCCTCCGGGTGCGCGCCCACGAGGACGCCGCCCTGGTGCGGGTGCACGCCCGCCAGCCGTACGCGTGCCGGGGGCAGGCCGTCCACCGCCTCGGCCAGCGCGGCGCCGTACCCGCGGCGCAGCGGGTCGTCCTCGGGGACGCGCGTGCGGTACGGCTCCAGCGACCTGAGCGTGACGTGCAACGTGCGGCCACCGTGGACCCAGTGTCCGGGGGCGTCCACGGTGGCGGCCAGCTCCGTCATCCGGTCCACGACCGCGCCCTCGGGGCGCAGCACCGCCGCGGCGCCCCACCGCAGGGCGCCCTCCACCATGGGCACGTCGTACGTGGCCCGGCCGGCCAGCAGGGTCGCCCGGCCCTTCGCCCGGAACTCCGCAAAATCGGACATTCGTGCAGTATGCCATGATCACCGGGCGGAACAGGGCTGCATACTGGCCCGGTGGAGCCGGCGGAGTGGTGCGAGACGTGGCTGGGGGCGGCGCCGAGGTGGAAGCTCTCCCGCACGGGGCACCTGTCGGTGGTGCGGGGGCGAGCTGGCCGCCGTGCACGACTGGGACAGCGTCGTGGCGCTGCCCGAGCCCGCCGTCGCCGGTGCGGCTGCGGCAATGTTCGCCGGGACGGGGCGGTCCGCCGTGCGGGCCGGCGTGGAGGAGAGCGCGCTTCCCGGAGTGCTATGTGCGGGCGGGGCTGGACTGGGGGACCGGATTGACGATCAGGTCGAGGAGGGCGGGCACCCAGTGGTCGCCGTAGCGCCGCACGAGGTCGGGGCGGCGCCAGTCGGCCCCGGTCACCCGGCCCCGGCACAGCGGCGTGCCGCACCGGCAGTCCAGCGCGAAGCCGGGGTCGGCGGTGCTGGTGGCGTAGTCGCTGGTGACCTCCTCACCGGGGCGCAGGTCGCGGCGGGCGGCCAGCGTGTACGGGCCGGTCCACCACAGGTTCGGGTCGCAGGAGTGGTTCGCCTTGCCGATGGCGGTGCCGGGAGGCAGGACCAGGTGCAGGTCCGCGGTCACCGTGATGGTGTCGACGTAGGGCACGTCGGGGTCGGCGATGAGCGCCTGGAGCCGGTCCCACGTCACCAGCCGCCCGCCCAGCCGGGCGACGACGGTGCCGGCGGGGATGGCCACTGTGGTGAACAGGCCCTCACCCGCGATCGGTGAAGGGCGTACCTCCAGGGCGGGGTGGAGCCGGCAGGCGGGCTCCGGAGCTTGCGTCACCCGTCAATCCTGCCGCGGGAAGGCGGCCTTGTGGGGGCCGGTGTCGGGGTCGAACTCGTGGCGGATGCGCGCGCAGTCGTCCAGCAGCGCCCCCTGCAGCGAGCGCAGCTCCGCGTGCCGGGTCTGGTGGAACGCGGTGGCCAGCCGCCGCTGCTGGCGTTCGCCGTCGTCCAGCGCGGCGCACAGGTCCTCCATGTCCTCCCGCCGCCCGTTGCCGATCTGGAGCATGCCGAAGTCCCTGAAGACGCGCGCGAGCGCGGCCAGCTCGTCGGCGAGGGGCTCCGGCAGGTCGGCGCCGCGCTGCCCGGGCAGGCCGCGGACGCCGGCGACGAGGTCCATCAGCCCCCTGGCGATGCCCCTGAGCTGGTGGCAGGCGTGGTCGAGGCAGGTGGCGGCCTCGGCGACCTGGCGCAGGCGGCGGTCGTAGCGGCGGCGGCGCGGCGACAGCCGTACGGACTCCGCCGCCTGGTCGGCGGCCTGCTCGGTGTCCTCCAGCCGCTGCGACAGGCCGCGCGCCCGCTCCAGCCAGTCGCGCGCCTCGTCCTTGCCCCAGTCGCCGCGCAGGCCCCGCGACATGTCCTCGGCCAGGTCGGCCAGCTCGCCGGACAGGCCGCACAGCTCCTTGCCGGCCTTGTCGACGAAGCGCGGCGGCAGGACGAGCAGGTTCGCGGCGATGCCGATGCCGGCGCCGAGGAGCACGTCCCAGAGGCGGGCGAAGCCGTACGTGCTGCCGAGCGCGAACACCAGCAGCGCCGTGATGGGGATCTGCACGTTCTGGGCGGGCAGGTTCAGCAGCCGCGTCAGGACGAGGCCGGCCACCACCAGCACGGCCAGCGTCCACGCGTTGGCGCCGATGAGCCAGATCAGCGCCGTGGCCGCGCCGACGCCGACGACCACGGCGAGGATCTGCTGGCCGCCGCGCACGAGGGTGCTGTACGCGGTCGCGGAGACGGTCAGCAGCACGCCGATGGGGACGAGCACCGGCAGGTCCACCTTGAGCACGTACGCGGCCAGCCACCAGGCGACCGCGCACGCCGCCGTCACCTTGATCGTCTGGGCCAGCGCCTCCCGTTCCATGCGCAGCCAGCGCCCGAACCCCATGCTGCGCACGCGGGCGAGCGCCGCCGCCCCGCCCGACACGATGCGTTCGAGCGGGGAGCCGGGCACCTCGCGTCCATGCCCTGTCTCTCCCTCCATGTCCGTTTTCCTGCCCCGTGAGAGCGCTGATAGAGCCGCCGCCGAGCGGGTAGCGCCAGAGGAGGGCCAGGGGAGGGCGGGTGACACATGTCCGGCGATCTGATCGTTCCTGACGCCGCGCGTGGCATGGTGGTGTTCGTGCACGGCAGCGGCAGCGGCCGGCACAGCCCGCGCAACCGGTACGTGGCGGGTGCGCTCAACGAGGCGGGCCTGGCCACGCTGCTGTTCGACCTGCTCACCCCCGAGGAGGAGGCCGACCGGGCGAACGTCTTCGACATCCCGCTGCTGGCCGATCGGCTGCTGGAGCGCACCGCCCGGGTACGCGCCCACCCCGACACCAAGGGCCTGCCGATCGGCTACTTCGGCGCCAGCACCGGCGCGGCCGCGGCCCTGTGGGCGGCGGCGGAGCCGGACAACGCGATCAGCGCGATCGTCTCGCGCGGCGGGCGCCCCGACCTGGCCGGGGACCGGCTGGCGGCGGTGCGCGCGCCGACCCTGCTCATCGTGGGCGGCCGGGACCCGGTCGTGGTGGAGCTGAACGAGGAGGCGCGGCGGCGGCTGCGCGCGGACAGCCGCATCACGGTCGTGCCGGGGGCGACCCACCTGTTCGAGGAGCCCGGCGCGCTGGAGGCGGTGGCCGGGCACGCAAGAGACTGGTTCAGCACCCATTTCTCCGCCCCCCAGGAGGCTTTGTGAGACTGTCCGCCACCGTCCTGGAGTCGCCCGACGCGAACGCCCTGGCCGCCTTCTACCGTGCCCTGCTGGGCTGGAAGGTCAGGGAGGAGGAGCCCGGCTGGGTGATGCTCGCGCCGCCCGACGGCGGGGCGGGCCTGTCGTTCGCCACCGACCCGCAGTACGTGCGGCCCACCTGGCCCGCGCGGCCCGGCGCCCAGCAGATGATGATGCACCTCGACATCGAGGTGGACGACCTGGAGGAGAGCAGCGCCAGAGCGGTGGAGCTGGGCGCCACGGTGGCCGGCTTCCAGCCGCAGGAGCACGTACGCGTGCACCTCGACCCCGACGGCCACCCCTTCTGCCTCTTCGTGAACACGTAGCGGTATCGATCAATCACGTTGAAGTCATGCACCGTTTGTGCCAACGTCAAGTGCGGAGGTCATCCCGACGTTGACGGCGGTTGCGGACGTGCCACTTCTGAAGATCGACGGTCTCACCTGGGACACGCACGGAGCCCGGCGCCGCCTGTCACCCGACCCGCTGACCCTCGACCCCGGCCAGACCGCCGTGGTGGTGGCCCGCGGGCCGGCCGACGCCGACGCGTTCGCCGACATCCTGCTCGGCCTGGAGATGCCCGTCGGCGGCCGCATCGGCCTCGACGGCCACGAGATCACCATGCGGCCGCCGGCGGAGCGCGAGATCGGCCTGGTGCCGGCGGGCGCGGGCCTGCTGCCGCACCTGACCGTCGAGCGCAACCTGGCGCTGGCCGCGCGTGACGACCTGGCGCCGTCGTTCGTGCAGGGGCGCATCGCGTTCATGGCCCGGCGGCTGGACATCCAGGGCTTCCTGCGTTCCCGGCCGCACGAGCTGGCCCACGACGAGCGGCTGAGCGTCGCGCTGGCGCGGGTGCTGTGCCGGCCGCTGCCCGTGAAGGTGGTGGTGATCGAGGACCGCACGGGCTGCGGGCCGTGTCACGCGGCGGTGAGCGGGGCGCTGGGCGCCGACCCCGGGCTGGCGGTGCTCGTCGTCACCGACGACGGCACGAGGGTGGCCAGCCTCGCCTCCCCTTCCTGCCTCTGGGAGATCACCGATGTCGATGAGCCGTAGGGCGTTCCTGGCCGCCGTTCCCGCCGTCACGCTGGCGGGCTGCGCGGGGCCGCCGCCGCTGCGGGTCGCGGTGGTGTGGAGCGGCGAGGAGTTACGCCGCTTCCTGCGCGTGGTCGACGCGTACGTGGCCGAGAGGCGGCGGCCGGTCAGCGTCTACTCGGCGGGCGACAACATCAGCGCGCTGCTGCGCGGCCCGGCCGCGGACGTCGTGCCCGACGTGGCGGTCATCCCCCGGCTGGGGCTGCTGTTCGACCCCCTCGTGCGGCCCCGCATCAGGCCGCTGACCGGCGGGCACGCGCAGCCGGCCTTCTGGCGGCGGCTGGTGACCGCGCCGGAAAGCGGTGAGACGCTGGGCGCCTGGTTCAAGATCGCGAACAAGTCGCTGGTGTGGCACCGCGCGGGCGAGCGGCACGCGCTCGCCGGCCTGACCGCCTGGCAGCCGCGCCCCGGCACGCTGGCGATCGGCGCCGCCGACGGGTGGGTGCTCAGCGACTGGTTCGAGAACGTCCTGCTCGCCTACGCCCCCGAGGTGTACGACGGCCTCTTCCCCCCGGCCGAGCAGGGCAACCAGGCGTGGTGGGGCGTGGCCAAGGTGACCGAGGCGCTCACGCTGCTCGCCACGATCTGGCGCGAGGCGTTCACCTACGACCAGGGCAGGCGCGCGCTCACCCTGCAGTTCCACGACTCGATCCTCGACGTGTTCAGCTACCGCACCGCCGACGTCGTGGCCGCGCCCGACTTCGCGCTGCCCGTCATCGAGCGGTACGGCGGCAAGGACGTGGCCGGCCACTTCCCCTTCCCCGCCTACCCGGGCGGGTCGCCGCCGCTGGTCGTCGGCGGCGACGTGGCGGTGGCGATGCGCGGCGGCGGCCAGGACGCGGTGGACTTCGTCGACTGGCTGACCAGGCCGCGCGCGGGCGGCGAGCGGGACGTGCTGACCGCCTGGGTGGACGAGGGCGGGTTCCTGACCCCGTACAGACAGCCGGCGCACCCGCTGCTGCGCGGGCCCGCCGAGGCGCTGCACACGGCGGGCAACCGCCACTACGACCTGTCCGACCGGCTGATCGGCCGACTGGAGGGCGGCGACGGGCGCGGCCTGTGGCGGGTGCTCACCGAGCTGTTCACCGATGTCACCGCGGGCACGGCCGCCCCCGCCGCGGCGGCCGCGGCCGCCCGCGAGAAGATCGTGGCCGCCGCCGGGGAGGGCCCCGCCTGATGAGCGAGCAGAACGCGTTCCTGTTCGAGGTGGCCCCGCACCACGACGCCCGGATGCCGCCGGCCGGCCACGGGCTCAGCCGCTGGCGGGCCGCCCTCTACCTGCTGCTGGCGGTGCTGCTGTCGGCGGGCGTGATCCTCGCGCCGCTCCTGGTGACCGTGGTCATCAGCCTGTCCAGGCCCGGCGCGTGGGCGGGCGTGCTGAGCGACGGCCAGGCGTGGCAGGCGGTCGGCAACACGCTCATCTGGTGGGTGCTGGTCGTGGTCGTGTGCGCGGTCGGCCTCGGCCTGGCCTGGCTGGTCAGGAACGCCGGGCCCGCGCTCGGCCTGGTCATGCGCGTCATCCTGGTGCTGCCCGCCGTCGTCTCGCCGCTCACCACGGGGGCGGTCTTCCGGCTGCTGTTCGACACCAGCCGCGAGCGCGGCATGGCCGCCGCCCTCCTGGGCCGCGACACCGCCTTCCTCGGGCCCGGCTGGATCTGGCTGGTGCTCGGGCTGGCCTTCGTCTGGCAGTACGCCGGGGTCGCGTTCCTCGTCTTCCACGAGGCCCTGGCCCGGCTGCCGTCGAACCTGCTGCGCATGGCCAGGGCGTTCGGCGTGGGGCGGCGGCGCCGGCTCTGGTCCGTGGTGCTGCCCGCGCTGGCCGGGCCCGCCGCCCTGGCGTACCTGTTCGCGCTGGTCGCGGCGGCCCGCGTGTTCGACCTCGTGCTGATGGGGGTGCCGGGGTCCACGCAGGCGCTGGTGGAGGGCGGCGGGCTGTTCTGGTGGCGGCACAACGACGACCTGGGCGACGGCGGGGCCGCCGCGCTGGCCGTGCTGATGTCGCTGCTGGTGGCGGGGCTGGCCGCACCGGCGCTGCTCGGGCTGCGCGGGCGCGTGAGCTGGACCGACCCCGCCCTGACGGCACGTCCACCGGCCGCTTCCGGGCGGCGCCTGTGGCCGCTCGGCGGGACGGTGGCGGTGCTGTGGCTGCTGCCGTTCGCGGCGCTGCTGCTCACCTCGCTGCGCGACCCCGTCGCCGCCGCCCGGACGGGCTGGTGGAACGGCGAGCCGTGGACGCTCGCCTCGTACGCCGAAGCGCTGTCCGACAGCGCGTTCACCGGGGCGCTGGGCACCACGCTCCTGCGGGCAGTGGCGGTGGTGTGCGTGGTGCTGCTGGCCGCGGTGCCGGCCGCGTACGTGCTGGCCCACGAGCATCGGCTGCCCCGCCGCGCCTGGCGGCCCGTCCTGCTCGTCACGGTGGCCCTCGCGGCGCTGCCGCCGCAGGCGTTCGCCGTGCCGCTGCAGCGCTGGCTGAGCCCGGTCGGCACGCCGCTCGCGCTGACCATCGTGCACGCGGCGCTGGTGATCCCGCTGGCGGTGCTGGTGCTGCACAACGCGTTCGTCCGGGTGCCGGCGCCGATGCTGGCGCGCGACCGGTGGGAGCTGGTCCACGTGGTCCGCGAGGCCCGGCCCGCGGTGGTGCTGGCCGGGGTGCTGGCGTTCGTCCTGGTCTGGAACGACGCGGTGGTCGGGCTGCTGCTCAACTGGCCGTCGGGCGACCACCTGCCGCTGATCCTGCTGGAGCAGGCCCGCCACTTCATGAGCGCGGCGAGCCCGCTGGCGGCGCAGGCGGTGATCGCGACCGCGGTGCCGGTGCTGGTGGTGGCGCTGACCGCGCGCCGGCTGTACCGGGGGCTCACGCGGGGGGTGCGCCGATGACGGACATCTCGCGCCGGGAACGGCTCAGCTACCGGCTCTCCCGGCTGTACCGGCGGGCCGCCGCGCACTGGGCCGAGCTGGGCGTCGGCGGTGTGCTGACGGTGGGCGGCACGGTCCTGCTCCTCCAGGAGGAGCTGATCAAGCAGCTCATCGGCGGCTTCCCGACGTGGCTGCTGGTCGTCCTCGTGGTGCTGGTGCCGATCGCGGCGGCGCTGCTCACGTACGCGATCCGCCGCCGCCGCGAGCCGGCCGCCCGCCCCGTCCTCGCGCCCATGCCGTTCCCCGACCGGATCGACGGCCTCGTCGGCAGGGACGCCGAGCTCCAGCGGATCAAGGACGAGGCCCTGGAGCGCGGCGTCGTCGTCGTGCACGGGCCGATCGGGATGGGCACGTCCGCCGTGGCCGTCCAGGCGGTGTGGGACCTGGCGGGCGAGGCACGCAAGCAGCGCTACGCCGACCTGCGCGGCCCCGACAGAGACCGCCCCGAGACGCCGCTCAGCGTGGCGCAGCGGGTGCTGCGCACGCTGAACCGGCCGCCGGGCGCCATCCAGGAGCCCCACGACGCGACCGCGCAGGTGATCGAGGCGCTCACCGGCACCGGCCACGTGCTGCTGCTCGACAACGTCAGCTCGTGGAGCCAGGTCGAATGGCTGCCGACCCGGGTGCCCGGCGCGCACATCGTGGTGGCCGGCACGCTCACCGACGCGCCGCCGCAGCACGTCGAGCCGATCCAGCTCGGCCCGCTCGCCCCCGACGCCGGCCGGGCGCTGCTGGCCCGCCACATCGGCGACGACCGCGCCGCCCGCGACCCGAAGGCACTGGAGCTGCTGGTGGACGTCTGCCTGGGCAGCCCGCTGGAGCTCGTCAGAGTCGGCCGCTGGCTGGCGGGCAACCCGGGCGTGCCGCTGCAGTCGCTGGTGGACGACCTGCGCAGCCTGCCCGTCTCCGACACGCTCGACTTCGTGCTCACCCTCGGCGTCAAGCAGCTGCGGCCCATGGCCAAGCAGCTCTTCGTGCTGCTGGCCGGGCTGCCGATCGCCGAGGTGGACCACCAGGCCGCCGCCGCGCTGCTCGGCGTGCCGTCCGCCGCCGACGCGATCGCGGAGCTGGCCGAGCTCGGGCTGGTGGAGAACGTACGGATGACACGGGTCAGGGTGTCGGGCGCGTTCCGCGGCGGCGGCGCGGAGGGCACGCCGAGGGAGGTGGCGGCGTGGCGGCGGCTGGTGGAGCACTTCGCCGGGCAGGCCGCCGCCTACGCCGACCGGCTGCCCGCCGAGGAGGCCAGGGCCTGGTTCGCGATGGAGGACCGGGTGCTGCTGCAGGTGCTGGCCCGCCACGACCCCGCGCCCAGGACCGGCCGCGCCCTCGCCCGGATCGCGGACGCGCTGGAGACCTGGTTCCGGCTCGAACAGCGGCACGAGGACCGGCTGCGCGCGGCGGCCGAGCTGGCCAGGGCCGCCAAGGCGCTCGGCGACGAGCAGGTGCAGGCCACGGCCGAGCTGCGCCAGTGCGCGGTGCTGCTCACCTGGGGGGATCCGCGCAAGGCGCGCCAGCACTTCAACCGCGCGGCGGCGCTGCACGTCAGGGTCGAGTCGTGGCCGGCCGGGCTGCACCTGGCGCACGCGGCGCTCCTGCTGGCCGGCGGCGACGAGTTCACCGCCGTCGAGTCCGCCCTCGTCCGCTACGGCCAGGCGCTGGCCGGCGGCGACGTCCTCGGCCAGGCGCTGCGGCTGGCGAACGTGGCGGCGCTGCTCATGCGCAGGGCCCAGACGCTCGACCACGACGGCCGCGGCCCCGAGGCGCGCACCCTGCACGCCCATGCCAGGGTCGTGCTGTTCCAGGCGCTCGACCTGGCCCGCCGGGCCGGCGACCCCGGGGCCGAGGCGCACGCCCGCGAACTGCTCGCGCTGGCCCACCACTACCTGGGCCAGGGCCACGACGCCGGCCTGCACCTGGGCGAGGCCGAGCGGCTCTACGCCGGGGCGGCCGACGAGATCGGGCGGGCCCGCTGCCTGGTGCACCGGGCCGGGATCATGCTGGAGGACCCGGCGCACGAGCCGGCCGCCGTGGTGGCGCTGCTGGAGGAGGCCGAGCCGCGTCTGCCTCCGGCAGGGGTGAGCACCGCGCTGGCCCACCTGCACCTGGCGCGGCTGCGGCGCGAGCGCGCCGCGGAGCACCAGGAGGCGGGCTTGGCGGCCCTGTCGCCCTGGGACGGGATCGCCGAGCCCAAGCAGGTGAGCGAGCTGCGGGTGCGGTTACTGGCCCTTTAGACGGTTACTGGCTCTTTAAACGGTGACGGTCGCCAGGGTCCTTCCGTCGGAGGTCTGGATGGCGAAGTGGTTGAGCTCCGACTGCGGCAGGCTGGTGCCGCCGTGCAGGACGAGCGGGTCGGGCGAGCCCGGCACGCCGTACCCCTTCTCCGGCACGCCCCAGCTCGCGACCACCTCCGAGCGCCCGTCGTCGCCGAACGCCACGAGCCGGCACTGCAGCGGCCCCTTGACGCCCTTGAGCTCCAGCGCGACGTGGGTGCCCCACCCCTTGTCCTCCAGGCCGACGACCCCCGACACGCCGGTGGCCGGGTCGGTCACGGAGTAGGTGTGGCCGGTCAGCAGCAGCTCGCGGGCCGGGCCGTGGACGCTGTCGGGGTTGGGGCCGCTCGTCACGGAGCTGACGGCGAGGAAGACCCCGGCGGCGACCACCAGGCAGGCGGCCGCCGTCATGACGCCGCGGTGCAGGCTGCGGCGCCGGCGCTCCTTGGCGGCCCGGTGCACCAGCAGCGACTCCACCTGCGGGTCCGGTGGTTGCGGCAGCAGGTCGTCCGGATGGACGCCCTTGATCAGCTCGCCCATCGCGGCGAACGAGCCCACCTCGGACGCGCAGCTCCCGCACGCGTCCAGATGGCGCTCGAAAGCGGCCCGCTCCTCCTCGTTGAGCAGGCCGAGCGCGTACGCGGCCACGTCCTCGTGATGTACCTCTGTCATCACGCCACCCCCCTGTCATCGTGACGCTCCTCGATCACGGCAGCGTCACCCCCCTTTCCTCCAGCGCGACCCGTAAGGCGCGCATGGCGTAGTACACGCGGGACTTCACCGTGCCGACGGGCACGCCGATCGTCTCCGCCGCCTCCTGGACGGTGCGGTCCAGGAGGAACGTCTCGGTGAGCACCTGCCGGTGCGCGGGGGACAGCGACATCATCGCGTCGGTCACGACGATCTCCCGTAACAGTCGCTCGTCCTCGGCCGCGACCGGCTGGACGCGGTCGCCGATGTCCTCCACGGTGTCGAGGGGGCGCGAGCCGGAGCGCCGGCGGTTGTCGATGACGACCCGGCGCGCGACCGTGGCCAGCCAGGGCATCAGCGAGCCGGACTCCGTGCGCAGGTTGTGGAGGTTGCGCCAGGCGCGCACGAGGGTCTCCTGGACGACGTCCTCGGCCCAGCGGCGATCGCCGCCCGTCAGCCTGACGGCGAAGGCCATCAGGGGGGCGCCGTATTCGCGATAGAGGGCTGTGACCATGGCCTCGTCGGTTACGCGGTGAGACACTCCGCGGCTCCCTGCGCTGCGGATATCATGAAATATCGCGCTCGGTAGGCTGATATTGAGAATTATCACTCTAGCCACGAGACGGGGCCAAGGTTGGATAGTTTGCCTGTCTCGCCTAAAGCTAGATTTATCTGCTGAATCGTGCTTCAGTCCCCTGGAGAGGGGATTATGATCATTCGGTTGACGATCCGCGATCCGGCGGCCTCCACCGCCGTCGACGCCGAGGTGACGGCGGAGCCCGAGACCCTCGTCGGCTCGCTGCTGCGGGCGCTGCCCTTCCCCGTTCGCGGCCGTCCCTGCTACGTCGGCGGCGACAAGCTCGACCCCGACTCCCCCGTGTCCGACAGCCCGCTCGTTCCGGGGGCGACGATCAGCGTCGGCGAGCCGGAGCGTACCCAGCCGTGGAGACCCCTCGCGGCGGCCGGCGCGATCCGCGTGTTCGCCGGCCCGGACGCGGGCCGGGTGATCTGGCTCAGCCCCGGCAGCCACGTCATCGGCCGCGAGTGGACCGACATCAGCCTGCCGCTGGACCAGAAGGTGTCCAGGCGGCACGCCCGCCTCGACGTGTCGTGGACGGGCGAGGCCACGGTCGTGGACCTCGGCTCGCGCAACGGCACCCTCGTGGACGAGCTGGGCGTCCAGGCGCCGGTGCCGCTGCGCCCCGACGGGGTGCTCCAGGTGGGCGACGACCGGCTGCGGTGGGCGCCGCTGCCGGCGTCCCGGCTCAGGACCACCCGCGCCCGCGACGGGCGCATCGACTTCGACCGGGCCTTCTCCCCCGCCCCCGCCGTCGCCGGCGCGCGCGTCACGCTGCCGCGGAACGAGGCTCCGCAACGCAATATCGGGGTGGCGCTGGTTTCGTCGCTGCTGCCACTGCCGATTTCCATCGCGATGGCGATCTTCCTGAAAAGCCCGTACTTTTTGCTGTTCGGATTATTGACGCCGATCACGTTCTTCGGCACGCAGTGGGTGGAAGGGCGGCAGCGCAAGAAGAAAGAACGCGAGTTCGCCCAGCGCAAACAGGACACGATGGAGCGCGTCCGGCAGCACGTCGTGCACGAGCAGTGGCTGCGGCACGTGGTCGCCCCCGACGAGGTGGACCTCACCTTCGCCGCCACCCACGAGGGGCATGGGCTGTGGCCGCGCAACGCCGACTCGCCCGACGGGCTGACCTTACGGGTGGGCGTGGCGGACGAGCCGGCCACGATCGCGTTCGAGGGCGAGCCGTGGCCCGGGTTCGTCCCGCCGGTGCTGCGCGGGGTGCCCGTCACCGTGGACCTGCGGCAGATCGGCGTGCTCGGCGTCATCGGCCCGCCCGGCCCCGTGGACGCGCTGCTGCGCTGGCTGCTGGTCCAGCTCGGCACGCTGCGCGCCCCCGACGAGCTGCGGCTCGTGCTGATCACCGCCTCCGGGGGCGAGCACCTGGCCTGGACGCGCTGGCTGCCGCACCTGAACGTGGACGCCCCCGTACCGTGCCTGGTCGGCAACACGCCCGAGACCCGCGCCGAACGGATCGAGGAGCTCAAGGACCTGGTCACCGAGCGGCTCAAGGCCAAGGAGCGGCACGTCACGTTCGCGGAGGAGATCGTCGTCGTCCTCGACGGGGCACGGGCCTTACGCGACATCCCCGGCATGAAGGAAGTGCTCAGGGAGGGCCCCACCGTCGGCGTGTACGTCATCTGCGCCGACCAGCGCAGCCTGAACGAGTGCCGCGGCGTCTGCGAGCTCGACGGCGCCGGCATGCTGCTCACCCGCGGCCGGCAGGGCTTGCCCGTCCCCGTGCAACCGGAAAGCCTCGGCGAGCAGGCCGCCGAACGCATCGCCCGCGCCGTGGCGCCCATGCGCGACCGGCTCACCCTGGCCAGGGCCGACAGCGTCATCCCCGACGCCGTCCGCCTGCTCGACGCGCTCGGGATGGGCGTGCCCGACGCCGAGGCCGTCCTGACGCGGTGGGCCGCCGACCCCGGGCCGACCACCCGCGTGTGCGTCGGCGCCGACGGCACCGGCCCCGTCACCGTGGACCTCGCCGCCGACGGGCCGCACACCATGCTCGGCGGCGCCACCGGGGCCGGCAAGAGCATCCTGCTGCAGACCCTCGTCACCTCCCTGCTGCTCGCCAACCGGCCCGACGAGCTGAACCTCGTGCTGGTCGACTTCAAGGGCGGCAGCGCGTTCCTGCCGTTCGAGCGCTGCCCGCACGTGGTCGGGCTGATCCGCTCCACCGGCGACACGGCCGCCGACGTCTTCGACGAGGCCGCCGCCCGCCGCGTGCTCGCCTCCGTACGGGCGGAGGTCCGCCGGCGCGAGGCCGTCCTCGCCCGGTACGGCGGCGAGATCGACGCCTACTGGAACGCCGGAGGCCGGCTGCCCCGGCTCGTCATGGTCTTCGACGAGTTCGCCCGCGTGCTGGAGACCTCGCCCGACTTCCTGCGCGAGCTGGTCAACGTCGCCGCCAAGGGGCGCTCGCTCGGCATGCACCTCGTGCTGGCCACGCAGTCGTTGCAGGGCAAGCTGTCGCCCGAGCTGAAGAACAACATCTCCCTGCGCATCACCCTGCGCCAGAACGAGCCCTCCGACAGCGTCGAAGTGCTCGGCGTGCCCGACGCCGCCACCATCCCGTCCCGGCTGCGCGGCCGCGGCATGATCATGCGCGTGGGCGGCGAGCAACGCACCCCGCAGCTCTTCCAGACCGGCTACCTCGGCGACCCGCCCTCCACCGGCGCCGCGCCCGCCACCGCCCGCCTCGCCCCCTGGCCCACGCTCGGCCTGCCCCGCCCCGAGTCTCGGGACGGCGGGCGGCGGGCCAGCCGCACCGACCAGGACCTCGCCATCGCCGCCGTCCTGGAGGCGGCGCCGCGCCTGCCGGTCGAGCCGCCGTTCCGCCCCCTCCTGCCGCCGCTGCCCGCCGCGCTGCCGCTGGCCGCGCTGCCAGGAGCGGACGGGGTGCCGTTCGCGCTGCTCGACGACCCCGCCAACCAGGCGCAGCCCGTCATGTCCCTGGACCTGGCCGGGACCGAACGGCTCATGGTCGCCGGCGGGCCCCAGTCGGGGCGCACCACGTTCTGCCGCACCCTGATCTCCAGCCTGGCGGCGCGCTGCTCGCCCGAGCACGTGTGGCTGTACGTGATCGAGAACCAGCCGGGCGGGCTGGCCGCGTACGCGTCGCTGCCGCTCTGCGGGGCCGTCGTCGGCGGCGGCGAGCCCGACCGGATCCGGCGGCTCGTCACCTGGCTCGCCGAGGAGGTGGAGCGGCGGCGGCTGGCCCGCCTGACGCCCGGAGGGCCGGCCGCGCCCGCGATCGTGCTCGTCATCGACGGGTGGGAGTACTTCGAGGACCGCGGCAGCCCCGACTTCTTCGAGACGCCCCTGCTCGTCACCCTGCGCGGCATCGTGGCCGGCGGGGCGCCCGTCGGCATCCATACGGTGGCGGTGGGCGGGCACGACATGCTGCGCGGCAAGACGCCTGACCTGTTCTCGCGGCGGCTGTTCCTGCCGTTCCCCCGGGAGGAGACGCGGCGCTCGTACCTGACCTCGGGGATGGTGTCGCCGCCGGTGCTGGCGGGGCGGGCGATCGAGGCGGCGAGCGGCCTGCACGCCCAGATCTGCCTCCCACCCGAAACCCTCCCCGGCCCTGTTCCACCCGTCTCCGGCTCGCCTGTCTCTGGCTCACCCGTCCCCGGCTCACCCGTCTCCGGCCGTCACAGCCGCGCGCCCGCCCCCGCCCACGCCGCATCCGCCAACCTCGGCCCCCGGCCTTTCCCCCCGCTCCCGGCCGCCGTCGCGCTCCGCGACCTCCCCTCCCCGGCCATCGGCGTCGGCGGGCCCGGCGTCACCCCCGTCGGCCTCGACCTCTTCGACCTCGGCCCGCACCTCGTGCTCGTCTCCGGCCCCGCCGGGTCGGGCCGCAGCACGGCGGCGCTGGTCATGGCGACCGTGCTGCTGCGGGCCGGCGTCCGGGTGCTCGCGCTCGCCCCGCCCCGCTCCCCGCTGGTCCGCTCGCTCCCCGAGGCCAGGGCACTGACCGGCACCTCGTTCACCGACGAAGAGCTGCGCGAGGCCGTCGAAGCCTTTGAGGGGGACCGGTACGCGGTGGTGGTGGACGACGTCGACCAGATCACGATCACCCCGCGCGAGCAGGGCTTCGACACCCTCCCCACCCTGCTCCAGGACCTCCTCGCGCCGTCGGAGCTGGGCCGGCGCGCCCTGGTGCTGTGCGGCGACGCCACCTCGCTGCTGGAGGGGCACCGGCGGGCGCTGGCGAGCGAGGTGAGCGAAGTGCTGCGCTCAGGCACCCGCTTCCTGCTGACGCCGACGAGCCGGGTGCACGCCCGGGAGCACGGGATCAACCTGGAGCCCGACCAGTTCTTCGCGGGCCCGCCGGGCCGGGCCTACATGGGGTCGGCCCGCCGCCTGGACCTGCTGCAGTTCGCCACCCTCTAGAGGCCAGTTCGTGCCGCGAACTTCACGAGACCCCGAAGGTCGGAGGACAAGGGCAACTACCAGGTAGAACCGCGCTCCACTGGGCAGCTTCGCATTTTTTCCCCTTCCAGAGTTGCAGTTCGTGCCACGAACTAATATGGTTCGTAGCACGAACTCACCACTTCCTGATTGGGGCTTGAACCATGAGTCGTACAGTTGTGGTCATCGGCGGTGGTTACGGGGGCGCGGCGGTCGCCAAGGCGCTGGACGCCGAACCCGAGGCCGAGGTCGTCCTCATCGACCCGCGCGACGCGTTCGTCAACACGGCCGGCTCGCTGCGGGCGCTCACCCAGCCCGACTGGGGGAGCAACATGTTCTTCCCCTACACCGGATTCCTGACCCGGGGCACGGTGATCCGCGACCGGGCGGTCTCCGTGGATCCCGGCGGCGTCACGCTGGCCTCGGGCCGGCGGGTCGAGGCCGACTACCTGGTGCTGGCCACCGGCTCCAGCTACACGTACCCGGCCAAACCCGTCTCCGACTCCACCGAGCAGGTCCTGGAGGACCTGCGCGGCACCCACAAGGAGCTGGCCGGCGCCGAGCACGTGCTGATCCTGGGAGCCGGGCCGGTCGGCCTGGAGCTGGCCGGGGAGATCAAGGAGGTCTGGCCGCACAAGCAGGTGACCGTCGTCGACCCGGCCGAGCGGCTGCTGCCCGGCTTCGAGCCGGAGATGCGCCAGGACCTGCACCGCCAACTCGACGAGCTCGGCATCCACCTGCGGCTCGGCACCACTCTGACCGCGCCGCCGGCGACCGAGCCCGGCCGGGCCGGCACCTTCACCGTCACCACGGCCGACGGGCAGGAGATCGCCGCCGACATCTGGTTCCGTGCCCACGGCGTCCGCGTCAACAGCGACTACCTCGCCGACGGCCGGCTCACCACCCGCACCCCGCGCGGGCACGTGCCGGTCACCGACGGGCTCAACGTCCGCGGGTACGAGCACGTGTACGCGATCGGCGACATCACCGACGTGCCCGAGGCCAAGATGGCGGGGTACGCGATGCAGCACGCCGAGGTGGTGGCCCGCAACATCACCGCCCAGCTGCGCGGCGAGCCGCCCACGGCCACCTACCAGCCGCTGCCCCACCCCATGATCCTGCTCCCGCTCGGCCCGCGTGGCGGCGCCGGCCAGCTGCCCGGCCCCGACGGCCCGGCCGTCGTCACCGCGGAGACGGTGTCGGCGTACAAGGGCGCCGACCTGTTCACCGGCCGCTTCACCGAGCAGTTCGGCGGCGCCTGACATGAACTACACGCAGCTGGGCCGCAGTGGCCTGTCGGTGTCCCGGCTCGTCCTGGGCACGATGAACTTCGGGCCCCAGACCTCCGAGGCCGACAGCCACACGATCATGGACCGCGCCCACGAACACGGCATCAACTTCTTCGACACGGCCGACGTGTACGGCCGCACGCCCGGCGACGGCGCCACCGAAGAGATCATCGGCAGGTGGTTCGCCAAGGGCGGAGGGCGGCGCGACCGGACCGTCCTGGCGACCAAGCTCTACCTGCCCACCGGCGACGGGCCGAACGACCGGTTCCTGTCGGCGCTGCACATCCGGCGCGCGGCCGAGGCGTCGCTCAAGCGCCTCCAGACGGACCACATCGACCTGTACCAGATGCACCACGTCGACAGGAACACGCCGTGGGAGGAGATCTGGGAGGCGTTCGGCGTCCTGCGCCAGCAGGGCAAGGTCCTCTACTACGGCTCCTCCAACTTCGCCGGCTGGCACATCGCCCAGGCACAGGAGGCCGCACGGTCGCGGCACTTCCTCGGCCTGGTCAGCGAGCAGTCCATCTACAACCTGATGAACCGCTGGGTCGAGCTGGAGGTGCTGCCCGCCGCCCGGCACTACGGGCTGGGCCTGATCCCGTGGTCGCCGCTGCACGGCGGCGTGCTCGGCGGCGTCCTGCGCAAACAGCGGCAGGGCGGCGCCGCCCGCGGCTCCTCCGGGCGCTCGGCCGCCACCCTCGCCGCCCACCGCGACACCATCGAGGCGTACGAGAAGCTGTGCGCCGACCTCGGCGAGGACCCCGCGCACGTCGCCCTGACCTGGCTGCTCGCCCAGGACGGCGTGACCGGCCCCATCATCGGCCCGCGCACGGTCGAGCAACTGGACAGCTCGCTCCGGGCCCTGACGATCACCCTCGACGGCGACACGCTCGCCAGGCTGGACACCTTGTTCCCGCCACCCGCCCCCAACGGGGCCAAGCCCGCGCCCGAAGCCTACGCCTGGTGATCACGACCTCCCGCACGTAGAGACCTGAAAGGCACAACCATGCCCGCCCATGACGTCATCTTCGGCTTCGGCGCGCACAGCGACGTCGACGACGGACCGGAGCTGCTGCGCATGGTCCAGCAGGCCGACCGCGACGGGCTCGACCTGTTCTCGCTGTCGGACCACCCCTACCTCGGCAGGCGGCTGGACGCCTACGCCACGATCACCTTCCTCCTCGGACAAACCCGGCACATCGCCGGCCTGGCCAACGTCACCAACCTGCCGACCAGGCCCGCCCCCATGCTCGCCCGCACCGTGACGTCGCTGTCGGCCCTCAGCGGCGGCCGGGTCGTGCTCGGCATGGGCGCCGGCGGGCTGTGGGACCGCATCTCCGACATGGGCGTCCCACGCCTGTCGCCCGGCGACGCCGTGGACGCCTTCGAGGAGGCGATCGTCCTCATCAGGAAGCTGTCGGGCGGCGGCCCGCCCATCACCCACCAGGGCCGCCACTACCAGGTGCGCCGCATCGAGCCGGCCCCCGTGGCCGCGCCTCCCGTGTGGACCGGCTCCAACGGCCCGAAGTCGCTGGCCGCCACCGGCCGGGTGGCCGACGGCTGGCTCCCCGGCCACGCGGCCGACTGGCGCAGCGAGCGCTACCGGACCTCAGGGCCGATCATCGACGAGGCGGCCGTCGCCGCCGGCCGGGACCCGCGCGAGATCCGTACGATCTACAACTTCCCCGGCCGCATCACCGACCGGCCCCTGCCCGCGACCCGCGACCGTGACGACCGCTGGATCGGCGGCTCCGTCGGCCAATGGATCGAGGAACTGACGGAGGCCGTGCTGGAGCACCAGGCATCCGGCTTCATCCTCTTCTCCGCCGATCACGGCGCCGTCGACCCCACCACCCTCGCCCGCTGGGCCAGGGAGATCGTCCCCGCCGTCCGCGAAGCCATCGCCAAGGAAACCCCCTGAAGCGGCGCCCACCCGGCCGCCGCCCTCGTGACCGACCGTTCACGGGCGGCGGCCGGTCACCAGCGACCGAACGGCCTCACCCGGCTCCAGCGGCGCTTCCCGCAGGACCTGGCTCAGCAGCGCGTCGGCGGTGCGGTCAGCGCGCTCGAAGGGGTAGTTGTCGTCGTCGAGAGTGCCGCCGGTGAGCAGCGCGGCGACCGCCGACAGGACGATCATGAGCAGCTCGGTGACCTGCTCGTCGCCTCGGCCCGCCTCGATCGACAGGTACCGGTGGCCGGCGAACTCGTGCCGGTCGGCGGGCACGAAGAACGCGGTGACCTGGCCCGCGCCACCCCAGTGGAACCGCCAGAGGTCGTCCTCGTCCACGAAGGTGACCTCGACGTTCGTCACCTCCAGGATCGTCCGCATGACGAAGCCGGCCACGCGTGCGAGAGTGTCCGGATCCGGCCGCTCCGGGCACACGACTCCGATCTCGATGGACATGCGTCACCTCAGGCAGGCGCCGGCTGCCCGGTCCGCAGCAGGTGGAC
The DNA here is from genome assembly GCF_012034275.1 of Nonomuraea composti. Taxonomy (NCBI): domain Bacteria; kingdom Bacillati; phylum Actinomycetota; class Actinomycetes; order Streptosporangiales; family Streptosporangiaceae; genus Nonomuraea; species Nonomuraea composti. The sequence goes on along the minus strand of NZ_JAATEP010000014.1, from coordinate 100,273 downwards.
GGCGGCCTCCGCCGGCAGGGGCGCCTCCCGCAGGACCTGGGCCAGCAGGATCTCGGGGTCGAGGTCCGTCCGGCTGAACGGGAAGTTGTCGTCGTCCAGGGTGCCACCCGTGAGCAGCGCCGCGGAAGCGGACACGACGATCATGAGCAGGTACGGTACGGCCATCCCACGGGCGCTCGGCATGAACGACAGGTACCAGGCGCCGTTGACCTCGAACTCGGTGGGCGGCGCGAAGAACGTGGCGACGTGCGCCCCCTCCCCCCAGTGGAACCTCCAGGATCTCTCCCGCTCCTCGAAGCGGATCTCACCGTCGGGCACCCCGAGGATCGTGCGCATCGCGAAGGCGGCCATGCGCGCCAGAGCCTCCGGATCCGGACGCCTCGGGCAGTGCACTTCGATCTCCACGGACATGCGTCACCCCGGAAACACGACCCAGCCATCGGCTGTGTTGACGTAGATGCTGCTGAGAGTTCCCTGCTTCGGTATACCCGGCAGCGGGCCGTTGCGGGCGAAGTCGAGCAGCTCCTGCTTCGGCACGTTCTTCGCGTTGATGTAGAGCTCCACGCCCGAGAAGCCGGCGTCTCTCGCCTCGTCATCGGCTCTGCCCGCCTTTTTCAGCACGAAGACGGGCTTGTTCCCACCGTATTCCTTGAGGCTGACCGGCACCCCGTCGAGCCACCCGTCGATGCCCGCGTAGTTGGTGGTCGGCGGTCCCACGAACTCGCCGCCGCGGAGTCTCGCCACTTCGAGAGCCTGGGCGGGCTCGTGGTCCGTCAGCCCGTTCCGTACCACGGACGGCGGTTTGCCCGCGGGCAGCTCCCGTGGATAGGCGGAGAGGCCGAGCGGGTCTGTCCACACCTGTGGATTGAGGACGTACGCGTGCGGGTCCCACCCGCCCCGCAACCCGATCGGGTCCGCCGCCGTGTAGCGGCCGGATTCCGGGTCGTAGTGGCGCAGGAGGTTGTAGTACAGCCCCGATTCCGGGTCCTCGTACTGGCCGGGGAAGCGTAGCGGGCAGTCGGGGCCGGTGGTGAAGGTGTCTCGCGGGGTGCCCCAGAGGGTGCGGCGGGGGCGCCAGGCGATGTCGCCGTCGGGGGTGATCAGCTCGGTGGGGGTGCCGAGGAGGTCGGTGGCGATGGCGTAGAAGCGTTCGTCCACCCATTGGCGGGAGCGTTCGGTCTGGGTCAGGGGGCGGAAGGTGCCGGGGGCCCAGTCCCAGGAGGTGGTGCGGTCGTCGGTGGACTGCTCGGCGAGGGTGAGGCCGTCCCAGGTGAAGTCGGTGCGGTGGGCGCCGTCGGCGCGTTCCTTGGCGATGCGGCGGCCGAGCGGGTCGTAGAGGTAGCGCCAGCGGGTGCCGTCGGGGGTGGTGACGGCGGTGAGGCGGTCCTCGGCGTCCCAGGTGTAGTGCCACGTGCGGGGTTCGGCGGACAGACCCTTGCGTCGGCGCAGGACGGTGCGGCCCTGGCGGTCGTACTCGTAGCGGGTGCGGCCGGCCTGGCGGACCATGGTGCCGGTGTAGGCGCGCGGGCCCTGCGTGTCGCCGGGGTCGGGCCAGGTGGCGTCGGTGATCTGGCCGGCGGTGTTGTAGTGGTACGTCTCCGTCCAGCCGGTGGCATGGACGGCGGTGACGCGGCCGGCGGGGTCGAGGTCGAAGCGGCGGCGACCGGACAGGAGGTCGTCGATCTCGGTGAGCGCGCCGTCCCTGCGGTAGCCGTAGGTGCGGCGTTGCGCCATGCGGCCGGCCGGGCCCCTGGTGAGGGTCTGGGAGTGGAGGCGGCCGTCGTCGTCCCAGTCGTGCAGGAGGGCCGTGCCAGGGCCGAAGGTCCGGGAGGTTTCGCGGCCGGCCGCGTCGTGGGTGAAGCGGAGGAGCCGGCCGCCGGTTTCGAGGGTGAGGGGCAGGTCGCGGGCGTCGTACGTCCATAAGGTCTCCGCCCCCGACGGCGTGCGGCGCAGCACGCGGCGGCCGAGCGCGTCGTAGGCGGAGGTGAGCGTGCGCCCGTTGCAGGTCTCGCGGACGACGCGGCCGTGCGCGTCGCGGGTGAGGGTGAGGTCGGCGTCGGGGTTCGCGGCGTGGACGAGGCGGCCCAGCGGGTCGTAGTCGAACGTGGTGAGCCGGTCGCCGGCCCGTCGGCCGATGAGCCGGTCGAGGACGTCGTAGACGAAGCTGGTGGACTGGCCGGCGCCGTTGACGCGCTCGGTGAGGTTGCCGACGGGGTTGTGCAGGTAGCTGAGGACGCGGCGGTCGAAGTCGGTCTCCTCGACCAGGTTGCCGGCCGGGTCGTAGGTGTAGTGCCAGGTCAGGCCCTGCGGGTTGGTGACCTGGGTGAGGCGCAGCTCGGTGTCGTAGGAGAACGTGAGGCGGGCGCCGTCGGGCGTGGTGCGGGCCGTGGGCACGTCGAAGGGGCCGATCTCGACGCGGGTGGTCTCGCCCATGGCGTCGGTGTGCTCGATCAGGTTGTTCTCGGCGTCGTGGGCCCAGCGTTCGACGGCGCCGCCGGGCAGGGTGCGGGTGGCGGGCCGGCCCTCGACCGTCCAGGTGTGGCGGGTGGTGCGGCCCAGCGGGTCGGTGACGGCGGTGACGCGGCCGAACGGGTCGCGCTCGTAGCGGGTGGTCGCGCCGGTGGGTTCGGTGATCGTCAGGGGCAGGCCGGCCGCGTCGGTGGTGAGGGTGTGGGTGTGGCCGAGCGCGTTCGTGACCGCGGTCAGGTGGCCGCGCTCGTCATAGGCGAACGTGGTGTCGCCGGCGGCGACGAGGTTGCCGCGCTCGTCGTGGCGCAGCGTGGTCGTGGTGCCGTCGAAGTCGGTGACGGTGACCGGCAGGTGCCGGGCGTCGCGGGTGCAGCGGCGGGTGGCGCCGTCCGGGCGGGTGACCGACAGGGGGGCGCCGGCCTCGTCGTAGGTGTGACGGGTGGTGCGGCCGAGCGCGTCGGTGCGGGCGAGCAGCCGGTCGTGGCGGTCCCAGCGGTAGCGGGTGGTGTGGCCGAGCGGGTCGGTCGCGGCGGTGACCTGGAGCAGGTCGTTGTGATGGTACGTGGTGAGGTGGCCGAGCGAGTCGCGGGCCCTGGTGACGCCGTCGCCGTACGACAGCTCGGTGTTGAAGACGCCCGCGGAGCCGGTGCCGTACACGCAGCGGCCCTCCAGGTCGTAGGTGTAGGCGTACCAGGTGCCGATGCGGTCCTGCCAGCGGGTCATCCGGCCGTCGGCGTCGTAGGTGAAGCGCAGTGGCAGGCCGGAGGAGTTGGTCACCTCGGTCAGGTCGCCGGCCTCGTCGTAGGCGTAGGAGAGCAGCCGCTGGCCGGCGCCGCGCAGCCGCAGCTCCACGACGCGGCCACGGGACGTCTCGATGTCGAGGTGGTAGCCGCCGGAGTGGGCGATCTCGGAGGGCAGGCCGTCGGTGTAACGCACCTCGATCCGGTTGCCGTTGCGGTCGGTGACGGCCGCGACGGGCAGCACGCCGGGTTCGGCCGCCTCGGCGAAGTGCGTGGTACGGCCGGTGAGCGGGTCGGTGACCGCGTAGCCGTCGTCGGTCTCGCGCAGCTCCAGGCGCGGGCCGTCGTCCGGGTACGCCGGCCGGTCCTGCTCCGGGTACGGGAACGCGAGCAGCGCCCCGGTCTCGGTGGCCAGGCAGAGCCCTTCCGCGTCGGCCTCCAGGCGCTGGTCCAGGGTGGAGGCCCAGGAGCGGCCGAACCAGCGGCCGGCCCGGTAGGTGGACAGATGGGTGCGTTCGAGGCGGAGCGGCAGCACGCCGGGCAGCTCGACGTCGGTCTGCGGGAGCAGCACCGTACCGGTCGGGAAGTGCACCGGGTCCTGGCTGAAGAACTGGCGGCCGCGCTGCCACGACGTGGTCGCGGCCGTGCCCCGGCGGGCGCCGCCGCCGCCCATCAGCGTGCGCAGCGCGTTCCCGCCGCCGCGCGTCCCCACGGCGCCGGTGCCGCCGCGCACCCCCAGGGCACCGGTGCCGAGGAGGGCGCCGCCGCCGCCGCGTACCGTGCTCGCCGCGCCGCGCAACCCCAGGACGGCCTTCGCGCCGCGGCCGAGCAGGGCGAGGCCCTTGCCGACCGGCAGCACGCCCAGCGCGGCCAGGCCGACCTCGCCGAGCGAGCCCTTGCCCCGCCGGTACTTGTCGAGCGCGTCGCCCAGCACCACCGCGCCCGCCGCCACCGCCACGCCGGCCACGATCACCCCGGCCACCCCGCCGGTGCCGATGACCAGCACCACCAGCCCGGCCACCGCCCCCACGGTGGCCGCGAACGACACGAAGTCGTCCCAGGACCGGAACGGCGTGCTGATCGTGTCCCACGCCTTCTGCAGCCACGACTTGTCCTTGATGCCGCTGCCGTCGAGCGCCTGCTCGATCTCCCGGGTGGCCCGGTCGGCGGCGTCGTCGCGCAGCCGGGCCGCCTCCTCGGCGATCCGGCGGGCCCGCTCGCGGTCGTCCTCCGCCCGGCGGGCCCGTTGCAGCGCGGGACGCGCGGCCTCCTGGGTGGGCAGGTCGGCCAGCGCCAGGGCCGACTCCGCCTCGGGCAGGTCGCGCACCGGGCCGGGCAGCCGCGCCTGGATCTCGCGCAGCGCCCCCTGCGACTCGGCCGCGGCGCTGCGGCCCCGGCGCAACGCCGTGCCGGCCTGGGCCCTGGCCGCCTCCAGGCTGCCCGCGTACGTCATCAGCGCCTCACCGGCGCCCCGGTACGCCCTGCCCAGCTTGGCCAGCTCGCCGGGCAGCTCGCCCAGCGCCTCGGTGTAGCGGGCCGCGTAGTCGCCGCGCATCCGCAGCGCCGCGCTGCCGCCCGACACGGTGCTCAGCCTGGCCGTGTTGTCCTCGGCCAGCCGCGCTTCGTCGAGCAGCCGGTCGGCGAGCCCTCTGACCTGCCCCGGGTCCCCCGGCGCGGGGTCGCCGGCCAGGCCCAGGACGTCCCATCCGCCCGGCACGACCTCACGCTCCCGCGCCGCCGCTGAGCGAGGCGTCCAGCTCGCGGTGCTTGGCGATGGCCGTCTTCAGGAACTGGCTCATGCCCTCCAGGCCCTGCATGACCTGCTTGGCGCCGTTGTTCCACTGGTCATAGTCCTGCTGGAACTTGCCGGAGGCCCGCTCGGTGACGAAGTCGCTGCTCACGAGCTGGTCGATCATCGACTTGAGCTGGGTGAGCCGGCCCTCGATGTCCTCCTTCTCCTTGTTGAGCCGGGTGGCGCTGTTCTCCACCTGCGGGAAGCTGAGGTGATGGGTTCCACCTGCCATGACGTTCACTCTCCTTGGGGGTCGGACCAGGCCAGGGTGGCGCTGATCGCGTCGAACAGGTCGAGCATCGGCTCGGCCAGGCTGAGGTGCGGGCTGGTGAGCACCACGTCGAGCACGCCGTGCCCGCCGGGCACGGGGATGAGGGTCTGCATGACCACGGTGTCGAGCTCGCCGGTCTCGATGCCGCGCACGCGGACGGCGCGGCCCGCGTCCAGCTCCACGATCTCGACGCCGCGCCAGGCGGGCGTGCCCGGTGTGCGCGGCACGGCGACGACGCCCGACGCGATCGCCTCGACCGTGTTGCCGCCGGGGTCGGAGCGGCCCCGCGTGTGCAGGACCATGAGCGTGGCCAGGACGGTGCCGGCGTCCTCGACGTGATCGGTCATCGCCGCCCCGAACACCGCCCCGTGCCGCGCCGCCAGCTCCGCGACCTCGCGCAGCACCTTCAGCAGCACCGGCCGGTGCGGGGCCAGCTCCGGCGTGGCCGCCACGCGGGCGTCCACCAGGCGGGCCAGGTCCGCGGTGCGGCCCGCGCGCCACACGTCGAACTCGTACCAGGACTCGGGCACCCGCAACGTGAACCCGAAGGGGAGGTCAGCCATCGGTCAGCTCCTTGATCGCGGTGTTCACCGGCTCGGGGGCGCGCTCGACGGCGGGCGCGGTGAAACGGAAGGCGTCCTCGCCGAGCACCAGGTTTCCCTTCGCGGCGGCCGTGCCGAGGTCGGCGGTCATCAGGGCGCGCCCGCCCTGGAGGGTGGCGCGGGCGCCGCGAACGTCGCCCGACATCCACACCTCGCGGCGGCCGTCCCAGAAGTAGCCGACGGCCTTGCCGTCGCGGACGGACAGCGCGACGAGCCCGCCGCCACCACCGCCCGTCACCCGCCCGGCGAAGTCGGCCTTCTCCGGTGCGGGGTCCTGCGCCGCGCTGAGGTCCTGCTCCGCGCCGGGGTCCTGCTCCGCGCTGACGTCCTGCTCCGCGCTGACGTCCTGCTCCGGTGTGCGGCCCTCGCCCGAAGGGGACGTGACCGCCTGTCCCGCAGGCTCGCCGGGGTCCCCGGCCGCTCCGACCCCTCCGACCCCTCCGCCCCCTCCGGTCTCCCCGACGAGGGCGGCGCGGGCGGCGGCCGGCGCCAGGGGCCGGTCCGTCAGCGCGAACACCAGCGACACCGCCACCGTCGCGACCAGCACGCCGGTCAGCACGCCGAGCCCGAGCGCCTTCATCACGAGCTCCCCGAGCCGGTCGAGGAGCTGGTCGAGAGCGAGTCGGCCAGCGAGCCGTCGAGCGTGCCGGTGCCGTCCACGAGGGCGTCCAGCAGGCCCGCGGCCCGCTCCAGGAGCTGGTCCATGCGCTCGCGGTTGTCGGACGACTCCTCGAAGAACCTCCGTACGGCGTCGTCGACCTTCTCCGAGCCGGTCCTCGCATCCAGCGCGCCGGTCCTGCCTCCGTCCAGCGCCGCGCGGATGGCCTTGAGATCCCGCGAGACCTTCGCGGCCTCCTGGCGGTCGGCGGTGAATTCCTCAGCCATTGGTCGTCATCCCCTTGATGGCCTCGAACGCGCGCCAATCCCGATAAACGGTCTCGACGATCTGGGGTGTGCTGCCCCGGCCGGCCAGGCGCAGCTCCAGCCGTACCGGCCGGCCCTGGCCGTCCACCTGCAGCGTGAACCGCACCGGCCCCTCGGCCGGCAGGCCCGCGTACGTGCTCTGCCCCTCCTCGCCCCGCACCCGGTGGGCCAGGGCGGAGCCGGTCAGCGTGCGGCCGTTCGCGCTGGTCACGTCCGTCCCGGCAGCGTCGAGCAGGCCCTTGATGGTGCGCGGCGAGCTGAGCTCCCTGACGGTGCGCGCCGTCCACTGGACGCACGACTCGACCGGCGGGCGGTCGGCGTCGAACGCCGTCCCGCCGGCCACGCCCCTGCTCCCGACGAGGGAGACGGGCGTGGGTTGTGGATCGTTCCCGCAGCTGATCCTCATGTCGTACGACGTGGCGGGCGCGCCGGGGTCGAAGCTCAGCCGCCCCTCGGCCACGGTCTGCCCGGTGGTCCGCGTCTCCCTGATCACCTGCCGGAACGTGGCGGTGCGCCGGCCGACCGCGCTCACCACGTCGCTCGCGCCCGTCCCTCCCGTCCCGCTCGCCTGGCCGGAGATCATGACCACCGCGCCGGCCGCCCCCGCGACGAGCGCGATGCCGATGGCGATGCCGGTGAGGTACGCGGGCCTGCGCCAGAACGGCACGGCCACGACGTGCTCCTCGTACGGCGCCGGCTCCTGGGGCGGCCTGGTGCGCCGCTCGGCCTCCAGCAGCAGGTCGTGCGCCGAGGCGCGGCGGGCGGTGCCGGAGTGGCCGAGCAGGACGCGGACCAGGTCGACGGCCGACGGGCGGGCGGCCGCGTCGGCGCGCCGGCACTCGTCGATGACCGCGCGCAGGGCGGGGAGCAGCCTGTCGAGGTCGGCCCCGTCGCCGGGCCGGTGCCCGGTGGCCGCGAAGACGACCGTGTCGGCCCAGTCCTTGACGTCGTGGGCGGGGAACAGGCTGTCGCGCGGCCCCGGCGCGAACGTCACCTGGCCGTGCCGCCCGACGATGACGCCGCCGGGGTTGAGCCGCAGCCCGGCGATCCCGCCGAGGTGGAGCCTGGCCATGGTGGTGGCGCTGCCGAGCGCGAACAGGTAGAGGGCCTCGCCCGTCAGCGGTCCCGCCGTCCTGACGACGGCGGCGAGCGTGTCGCCCTTTCCCAGGTAATCGCGTGGCCGCAGGGCCAGGCCGTCGCTCCATCCCTGAAATTCCATCGCCATCCCCGTGGCAGCCGGTCAGCGCGGCGAAGCACGCTCGAAATCCGCCTTCGCGCAGGTCAGGTGGCGTTTTTCGGTGTGGGTGCGTGCTGTTGTCCGACAGGTTGTACGCGGTCGGGCGGGGACGGGTTCAACCGAGTTCGCGAAAATTCCTCCCGTCGGAGTGAACGGGTATCGGTTCAGCCGGGGACGGCCGTGAAGAGCTCGTAGCTGTGGCCGTCGGGGTCGCGGACGTACACGCCCCGGCCGCCGCCGAGCCGGTTGATCCGCCGGTCCCAGCCGTTCATGGGGCCGGAGCCGTAGTCGATGCCCTCGTCGGCTTGGAGCCGGTCGAGCACCGCGTCGAAGGTGGCGTCGTCCACGAGGAACGCGTAGTGGCCGGGCTGGGGGGCGCGGCGGTCGTCGAAGTCGAGCGTGAGGTCGCCGTTGACCCGCACCGGGACGAACGGCCCCGCCGGCGGCCCCGCCTCGACGCCGAGGAGCCCGGCGAGGAACGCGGCCGAGGCGTGCCTGTCGGCGGCGGGGATGATCAGGTGGTTCAGGACGATGCCCATGGTGGACCCCTTCCGAAATGTATGCGATACGCACGTAATCATATGTGCGAATCGCATGCAACCTGTCGTAGGGTGAAGCCCATGAGCGAGGCGGACGAGGGCGGCCCGGCGCTGTTCCGGCTGGTGCGGTTCTGGTCGCGGCGGTGGGCGGGGCAGGCCGCCACCCGCACCGGCCAGGCCGCTCACGTGCAGCACATCCTGGTGCTGGAGGCCGTGCACACCGACCCGGGAGAGGCGACGGTCGGCACCGTGGCCCACCAGCTCGGCCTCGACCACTCGGGCGCCAGCCGCATGGTCAAGGACGCGGTCGACGCCGGTTACCTGGAGCGCGCCACCTCCGCGCACGACCGCCGCCGCGCCGCGCTCCGCCTCACCGACAGCGGGCGCGCCCTGCTGGCGGGAGCGCGCGAATGGCAGCGCCACGCCTTCGCCGACCTGACCTCTTCCTGGGACGAGCCCGACCGGCTCCGCTTCGCGGCCTACCTGTCCCGGCTGGCCGACGAGGTCGGCGCCTAGCGACGGGCAGCGCTTGACCTTGACGCGACGTCAACGTTTCTCATAGGGAGCGACGCCACCTACGGGAAGGAACGTGATGGTCCGGGTCGTGCTGCGCATCCTGACGTTCGAGCTCGCCGGCCTGGCCGCCATCGGGATGTGGGCGCTGCGCCGCAAGCACGGGGTGCCCCGGGGCGCGACGGTCGTGACGTACGCGAAGGAGCAGGCGTTCGTGCTGACCTTGTTCGCGTTCGCGATGGCGGTCGAGACCCTGGTGGTCGACCTGCTGCTGGTCGCGCTCGGCGTGCCGGCGTGGCTGCGGGTCGCGGTGCTGGCCGGCGACCTGTACGGGCTGCTGTTCGTGGCGGTGATGGCCGCCGGCTGCGCGACCCGGCCGCACGTCGTCACCAGGGACGACCTGCACATCAGGTACGGCGTCTACTTCGGGGTACGGGTGCCCAGGGACCTCATCGCCGCCGTCCGGGCCGGAGGGTCGTTCAACGAGGACAGCATGGTCACGGTGCGGGACGGCCGGCTGACGGTGGCGGTGGCCTCGCGCGTCAACGTGATGGTGGAGCTGGCCGAGCCGGTCACCGTCGTGCGGCCGCTGGGCCGGCGGGCCGAGGTGACCTCGATCCGCTTCTTCGCCGACTCGCCGGAGACGGTGATGGCGGCCCTGCGCTCCGGAGAGCCCGCCCAGCACCAGCACCCCTAGATAGCGCTGCCCGGCAGTGGGGCCCTAGGCGAAGACCTTTTGCGGCGTTACGGTCCAGGGGGCCAGACCGTGCGCATCCTCGTCGACGCCGCCGACGCCTCGGGCGCCTCCCTGGTGGAGGCGGGCATCGACAACGTGACGATCACGCGATGACTCTCCGGGCCGACCCACGCGAAGGATCGGCGCGGTGACTCTCCGGGCCGGTCCACGCGAGGGGCCGACGCGGTAGCTCTTCGGGTCGACCCACAAGAAGGGTCGGTGCGGTAGCTCTTCGGGCCGGTCCACGGAGAAGGACCGGCCCGAAGCACCCAGCATCCTCATGGAGCCGTCATGGCACTATCCCTATTTGCCCTGAAAAAGGTCCGTAAATCAACCCTGCTGGGCAACGGCGACGAAAGCTGAGGTAAGGGCGCCGGACGGGCGGAAGGACCGCCCGCCCGGCGCCGCCACGAGAGGTCAGCTCGCCGACAGGGCGGCGGCCGCCGCCTGCGGCGCCGTCCTGGCCGGGATCCCGCGCAGGTTGTACGCGAATCGGGCCACCGAGTCCGCGATCGCGTCCGAGTCCACGTCGAGCGCCGTGTCGTTGATGTTGGCGATCGTGTCGCACGCCTGGTGGTAGCACTCGTCGTACGCCACTCCGGCCGTCCCGCCGAACATCGCCGCCTCCTCGGGCGTCTTGATGCCCTCGGCGCCGGTGAAGATGCCGCCGGACGGGATGCCGACCGCGATGAACGGCCCGTAGTCGGAGCGCCCGTCGAAGTCGGTGCCCACGGTGGGCAGCGAGCGGGAGCCGTAGAAGGCCTCGAACTGCTTCTCTATCTGCGCCGAGCCGGGCGGCCCGGCGGGCGAGCCGACGCCGTCGGAGTCGTCACCGTCGTACAGCTTGTACGCGTAGTTCGGCGAGGCGATCATGTCGAAGTTCAGGTACACCCTGATCCGGTCGCGCTGCGCCTCCGACAGGGACGCCACGTACTGGTCGGAGCCGAGCAACCCGATCTCCTCACCCGCCCAGAACGCGAAGCGCACCTTGTTCTTGACCGGGACGAGAGCCATCTCCTCCGCGATCTCCAGGATGGCCGCGCTGCCGGAGCCGTTGTCGTTGATGCCGGGCCCGGCCTCCACGCTGTCGAGGTGGCCGCCGACCATGACGACGTTGCGCGGGTCGCCGAAGCGGGTCTCGGCGATGACGTTGTCGCTGGTGCCGAGCACGAGGTTGGCGTCCACCTTGAGGCGGACGGTGGCGCCGGGCGTGTTCGCCAGCTCGTTGCCGACGGCGAAGCTGGCGAACACCATCGGGATGCCGGCCCGCCACTCGCCGATGTTGAGCGGATAGGGGTCGGTGCGTCCCGGCTGGCCCTCGTTGAAGACGATGAGGCCGGAGGCTCCCGCGCGGGCCGCGTTCATCACCTTGTTGACGAAGGGGCAGGTGCCGCGCTGGATGAGCGCGATGCGGCCGGCGACGAAGCCGGCGAAGTCGGACTCCTCGCAGCCGCTGGTCGAGCTGGGCGCCGGGGTCGGCGGCAGCGTCAGGTCCACGCCCTGGACCTGCGCGGTCACGTCGCCGGACGGGGAGGGCTCGAAGGTGACGAAGTCGGTGCCGGGCGTGTATGTCTTCGAGGTGGGAGCGGTGAGGTTGAGAACGGGTGGGGTGTTCTCGCTCCAGCTCTCGGGGAAGTTGATCGGCTGGCGCGTGACCTTGTAGCCGGCCCTGCGCAGCTTGCCCTCCACGTACGCGGCGGAGGCGTCGTAACCGGGTGTGCCGATGGCGCGGGTGCCGCCGTTGGCGTCGGCGATGGCCTGGAGTGCCTGGAGGTGCTTCTTGACGTTGGCGCCCTTGACCTTCTTGACGAGCACCTTGGCGAAGGCGTCGTCGAGGCCGCCGGCGTGTGCCGGCACGGCCATGGCCAGGGGTAAGGCGAGTGTGGTGATCAGCGCGATGACGAGTCTCCGCATGCAGGTCCCCCATGGGTCACCGGGATGGCACGGCCCTTGCCCCCGAGCTGCCGTCGCCCGAACGTAACCCGGCGCGGGATCAGCGTGAAGACCCACAATTGTCGCGAATTCGCGACATCATGCGCTGCCGCGAATTCGCGACATCACTCCGCGCGGCGGGCGCGGGCGCGCCGCTTGCCCTCGTGCATCGCCTGGACGCGGGCGACCGGGATCGTGTGCCCCTCCTCGACGAGGTCGGCGGGCAGCCGCTGCGGCGCGGGCATGTGCTCGGCCCACGGGTCGCCGTCCTTCAGCAGGCCCGGCGCGGTCCGCAGCGTGAAGTCGCCCGGCGCCACCTGTTCGAGGTCGGCCCACGCGAGCGGGAAGGAGACGGGCACGCCGGGCCGGATGCGCGGGCTGTAGGTGGCCACCACTGTGGCGCCGCCCGCGCGGGTGGAGTCGAGGAACACCTTGCCCTCGCGGTCCTCCCTGATGAACGCCGTGGTGGCCAGCGCCGGGTCCAGCCGCTCGGCCCGCGCCGCCAGCGCGCGGGTGGCCGCCGCGAGGTCGTCCATGGCGGTGCCCTCCAGCACGGGCACGAACACGTGCACCCCCTTGGCGCCGCTCGTCTTCACCGCGCCCGCCAGCCCCATGTCCGTCAGCGCCTGCCGCACCAGGAGCGCGCCGCGCACGGCCAGCGAGAAGGAGTCGTCGTGCTCGGGCGGGTCGAGGTCGAGGACCAGGTGGGTGGGGTGGCCGCCGGCGTACAGGGCCGGATGGAACTCCACCGCCCGCTGGTTGGCGAACCACAGCAGCGTCTTCCTGTCGTCGCACAGCGCGTACGTCACCTGCCGGCGCGACGCCTCCGCCCACACCGACACCGACCGCACCCAGGCGGGGGCGTACTTGGGCAGGTTCTTCTGCATGAACGGCTCCTGCCCCGGGCGCACGCGCACGACCGAGAGCGGGCGCTCGCGCAGCACGGGGAGGATGCGGTCGCGCACGGCGTCGAGGTAGTCGACCAGGTCGCGTTTGGTGGCGCCGGCGCCGTCGAACAGCGGCTGGTCCAGGTTGGTCAGGTCGACGCCGTCGCGCGTCTCGTCAGCGGCCACCCGCCCTACGATGCCGACATTCGAACGTGTGGTCAACAACCCGACGAGAAGGCGGCTGCGCGACGCCCTGCTCGCCGTCGCCCACCACGGCCCACTGCCGCGTGCCGCCGAGACTGCCCGGGTGGCGGGCGAGCACTTCCCCGGCATTCCTGTACGCGTTTCGGAGGCCGCCGGGGACTACGTGCCGTACGCGGACGGCGTGCCCGAGGCGTACGCGCGGGTTCGCCGAGCAGTTCGAGGCGGACCCGGAGCTGGCACGGCAGGCGATCGACCTGTTCACGGGGCCGGTGGACGGGATCAGGTACGAGCTGGTGGTCACGCACAGGTTCCTGATCGGCTGGCTGGTGCGCGCGGGGCCATGCACGCCCCGGCGTGGCGCTGGCTCGGGCTCAACCACGCCCACGCCGCACTGACCGTCATCCGCTACGCGTCCGACCGGCCACCGTCCGTGCTTTTCTTCAACGACCAGAGCCACCTGCCCGCCGAACTGCGCTGGACCGACTTCCCGTCCGAGCTGCGCGGGATCCACTACTTTCGACTCCGTACTGGTTGCGCCGCCTCTCCGCCGGTCACTACGGTCTCGGCAAGCAGACACGACGCGGAAGGGCCTCATGCTGAGGCAGATCGCGGAGGGGTGCTGGTCCACCGGAGCGAGTTCGTCCAGGCCAACGCCGTCGTCATATGCAGCCGGGTCGGCGTGCTGCTCATCGGCCCCGAAGTGCAGGACCACGAGCTGACCTACCTCGCGGACGACCTCGCCGGTTCGGGCCACACCGTCGCGGCAGGCTTCTCGACGCATCCGGATTGGACCACCTGCTCTAGCACGCCTGGCTCGGCACGCCCCCCGGTACGGCACCGTACGCTGCCAGCCACCGTCCGGGAGCTGCTGACCATTCGGCCGCGTTGAACCACATTGCCGACCACCTGCGAGAGGCGGAGGTCGGGGGGTAAGGTCCCGCAAGGCCTGCTCGGCGCCATCACCGCCCTGTCCGCCGGAACGACCCTGATCCGCTAGGACGGCCCTCGGCTTCGGATCACCGAGCACCAGGTGCACGCCCCCGGCGACGCGACGCTGCTCATCGAGGAGCGCGGGATCCTCGGCGCCAGCGACATATTGTCCGATGTCCTGGTCCCGATGCTCGACCTGGAGGGGGCCGACCTGATCGAAGACTATCTCGCGGCGCTGCGGCTGCTGGAGGACGTGGCGGGCGACGCCGAGGCCGTCGTCCGCGGCCACGGGCCCCTGGCGGAGCCGGTCAGGTGCGGGCGCGGATCGAGCTGGACCGGGCGTACGTGCTCGCGTTGCGACGGCCACTCCCCCGACAATCCGCGGATGCTCCTCTCGGCGAGGCCAGGCCGGGCTGGGAGTGGGTGAGCGGTATCCACGAAAGGCAGCCCCAGCGCTTCATCCGCAGAGGCTAGCCCGCCATCGGGACAAAGAGGCCGTGCAATACCCTTCGCCTATCCCGATCAGGCACGATGACTTACCAGTATGATCTTGATCACTTGGATCATGACCGCTGCGTTCCGTGAGCTGTGTGGATACCGCGTCGCATTCGTCCGGTTTCCTGCCGTGAGGCAGGGGCGACCGTACGAGATCTATGCGGTGATCGACTGCTCGGCTATACAAAGAGTGATCTTTTTTATGTCGCTTTTATGACTCGTTCGAACGCGCACTCGCTGTCCGTCTCGCGAGCGCCCTTTGCCACGGGAGTTGTAACGGATGAGATTTTGGCGTGCGCGAAATCGGTCAGCCAGCAGAAAGCCGAACCGTCGCCTCCGGGCCAGGTTCACGGTGATCCTGGCCGCCGCGCTCCTTCCCAGCCTCGTTCAACTCCAGGCCGAGCCCGCGCTCGCCAATCCGGTTCGTACGCACCTGGAAATTCCGGGATCGCCCGCCGAAGGAGCGTCGAACAGCCTCCCGGTCCAGCAGACCGGAACCGCCAGAAACCTTCCCCACCTGGTCGGCTCTGAGGTTACCCGAACCGACATCGACACTCCCGGCACCAAGTCCGTCAAACGGCCCAAGGGCGCGTTACCTCTGGACGAGCCACAGGAACCGGCCGACGCCTCTGTCGAGGGCTTGCAGGATCCGCCGCCGCTCCCGGTGGAGCCGAACTCCGAGCCGGAATCCACCGGGAACGCCCCGTCCGCCGCCGTGCCGCCTGTCCCGGCGACGGCGAGGACGGCCGCCGTTGCATCTCACCCGTCGACCCCCAGGACCACCGCGACGGCAACCGCCGGAGAGCCCGTAGTGTCCGCGCTGTCCGCGGGCCCCGGGACGAGCAACTCGGACGCGGTGATCCTGTCATCGCCGAAGCCGTGGTTCGAGGCTCGGGTGGTCGATCCTGACGGGCGCAAAGTGGGGCTGAGCGTGGAGGTCGAGCACGACCCCTCCGTCCCGGCACAGGGCAGCGGCCAGATCTGGGCCTACACCGGAGGAACGGGAAGTACGTCAGGCTCAGTGATCCGGTACACGATCGACTCGGGAAAGCTCCAGGACGGCTGGACCATCCGCTGGCGGGCGCGTGGCCTGACCTTCGACTCGACCGGCGCGTGGTCGGACTGGCGGACTGCCAGGCTGGACATCAGCAAGCCCGCCGTGTCCGAGCTGAAGTCAGGGCCGGGTACCGAGGTCTCGGGAACGATGATCCTCTCATCGCCGAAGCCGTGGTTCGAAGCTCGGGTCTCCGACCCTGACGGGCGCAACGTCGGGATGAGCGTGGAGGTCGAGCACGACCCCTCCGTCCCAGCACAGGGCAGCGGCCAGATCTGGACCTACACCGGCGGCGCGGGCAACGCGACCGGTTCCGTCGTCCGCTTCACCGCCCCCTACGGCGTGCTCAAGGACGGCTGGCTGATCCGCTGGCGGGCACGCGGCATCACCCCGACCGAAACCAGCAGCACTCTGTACGGCCCCTGGTCCGGCTGGCAGACGGCCAAGCTGGACATCAGCAAGCCCGCCGTGTCGGACCTGTCAGCAGGGCCAGGCGCTTCCGGGGACGGCCAATCGATCCTGACGTCCTTGACCCCCTGGTTCGAGGCCAAGGTGTCCGACCCTGACGGACGCATGGTGGGCATGGCCGTCGAAGTCGAGCACGATCCTTCGGCTGCAGGGCAGGGCACCGGCCGCATCTGGTCCTATACCGGGGGGTCCGCCGACCCCTCGGGATCGTACGTGGCCTATGAGATGCCCTCGAACCTGCTGAAGGACGGCTGGCTGATCCGTTGGCGGGCACGCGGCATTACCCCGACCGAAACCAGCAGCACTCTGTACGGCCCCTGGTCCGGCTGGCAGGCGGCTCGGGTGGACATCAGCAAGCCCACGGCGTCGGGCCTGGCCTCCGGGCCCGGCACGACCACATCGGGCCTGACGGCACTGAACACGCTGACGCCATGGCTGGAGGCCAAGATCTCCGATCCCGACGGGCGTAACGTCGGGATGAGCGTGGAGATCGAGCACGACCCCTCCGTGCCGTCCCAGGGCAGCGGCCGGATCTGGACCTACACCGGCGGCGCGGGCAATCCGACCGGTTCAACGGTACGTTTCACCGTGTCATCGGGCGTCCTCAAGGACGGCTGGCTGATCCGCTGGCGCGCACGCGGCATCACCCCGACCGAAACCAGCAGCACTCTGTACGGCCCCTGGTCCGGCTGGCAGACCGCACGCATCGACATCAGCAAGCCCGCGGCCTCCAGCCTTTCCGCCGGACCCGGCACCCAGGGAGCAGGCCTTACCACGCTGAGCACGCTGACACCATGGCTGGAGGCCAAGATCTCCGATCCCGACGGGCGTAACGTCGGGATGAGCGTGGAGATCGAGCACGACCCCTCCGTGCCGTCCCAGGGCAGCGGCCGGATCTGGACCTACACCGGCGGCGCGGGCAATCCGACCGGTTCAACGGTACGTTTCACCGTGTCATCGGGCGTCCTCAAGGACGGCTGGCTGATCCGCTGGCGCGCACGCGGCATCACCCCCACCAACGGGACCCAGACGCTCTACGGCCCATGGTCGACCTGGCAGAGCGGACGCATCGACATAACCAAACCCGCCGTATCCGCCTTATATGCCTCACCCGGCGTGTCCGGGACCACCCTGTCCACGCTGACCTCGCTCACGCCGTCCTTCGGCGCCACCGTCACTGACTCCGATGGCCGCAACGTCGGACTGGGCGTCGAAGTGGAGCACGATCCGTCTGTACCGTCCCAGGGCACCGGCAGGATCTGGAGCAATACGGGCGGCGCAGGTAACACCACCGGCTCGACCATCGCCTTCACCATCGACTCGGGCAAACTGCGCGACGGCTGGCTGATCCGCTGGCGAGCGCGCGGCCACACCCCGACCGAGAGCAGTGCCACTCTCTACGGCCCCTGGTCAACGTGGCAGACCGCCAGGATCCAGGTGAACAACCCGGCGGGCACCGGGCTCGGCGCGGTCCCCGCCACTCAGGGCGCGAACGGGTGGACGTTGTCCTCACTGACGCCCTGGCTCTACTCCAAGATCACGAGTTCGAACGGTGCCGCATCGGTACTCGGCGCGGAGATCGAGCACGACCCCTCCGTCCCAGCCCAGGGCACCGGCCAGATCTGGGCAGGTCAGGGCACGACCTCGTACGCGTCCGGGTCCAACGCCTGGCTCCAGGTCCCCACCGCCAAGCTGCAGGACGGCTGGCTGATCCGCTGGCGCGTCAGGGGCGTCCCCACCTCCGGCGCAGTCGGCGCCTGGTCCGACTGGCAGTCGGCGCTGGTGGCGCTCGACCAGCCGAGCGTGGCCGGCATCGGTCTGACCCCGGGCACCTCCGGTGACAACGGCTGGACCGTGCCGTCGCTGACACCCTGGATGTTCGGCAAGGTCACCTCGGCCGAGGGCCGTGCCTCCTATCTCGGTGTCGAAGTGGAGCACGACCCATCCGCCCCTGAGCAGGGTTCCGGCCAGATCTGGGCAGGTCAGGGCACAACCTCGTACGCGTCCGGGTCCAACGCTTGGGTCCAGGTCCCCACAGCCAAGCTGCAGGACGGCTGGCGAATTCAGTGGCGTGTCCGAGCCGTGACCACTAACGGCGTCAAGGGCCCGTGGTCGAACTGGCAGCCGGCACGGGTGAACCTGAACGTGCCGTCCGCGGAAGGGCTCGGCCTCGCTCCGGGCCGACGGGGCACCGCGTCCTGGTCGGCGACCACGGTCACCCCCTCGATGTACGCCAAGGTCACCGACCCGGAGAACCGCCCGGCCCAGCTGGCGATCGAGGTGGAGCACGACCCGGCCGTCCCCGAGCAGGGTTCCGGCCAGATCTACGCGGGCAAGTCCACGACCTCCTACCCATCCGGCTCGGACGCCTGGATGGCAGTGCCCGCGGGCAAGCTGAAGGACGGTTGGCTCTTCCGCTGGCGAGTTCGCGCCGTCACCACAAGCGGCGCAAGCAGTCCCTGGTCGGATTGGCAGTCGGGGGTCGTGACCGCGCTGCCGTTCATCAGCTTCACGCCCGAGCACAACAGTCAGACCGGGACGTTGGAGCCCACACTGTCGGCGCACGCGCAGTCCGCGAACGAGGACGCGGTCACCTACTGGTTCCAGCTCTGCTCGGGCGCCCCGTCGAACTGGACATGGTGCGAGAGCACACCTTCCTGGGAGAAGTCGGGAACCTGGTCGACTTCCAGCCTGCGTGGAGGGCACAAGCTGGCCTGGGGGCAGACCTACTGGTGGCAGGCCAAGGCGACCACCGGCGCCATCACCGTGACCTCGTCCTGGCGGGCCTTCACACCGACGCCTGAGCAGGGCACGATCAACTCCTCCCTCGGCACGGGCACGGACGGGCGCGCATTCGACTACTCCTCAGGCAACTTCACCCATACCGAGACCGATGCGTCCGTGACGGTCATCGGTCCGCCGCTGAGCGTCACGCGTACGTACAACAGTCTCGATCCACGCACCGCTGGAGCCTTCGGCGCGGGCTGGTCGACGCGGTGGGACATGCGGATAGACGCCGAACCGCAGACCAAGACGCTGCTGGTGACCTATCCCGGCGGCGAGCAGAACCGCTTCGCCGCCAAGGGCGACGGCACGTACGCGGCGCCATCGGGCACGTTCGCGACCCTGGCCGCTCTGCAGGAGGGCGGCTGGCGGCTGATGGACAAGGCGTCCACGTCCTACTGGTTCGACGCCGACGGCCGACTCACTAAGATGAGCGACCATCGCGGCCACGCTCAGGAGTTGACCTACGGAACCGACGGCAGGCTGGCCAAGGCCACCTCACCCGGCGGCAGGTCTCTCACCTTCACCTGGACGGGCAACCACATCACCGCCGTGACTACCGACCCTGTCGACGGCACAGCGCTCACCTGGACATACTCCTATGACGGCGACAAGCTGATACGAGCCTGCCCACCCCGCACCACCATCGCGTGCGCCGTCTATACCTACGCCGACGCCTCGCGCTACCGCAGCGCCGTCCTTGACTCCGGCCCGGTCGGATACTGGCGGCTGAACGAGACCGCCGCGGCCATCGGCACGAAGATCGCCAGCTCGGCGTCCTGGATCCCAGAACCGGGGGACGAGGCCAAGCTCGGCGGCACCACCGCCGACGCGACGCCCGGCGATCCCGGCGCGCTGACCGGATCGCCGGACACGGCGATGCGGTTCAGCGGCACGTCGAACTCCGCTTATGTGACCCTGCCTCAGGCGGTGATCAGCGGCCGCGGCGGCAACCTGGCGGTCGAGGCGTGGTTTAAGACCACCGGCACGGGCGCGATCGTCAGCTACCAGAACAGCGCGTCCCGCTCCCCGTCGGCCTTCACGCCCGTCCTGTACGTGGGCACCGACGGCAAACTGCGCGGCCAGTTCTACACGGGCACACCCGCCCCGATCACCACGGCTGCTCCGGTCAACGACGGCGCCTGGCACCACGTGGTCCTGTCGGCCGCGGAGAACATCCAGACCCTCTTCCTGGACGGCCAGGCCGCCGGCACACTCGCCGGCGAGATCACCCATGTCGGTCAGTGGGAGACCAGGATCGGCTCCGGCTACGGCTCAGCTTCTTGGCCCGCCACGACGACCTCGTCAGCGCCCTTCTCGTTCGCCGGCGACATCGACGAGGTAGCCGTGTACGGCAAACCGCTCGGCGAGCAGGTGGTCAAGACTCACTACGCCGCCCGGCTGCCGCAGCCGCAGATGACCAGGGCTGTCGCGCCTTCCGGCCGTACCGAGGCGGAGAATGTCTACGCCGACGGTGGCCGGCTGGCCCAGCACACCGACGCCAACGGCGGCACGTGGACGCTGTCGGCGACGGCCTACACCAAGGTGACCACGCTCGCGATCTTCGCCACGACGACGGTGACCGATCCGCACGCCGGAACGCTCACCTACGTGAACGACGCCATGCGCGACAACCGGCCGGTCTCCCGAGCCGATCAGCTCGGCAAGACCACCAAGTACGCCTACGATGTCGGAGGCTTCCCCACCAAGATTTTCGACCCCAACGGGAACACCGTGGAGACGGCGTTCAACGTCCGCGGCAACCTGCTGTCCAGAAGGACCTGTCGAACTCGGGACGACTGTTCCAGCGAGTACTACGACTACTACCTCGACGTCGACGACCCCTTCAATCCGCGCAACGACCTCAGAACCGCCTACCGGGATGCCAGATCAGCGTCGCCAACGGACGAGACGTACCGAACCTCCTGGTCCTTCAACTCCCATGGCGAGGAGACCGGGCAGACCAAGCCGGCCACGACGGACTTCCCACAGGGCCGTTCGACGCTGAAGGTGTACAGCGACGGGACCGAGCCCGCCGTCGGCGGCGGGCTTACCCCTGCCGGCCTGCTGAAATCGGCCAAAGACTTCAAAGGCAACGAAACCACCTACTCGTACACCGCGACTGGCGACCTGGCGAGCGAGACCAGCCCGACGGGGCTGAGCAAGAAGTACGAGCACGACGCGCTGGGGCGGGTCGTTACGGTTACCGAGATTTCACGAGCCTTCCCCGGCGGGATCAAGACGACCATCGCCTACGACTCGCTGGGCAGGGTTGTCTCTCGCACCGGCGGCGGTGTGAAGAACACCGTGACCGGGGTGACGCACACCTCGCAGTGGACCGGGACGTACGATGCGGACGGGCTGCCCCTGACCGAATCGCTAGCAGACCTGACCGGCGGCGATGTGACCCGCACCACCACGTACACCTACGACGCCTACGGCCGGGTGGAAACGGTGACCGGCCCGGAAGGCGGGGTGCAGCGCTTCTCCTATGACCATAAGGGGCAGAAGACCGCCTTCACCGACGAGCGCGGCACCACCTTCCACTATGGCTACACCCCACGTGGCGAATGGGCCACGACCACACTCAAGGGCTGGACAGGCAGCCCTGTCGCCCCGGAGCCCGCGGCTGACGTGGTCATGACCTCCAACGCCTACGATCCGGCCGGGCGGATGGCGTCGCAGACGGACGCGCTGGGCCGTACCACCGTCTACACCTACTACAACGACAACAGCCCCGCAGAGAAGATCGCCAAGGCCGTCAGACTGAACGGCTCGGCCACGCTTCGCGACGTGGTGCTGGAGAGCAAGGTTTACGACCCGGCTGGCAACACGAAACGCCAGACGAGCGACGGTGGCTCGCTGCGGATCGACATGGTCTTCGACGCAGCTGGACGCCTAGTGTCGCAGGCGATCGATCCCGAGAAGCTGAACCGGGTCACCACCATGAACTACGACGCCAACGACAACGTGACCAAGGTCGCCCTGACCGCGGCCGGCACCAGTCGCGCCGAGGTCAGCGAGTACGTCTACAACGCCGACGATCAGCCGGTGCGGCAGATCGTGCACAACGACGGGCAGGACCTGGTGACCAGCTTCACCGTGGACGAGCGCGGCCTGGTCACCGCGACTACGGATCCGCGCGGCAATGTGTCCGGCGCCGACCCTGCCGCCTTCACCACCACCGTCTCCTACGACGAGGCCGGACAGCCCACACAGGTCCAGTTGCCGCCGGTCGCTGTCGAGCGCGCCGGCGCCTCCACGGTCACGGTGCGGCCGACGGCCAAGATGGGCTACAACACCTTTGGCGACAGGACGCACCAGATCGACGCGGAAGGCCGGTCCACCACGTCGACGTTCGACCGGGCTGGGCGGGTCGTCGAGCAGGTGTTCCCCACCTACACGCCGCCGGGAGGACAACCGATCAGCCCCAAGGTGAGCGCGGTCTACGACGCCGCGGGCCAGGTGACCACGTCGAAGGACCGCCGCGGCCAGATCACCACGGCGGTCTACGACGGGCTCGGCCGCAAGGTCCAGGTCACCTCGCCGAAGGCGGGCGAGGCGCCGGCCGGTGTGTGGACCTATGGCTTCGACGTGCTGGGAGAGGCCCTGTGGACGGTCGACCCCACCGGGGCCCGATCCGAATCGACCTATGACGACCTGGGCCGCCAGATCACCTTGACCACGATCGAGCGCAGGCCTTCCCAGGCGGCCTACGTCACGCGGATGGAGTACGACGACGCCGGCCGCGTGACCAAGACCATCCGACCGACGGGGGACGCGAGCACCCGCGCCTACGACGCGACCGGCGCGCTCAGCAGTGAGACCGACGCGCTGGGCAACACCACCACGTTCGCTTACGATCCGGCCGGGCGTCCGGCTCGAACCACCGACCCATTGGGCCGCTCCAGCACCGCGGCCTATGACCTGGCAGGCAGGAAGACCGAGATCCGAGAGCTCGACACCAACGGCGGCGTGCTGCGTACCAGAAAGATCCGCTACGACCCGGCAGGTAACCCGATCAGTCAGACCTCGGCCGAGGGCCACACGTCCACCCATGTGTTCGACGCGGCGAACCGGCTGATCGAGATCCAGGAGCCGGTGTCGGCCACAGAGAAGATCACCACGAGCTTCGGCTACGACGCGACGGGATCCAGGACACGCTCGACCGACGGCCGCGGCAACATCACCTTCACCACCTACAACACCCTCGGACTCGCCGAGTCGGTGATCGAACCCAGCACCACGGCCCACCCTGGCTTGTCCGACCGCACGTGGACCACCCTCTACGACGCGGCAGGCAATCCGGTCAGCAGCCTCGTACCCGGCGGTGTCCGCGTGGATCGCGTCTTCGACGAGCTCAACAGACTGACCAAGCAGACCGGCATCGGCGCGGAGGCCACGACCGAGGACAAGACGTTCCGATACGACCAGGCAGGAAGGCTGGTCGGGGCGAACGAGCTCAGCTTCACCTTCAACGACCGCGGCCTGCTGCTGAAGACGGCCGGTGCGGCCGGCGACCTCAACACCTACGCCTACGACGCCGACAACCGGCTCGCCCAGCGCGTCGACATCACAGGCACCTCGACGTACACATGGGACGATGCCGACCGGCTGACCCAGTCCGTTGACCCGGTCAGCGCCACCACGATCGGCTACGGCTACGACAATGCCTCCCGCCTGACCTCGATGACCTACGGCGCCACGGGCGCCCGCCGCTCCTACACCTACGACTCGCTGAACCGGCTGACCAAGGACCAGCTCACCACCGCCTCCGGCGGTGCCATCGCCTCCATCGAGTACGGCTACGACCTCGACGACAATCTCACGTCGAAGACCACCACCGGAACGGCCGGCGCAGGCAGCAACACCTACACCTATGACTGGTCCAACCGGCTCACCTCCTGGACCGCCCCCGACGGTAAGAAGACCGACTACGGCTGGGACGCCTCGGGCAACCGGATCAGGGCCGGCGACCAGACCTTCACCTACGACCAGCGCAACCGCCTGACCGGAGGTGACGGCCACACCTACACATACACAGCACGTGGCACGCTGAAGGAGGACTCGGCCGGTATTGTCCGCCTGACCAAGTTCGACGCCTTCGACCGCCTCGTCCAGGACGACAGCGTCACCTACGACTACGACGGCCTGGACCGGATCGAGACCCGTGCCCAGGGCCAGCAGACGACCCGCCACATATACGACGGCCTCAGCAACAATCTTGTGTGCGTCACTGGCGCCGACGACATTGTGCGCTCGGCCTTCGGTCGCGACGCGCTGGGCCGCACGCTGGGCATCAGCGACGGCGCAGGCGCGCAACTCGCCTTCTCGGACCTGCGTGGCGACCTGGTGGGCGCGTTCACTACGAGCGGCACCGCCCTGATCGACTCAGTCGCCTACGATCCGTTCGGCGAGGTCGTCACGCGTGCGGGCAACGCCCACGCCCTCGGCTATCAGGGTGCCTACACCGATCCGGACTCGGGCAAGGTCAACATGGCCGCACGCTGGTACCAGCCCGGCACAGGGAGTTTCGTCTCAGGAGACACACTCACGCAGAACCCGGACCCGAGCGTTCAGCTCAACCGTTACGCCTACGCCAACGACAATCCGCTCACCAATATCGACCCTGACGGTCACGCGTCCATGAGCAAGGTCATGAGCAAGCTCTCCAGCAAGGTCAAGACCATGCTGTTCACCAACATCTGGCACACCGACCCCGCCGGATCGGCGGGCGGCATGACGAGCAAGAAGCCGAACTGCCCCAAAGGCGCGAAGCGGAGCAAGGGCGACTTCTGTAATGACGCGGCGGCTGAATACTCGATGTGCACCAAGAAAAACAAGGGGAAATCCGGCAAGGACCTCTGCCAGGACATGAAGGAGGACTACCTCTACTGCCGTCATGAGAACCGCTCCGGGAATTACAAGGGTGATGCCGGTACGTGCCGCTCCTTCGCCGCGGAATATCTTGAGTGCCGAAAGGGCACCGATTACGAGGCGCACATGAACGATGACATCTGCTCCGGCGCCGGACGCGAAGTCCGTCGCTGCCTGTTCGGGAACGAGACTGATGGGCGTCCTGGGTACGGGCAAGGAGTCGGCGGCTGCGAAAACGTACGATTCACTTACTACTCATGCCGGAGGGACAAGAGAGGTGACGATCCGGGATGCAGTACCTATTCGGAGGTCAGCTTCCGGTGCAACACACACCGCAACCTCAAGTGTGACGACCTAAAGGACAAATTCCTCGGCTGCTACAAGCGCGGCAGGGGAATGTCGGCGAACGAATGCGCATTCGGTGTCAACGTGCTGTATCACTGTCGGGACAGCGTGAACCAGAAGGTCTTTTCAGACAAGAACATCTGCAGCAACACTTGGAATTCCTTCCTCTCCAGCTGCGCCGGCCTCAAGGGTCTCACCGGCCCCAACTGCACACAGGGGGAAAGCTGGCAGGATGTGAGCTACGCCATCTGTCAGAACGGTAAGGGCGCCGGTGTGTGCGTCACATACGTAAGCGACGCCGACAAGGGCACCATCGAGAAGGGTGGCGAACTGCCCATGGTCATCCTGACCGCCGGGCTCGATATCTGTGCGGCGGTCATGGGCGGAAGCGCCCCGCAGGTCGCCGCAGGATGCGGGGTGGTGAAGGCGGTGATCGACATCATCAACGGGGTGCTAAAGGAAATGGAGGAGAGCGAGATGGCCGCCGCCGCCAGGGGCAGCAGGTCCCATGGCGAAGGCGCCGGTGTGGCCGTCATCACCAAAACGAGCAATTGCAGGTTCAGTAAGTACGCGCCCAACTGCAAACCCGAGTACGCGCATGTCACAGACACCAGATACGCGCCGCTGTGATCGCGGACCATGGAAGCCGATGGAGAACAGATGACGGATGTGGCCGGAGCCCGGCGAAGCTCGACCGGCTTCCACCGTGCCCTCCCGGCGGCGCTCGCCCTTTGTCTGGTCATCGTCCTGGGTGCCGGCGGCCTCGCTTGGAAGCGCGAGCACGACAGAACATGGGCCCAGGAACGCCTCGCCCTGGCTCGTGGGCTCGCACTACACGCCGCCGAGACGCGTGACACCGACCCGGTGACGGCACGCAGGTTCGGAGCAGCCGCGGTCGCGCTCCATCCCGACGAGCAGACACGCGCCGGGCTGGCGGACACCCTGCTCATGTGGCGGCGCGAGCACCTGTCCGGCCCCACGACCGGCGGTGATCAGGACGTGGCCCTGAGCGCTGACGGACAGATCGCTCTTACCGAGGACGCGGACGGAGTGAGTGTGCACGACCTCAAGACCTGGCTCGATCCGGAGGTCGCCGGGAAAGCCGGCCGGCTCGCCGTGCTGAAGGGACATGAAGGAGAGGTGACCGCGGTGGCGCTGTCGCCTGACGGGCGGACCGCCCTGGTAGGCGGCGGCGATGGCGCCACGATCGTCTGGGACCTTCTCGACCCGGCCCACCCGAGACGCGAGACCACGCTAGCCGGTGAGGTGAAGGACGGCCCCGTTCGCGAGCTGGCGCTCTCGGATGACAGCCGGACTGTCGTGGTCGGCGACGACAGCGGCCGCATGACCGTGTGGGATCTGACCGACACGTCCCGTCCAGCGCGGCGCTCGGTCACCCAGGCCGACCGCGACGGCGTACAGGACCTGGCGCTGAGCGCCGACGGCAGGACCGCCGTCACCGTGGGAGACGGAGGCTCAGCAGTCGTCTGGAACCTGGCGGACCTCTCAGATCCCGTCAGGACAGCCGAGCCCGCGTTCTCCGGCGGCCCGGTGACGGCCATGGCCATGAGCGCGAACGGCAGGACCGCGCTCGTCGCCGGCCCTGAGCGGGTCACCGTATGGAACCTCGATGATCCTTCGGCTCCCGGTGAGGTCGCCGGCGTGGATCTGCCGGACATCACCGGGATGGCCCTGACCTCGGACGGACGGACCGCCATCCTCGCGAGCAGCCTCGGTGACGGAATCCTCTGGAACCTGTCCCAGCCATCTCGCCCAGTCCGGCTGGCCTCCTTGAAGGGGAACACGGAGGACGTCAATGCCGTCGCCTTGAGCGCGGACGGCCGGGCCGCCCTGATGGCCAGCCCGTACCGAGGAGTGTTCGTCTGGAATCTCAGCGGCCTGGCCGACCTCGTCGCGGATCCCCTGAAGGCGATCTGCCGCCAGTCGGGCAACGGGGAGACCATCAGCAGGAAGGAGTGGACCACATTCGCGGGGGACGCGGACTGGTCACGGTACGGCGGCGGCGAAGAGGTGCTCTCCGTCTGCGCCATGCGCTGACCCCCTCCCCTGTTACAGTAGGCCGTTGACGCGGGGTGCCCGGAGGGCCGGGCTGAGATCACACCCGTCGAACCTGATCTAGCTCGTACTAGCGAAGGGACGTCACAGCCGTGAGCGCTGTTCCCAAAGTCCTGTCCATCGCGGGCACCGATCCCAGCGGCGGCGCCGGGATCCAGGCGGATCTGAAGACCTTCTCCGCGCTCGGCGCGTACGGCATGACTGTCGTCACCGCGCTCGTCGCGCAGACCACCACGGGCGTGACCGGCATCCACGAGGTGCCGGCCGAGTTCGCCGCCCAGCAGCTCGACACGTTGCTGACCGACGTGCCCGCCGACGCCGTGAAGATCGGCATGCTGGGCAACGCGGCGCTGATCAAGGCGGTGGCGGCGGCGCTCGACATCTACAAGCCGGCGTACGTGGTGCTCGACCCGGTCATGGTGGCCAAGAGCGGCGACCGGCTGCTGCCGGCCGACGCCGTCGCCGCGCTGCGCGAGACGCTGCTGCCCCGCGTCGACCTCATCACGCCCAACCTGCCCGAGGCGGCCGACCTGCTCGGGGAGGAGCCGGCCGCGAGCCTGGCCGACATGCACGGGCAGGCGCAGCGGCTGCGGGCGCTCGGCGCGCGGCAGGTGCTGCTCAAGGGCGGCCACCTCGACGGCGACACGTGCGTGGACGTGCTCGCGACGCCCGACGGCACGGTCGAGCTGTCCGCGCCCCGTATCGAGACGACGAACACGCACGGCACCGGCTGCACGTTGTCCTCGGCCATCGCCGCGCTGCGGCCCCGCCACGACGGCTGGGAGGGCGCGGTGCGGGCCGCGAAGGCGTACCTCACCGAGGCTCTGCGCGCGGCCGACAGCCTGCACGTCGGGCACGGCCACGGCCCCGTCCACCACTTCCACGCGATCTGGTGAGGGGGCCCACCATGTTCTGCGACGACGTCCGGCAGCGGACGGCCGAGCTGATGCGCGCCATCCACGAGCACCCCTTCATCACCGCGCTCGGCGACGGCACCCTCGACCCGGGCCGGTTCGGCTTCTACATCGCCCAGGACGCCCGCTACCTGGAGGCGTTCTCCAAGGCCCTGGCCACGGCGTCGGCGCGGGCCACGGATCCGGGCGAGGCGGCGTTCTGGGCGCGGAGCGCGCACACCGCGCTGGCCGCCGAGCGCATGCTGCACGCCGGGTACATCGAGGAGCTGGGCGTGGAGGGCTTCGACGCCTCGCCCACGTGCCTGGCGTACGCGTCCTACCTCCAGGCCACCGCGCTGACGGCGCCCTACCCGGTGATCGCGGCGGCGGTGCTGCCGTGCTTCTGGATCTACCAGGACGTCGGCACGGCGCTGCTGGAGCGCGTCGGCGACACCGGCGGCCACCCGTACGGCAAGTGGATCTCCACCTACGCCGACCCGGGCTTCGCGGCCTCCGTGGAGCAGGCCAAGGCGATCGCCGACCGGCTCGCCGCCACCGCCGGGCCCGACCTGCGCGCGGCGATGGCGCAGGCGTACTGCCGGGCGGCGGCGTACGAGTGGATGTTCTGGGACAGCGCGTGGCACCGCGAGACGTGGCCCACCCAGCGGTGGCTATCCGCTTGAGGAGGCCCTGGCCATCATCTCCTTCTCCTCGCGGGTGGCGATGAGCCCGGCCGGGGCGTAGATCTTCGACTCCTCGAACGGCTCCTCCGTGCTGGGCAGCGGCTCCCGCGCCCGGATCGCCGTGACCCACACGCGGGCGGCGTCGAGGATGACCACGATGATGAGGAGGGCGAACAGCGCCGCCAGCACGCCGTCGACGGTGGAGTTGACCACGATCTGCTGCATAGCGCCGGTCGTCTTGGCCGGCGGGAGGAGCTGCCCCTGGTCGAGCGCGGCCTGGTAGCGGTCGCGCTGGGCGAAGAAGCCGAGCGTCGGGTCGGGCGAGAACACCTTCTGGTAGCTGGCGGTCAGCGTGACCGCCGCGTCCCAGGCCAGCGGCACGCCCGTCACCCACGCCCATTTGAGCCGGCCGCTCTTGATCAGCAGCGTCGTGGCCACGGTCAGCGCGACGGCGGCGAGGAGCTGGTTG
Source organism: Nonomuraea composti (assembly GCF_012034275.1). Classification (NCBI taxonomy): domain Bacteria; kingdom Bacillati; phylum Actinomycetota; class Actinomycetes; order Streptosporangiales; family Streptosporangiaceae; genus Nonomuraea; species Nonomuraea composti. The sequence goes on along the minus strand of NZ_JAATEP010000014.1, from coordinate 71,353 downwards.
GCGATGCCGAACAGCGGGAAGAGCTGGTTGATGCCGCCGAGCGGGTCGTTGACGCCCTGGTAGAGGAAGTATCCCCAGGCGGCCACGACCACGGCGCTGGTCGCGACCAGGCCGGGCCACCAGCTCACCCGGGAGATCGGCCGCCACAGGTTGCCCAGCGTGTCCTGGAGCATGAAGCGGCCCACCCGCGTGCCGGCGTCCACGGTGGTGAGGATGAACAGCGCCTCGAACATGATCGCGAAGTGGTACCAGAACGCCTGCAGCGCCGTGCCGCCGAGGAAGCCGGAGAAGATCTGCGAGATGCCCACGGCCAGCGTGGGCGCGCCGCCCGTCCTCGCGATCAGCGTCTGCTCCTGCACGGCCGCCGCGGCGGCCTGGAGGTCCTGCGGCGTGATGACGAAGCCCATGTTCGTGACCGCCGCGGCGGCACTCTGCACGGTGGGGCCGAGCACGCCGGCCGGGGAGTTCATCGCGAAGTAGAGGCCGGGGGTCAGCACGCAGGCCGCGGTGATCGCCATGACCGCCACGAACGACTCCATGAGCATGGAGCCGTAGCCGATCATGCGGACCTGGGTCTCCTTCTGGATCATCTTCGGCGTCGTGCCGGACGAGATCAGCGAGTGGAACCCGGACAGCGCCCCGCACGCGATGATGATGAACACGAACGGGAACAGCGACCCGGCGAACACCGGCCCCTTGCCGTTGAAGGCGAAGTCGGTGAAGGCCGTGGTGCGCAGCGGCGGCGCGGTGATCGCGATGCCGATGGCGATCAGCACGATCGTGCCGATCTTCATGAACGTCGAGAGATAGTCGCGCGGCGCCAGCAGCATCCACACGGGCAGCACCGCCGCCACGAACCCGTACGCGATCAGCCACAGCGCCAGCGCCGACGGCGTCAGCGTGAAGAACGGCGCCCAGCTCGACCCCTGCACCCAGCCGCCCGCCACGATCGCGAGAAGCAGCAGCGCGACCCCGATGACGGTGGTCTCGACGACCCGGCCCGGCCGGATCACCCGCAGGTAGAAGCCCATGAACAGGGCGATCGGGATGGTCATCGCGATCGAGAAGACACCCCACGGCGACTTCGCCAGCGCGTTGACCACGACCAGCGCCAGCACCGCCAGCAGAATGATCATGATGGCGAACACCGCGACCAGCGCCGCCGCCCCGCCCACCGGCCCGATCTCCTCGCGGGCCATCTGCCCGAGGCTGCGGCCGTTGCGGCGCATGGAGAAGAACAGGACCACCATGTCCTGCACCGCTCCCGCGAAGATCACGCCCGCGATGATCCAGATGGTGCCGGGCAGGTACCCCATCTGCGCCGCCAGCACCGGGCCCACCAGCGGCCCCGCCCCCGCGATGGCCGCGAAGTGGTGGCCGAACAGGATCCGGCGGTCGGTCGGCTGGTAGTCGATGCCGTTGTCCAGCCGCTCGGCCGGAGTCGCCCTGCGGTCGTCGGCACCCAGCACCTTGCGCACGATGAACCGGGCATAGAACCGGTAGGCGATGGCGTACGAGCCGAGCGCGGCGCACAGGAGCCACACCGCGTTGACGTTCTCGCCCCTCGACAGGGCCAGCACCGCCCAGCCCACGGCGCCGACGACGGCCACCGCCGTCCAGATGATGATGGAACGCAGCTTCACCCGTTACCTCCCCTGCAGAGAGCCGTCTATGGGGCGCCCCAGGCAGCAGCGCAGACCGGCGTCCGGCGGCAGATCGGAGACGAAGCGCCGCCAGCGCCACAGCGGGCGGCAGTCGACCGTGACGGGCAGGCCGGTGAGGTGCACCCAGGCGGTCGGGTGGGCGTACACCAGCCCGGACCGCCCCAGCGGGCGGGCCCTGCGGGGCAGCCTGGCGCGGCGCAACGCCCTGACCGAGAACTCCCCCGCGTCCGCGCAGCAAAGACCGGTCACGTGCCAGTCGAAGAAGACCACTTCTCCGTCGCGGAGTGCTTCACGGGCTGCGGAAGTGAGCGTGATACGGGACATCTGTGGCTCCTGAGGACCAGGCAGCTCAGAATCAACCCGGGCCTACCCACCGTAATCGCTTCCGAAACGGCACCGGCCGATTTGCGGGGGGCTCCCTAGCGGACCAGGCGGCTCTCCCACGCCCAGGCGACGATCTCGACCCGGTTGCGCATCCCGAGCTTGGTCATGACCGACGACACGTGCCCCTTCACGGTGCTGAGCGAGATGCACAACTCGGCGGCGATCTCCTGGTTCGTCCGGCCCCTGGCGATCGCGCGCACGACCTCGGTCTCGCGCTCCGACAGCGGCTGCGCGGGCGCGCGGGCCGGCCTGCGCGCGGTGGCCGTGACGTGGCGCAGCAACCGGAGCGTGACCGACGGCGAGATCAGCGCGTCACCGGCGTGCGCGGCCCTGACCGCCTCGACGAGCAGCTCGGGCCCGGCGTCCTTCAGTACGAAGCCGGCCGCGCCGCCCCGGAGCGCGCCGTAGACGTACTCGTCGAGGTCGAACGTGGTGACCACGATCACCCGCAGCGGGTCGCGGGCCTCGGGGCCGGCCAGGGCGGCGGTGACCTCGATGCCGTCCATGCGGGGCATCTGCACGTCCACGAGGCACACGTCGGGGCGCAGCCGGCGCGCCAGCGCGACCGCCTCGGCGCCGTCGCCCGCCTCGGCGATCACGCGGAGGTCCGGCTGGTCCTCCAGGATGAGGCGCAGGCAGCTCCGGATCATGGGCTGGTCGTCGGCCAGCAGCACCGTGATGCTCATGACCGCCCCACCCGCTCGGCCCGCAGTCCCATGACGCTCATCCCCGCACCACCCGCTCGGCCCGCAGCTCCATGACGCTCATCTCCGCACCACCCGCTCGGGCAGGGGCAGGGTGGCGTGCACGGTCCAGCCGCCTTCGGGGCGCGGGCCCGCCGCCAGCCGCCCGCCCAGCGCCTCCACGCGTTCGCGCATCCCGACCAGCCCGTACCCGCCGCCCAGCCGGCCGCGGGCGCGATGCGGCGGCGGCGCGTCGTCCGTCACCTCCACCACCAGCTCCTGCTCCTCCTGGGTGACGCTGACGACCACGGCTTCGGCCTCGGGCGCGTGCCGCGAGACGTTCGTCAGCGACTCCTGGACCACCCGGTAGACGGTCCCGGCCACCTCGGACGGCCACGCGGGCTCCCCGTCGGGCAGCCGCAGGGTCACCGCAGGCCCGCTGAACCGGGCGACCAGCTCCCCGAGCCGTTCGGCGGGCCCGAACGCGGCCCGCCCGCGCTCGCGCAGCAGGCCGACGACGCGCCGGGTGGCGGCCAGGGCGTCGGAGCCGGCGGCCTCGATGTCGGCGAGCGACCCGGCCACCCGATCGGGGTCCTTGCGGGCGACGAGCCGCGCGGCCTGGGCCTGGAGCACGACGCAGGTGACGTGGTGGGCGACGACGTCGTGCAGCTCCCTGGCCAGCTCCAGCCGTTCCGACTGGCGTACCCGCTCCTCGGCGGCGGCACGGCGGTGCGCCAGGAGCCGGGGCCCCAGGCCGCCGGTGAGGGCGGCGAGCCAGGCGCCGACGTTCAGGACGAGGACGGAGGCGTGCGGCGACCCGGAGAGCTGGCTGGCGAGCGCCACCGCGAGCCCGCCGGCTCCGACGCCGGCGGCCTGGGGCAGCGGGAGCGTCCTGAAGGCGGAGCCGACCAGCACGGACAGGCCGAGCGCCGTCCCGGGGCCCGGCTCGGCGGGCAGGTCGTGGAGGCGGGCGACGAGGATGGCCACGGCGGCGACAGCCAGGCCCGCGACGGCCGCCGGGAGCCGGGCGCGGCGGCGTACGAGGGCGAGGGCGCACACCACCGCGCCCGCCGCGCACCCGAAGATCCAGTAGCCGCCGCCCCAGCTGTCGGCGACCTGGTGGGCCCAGAAGGCGAGCACCACCGCGCACGCGACGCCGGTCGCGGCGGCCTGCCACCACTCCCGCACCTCTCCGACCTTAGGAGGCGGGGCGGTGGCGCGGCACCGGCCGAAAGTACGGTTCGGCGCGCGCCGTTTTACGGCATGGACAACATCCGGTCACGTTGTTACGTTCGCAGCAGCAGATGACAACGCTGTCATTCCTGGTCTCCCCCCGACGAGGAGCAGTGAACGCCGATGGTGTCCCGACGTACCTTCCTGCGGGCCAACGCCGTGGTCCTCGCGGCCGGCGGGCTCGGGGTCAGCCTCCCCGCCCAGGCCGCCACCGCCGCGACCCCCCTCCTGCCCGGCTTCGGCCGCCCGTCCCGCCTCGACTTCGCCGACGTCAGCACCCTGCACGGCGACGACCAGTTACTCCTGACCACCCTCCAGGGCATCGTCAACCGCCGCGACCCGCGCCTGTACTTCAACTACAACCGCGAGGGCTACGACACCGCCTGGCTCGACAGCACCGGCGCCCGCGTCACCCGCCACGACCGGCCGCTCGACCTGATCGCCCGCTACCGGGGCGAGGCCCGCGGCGCGATCCTGCACGACCCGGCCGTCCCCGACTCGGTGAACGTCGCCACCACCCTGGCCGGCCTGGAGAACGCCGTGGCCGCCACCGCCGAGCAGGCCGCCGAGCACGGCTTCAAGGTCATCACCGACCTGCGCGGCCGCTTCGACCCCGGCGACGTGCCGGCCACCTACCGCTGGCAGCTCGACCACCTCTTCCCCCGCTGCACGAAAGCCCTGCTCAGCGGCCTGCCACCGACCAGGACCGTCAAGGTCGACAACGTCCAGTGGCGCGAGGTCGCCAGGGAGAGCGAGCGGATCAGGGACTCCTCCAACCGGCAGGTCCGCACGTTCGACCTCAGCCAGGAGCTGTCCGGCCAGGACGGCGTCTACCTGCGCTTCCAGGACTCCCTGGGCGACGACGGCTGGGGCGCCTCCGTCGGGTCCGTCGTCGTCAAGGCCGACGGGACGACCATCGCCTCGTTCACGCCCGGCACCGACGCCGAGACCCCGTACCTCTTCGACGGCCTCAACTCCGCCCTCGGCGGGGACTCCAACCGCTTCGCCGACGGCGGCAACTACTTCATCTACCGCTTCACCGCCCCCGCCGGCACGCGGCAACTGCTCGTCGAGGTGGACCTGTGGAACCAGTTCCTGGTCACCGCCACCACCACCGCGCCCACCCGGGTCGAGCCCTTCCCGTACTTCCGCGACTACACCGTGGCCATGCGCGCCATGGTGTTCTGGCTGCCGCCCAGCGGCGCGACGGGCGCGCTGCTGGACGAGATCCTGGGCAAGGTGCAGCCGACGACGCCGTACGCGGGCTGGTTCTCCAACGACGTGGCCGGCGAGTGGGGCGGGGTCGACCGGGCCTCGCAGCACGCGGTCGAGGTGGTGCCCGCCGACTACTACATGAACGCCACCGTGCACGCGGGCGTGCCGGCCAAGGTCTCCGACCGCGTACGCCCGGTGCCGCGCGCCACCCTGCGCAACCGCGTGTACCTCACGCTCACCGTCGGCGAGGGCGACAACATCCAGTACTGCCAGCGCCGGATGCGCCAGATCTGGGACGACCCCGCGCGCGGCCGGGTGCCCACCAACTGGACGGTCAGCCCGCTGCTGGCCGACATCGGGCCCGCCCTGCTCGCCCACTACCAGCGCACGGCCACGGAGCACGACCTGCTGATCGCGGGCCCGTCCGGCGCCGGCTACACCTACCCGGGATCGTGGCCCCAGGACGCCCTCGACGCCTACACCGCGCTGACCGGCCGGTTCCTGCGCCGCACGGGGATGAACCTCGTCTACGCCTACAACCAGCGCAACGCGGCCGGCGACGGCTGGGTGGCCTTCGACGAGCGGATCGCGGCCTCGTACCGGAAGAACACGCCGCTGCGGGGCATCATCCAGTCGTGGGAGACCGGCGACCTGCAAGCCGCTCCGGCCGGGCTGCCCGTCATCGGGAACTTCTCGCCGCAGGGCAAGGCGCAGGAGTACCGGGACACGCTGGTCAAGCACATCGAGGGGTGGGACGGGGCGCGGCCGCTGTTCATCGCCGGGGCGGTCAACGCCTGGAACTGGGCGCCGAGCGACATCGCGGAGCTGGGCACGTTGCTGGGGGACCCGTTCGAGATCGTCCGCGGCGACACCTTCTTCAAGCTGCTCGCCCAGAGCATGAACCCCTGATCCCGACGCTTGGAGGCGCCGATGCCGGCCGAGCTGCGCGCGACGGCGAAGCGGCATCGGCGCTTCCCGCCCCTTGAGAGTGTGGTGCTGAGGGCTGCCCCGTAGATCCGCAATGTAGGACAACGTGGGAAAATTCGGATATGCCGATCGACCCCCACCTCCTTGCCCTCTTCACCGTCACCACGATCATCGCCATGATCACCCCGGGGCCCGACATGCTGTTCGTGCTGGGCTGCGGGATGCGCGGCGGCCCCCGGGCCGGCCTGCTCGCCACCGCGGGCGTCGCCACCAGCGAGGCCATCCACGTCGCCGTGGCCGCCGCGGGCCTCGCGGCGCTCTTCGAGGCGGTGCCCATCGCCTTCACCGTCGTCCGGATCGTCGGCGCCGCGTACCTGATCTACCTGGGCGTCCAGGCCATCCGCAACCGCGACGACAGCCCGCTGGAGGTCGCGGTGGGCGGCGGCAGCATGTCGGGGCGCCGGGCGTACCTGAGCGGGCTGATGACGAACCTGCTCAACCCCAAGATGGTCACCTTCACCATCGCGTTCCTCCCGCAGTTCATCAACCCGAGCCTCGGTCAGGTGTGGCTGCAGTTCGCGATCCTCGGGGTCATCCTGATCGCCATGGAGTTCGTGGTGGACGGGGCGGTCGGCGTCCTCGCGGGCCGCATCGGCGGCTGGCTGCGCCACCGCCGCGCCGCCCGCCGCCGCATCGACGTCGCCACGGGCGGCATCTTCGTCGGGCTCGGCGTGAAACTGGCCCTGGAACAACGGTGACGCGCTGAAAACGGTGACGGCGCCGCGCTGAAAATGAGTGGCGCCGGATCCCCCGGTAAGGGTCCACTGGAGCGACCGTCCCCTCACAAGATTGCCGCACCATGCCTGAGCTGCGCCTCGCCCGCATCACCCCGGCCAACATCGACGCGGCCCTCGCTGTGAAGGTCCGCCCCGACCAGGAGCACTTCGTCTCGCCGGTGGCGAAGTCGCTGGCCGAGGCGTACGTCCACGGAGAGACCGCGTGGCCGCGCCTCATCCTCGACGAGGACGGCGCCGCCGTCGGCTTCCTCATGGCCTTCCTCGACATCGACTGGAACGGCAAGGGGGTCGACTTCCGTTCCGGGCTGTGGCGCCTCAACGTGGTGCCGGACGCGCAGGGGCGCGGCGTCACCCGCATGTACGTGACGTGGCATCCGGGCGACGACGGGCCGGAGGGCTTCTACCGCAAGCTCGGCTTCGAGCTCACGGGGGAGACGAGCGGCGGCCAGACGGTCGGCGTGCTGCGCCTGTAGCGGCGGGACTTGACGGCGGGGACGTGGGGGCGGCGGGCGGCCGGGCCGTATCCTTGGCCGGGTCGCCGAACGCGCGGCCGCGAAGGGATGGCGGGATGCGTCGTTACTCACGTGTCGTGGTCAAGCTCAGCGGCGAGGCCCTCTCGGGCGAGAGCGGCTGGGGCACCGACCCGGCGAGCCTGGCCCAGCTCGCCGACGAGATCCTGTCCGTCCACGACCTCGGCGTGCAGATCGCCGTGGTGATCGGCGGCGGCAACTACTTCCGCGGCCGCATGGCGGACGGCTGGGGCATCGGCCGGGCCGAGGCCGACAACATCGGCATGCTGGGCACGGTCATGAACGCGCTCATGCTGCGCGGCGTCCTGACCGCCCGCTCCGACACCGACGTCCGGGTCATGACGGCCATGCCCATGCAGAGCGTGGCCGAGCCGTTCATCCGGCTGCGCGCCGACCGGCACCTGCGCCGCGACCTCATCGTGCTGCTGGCCGGCGGCATCGGCCAGCCGTACGTCACCACCGACTACCCGGCCGTGCAGCGGGCCCTTGAGCTCGACGCGGACGCCCTGCTGGTGGCCAAGCGCGGCGTGGACGGCGTGTACGACACCGACCCGAACCTCAACCCCGAGGCCAAGCGCTACACGAACCTCACCTACCGGGAGGCGCTGGCGGCCGGGGTGCGGGTCATGGACGAGAGCGCGTTCGTCCTCGCGAACGAGCAGGGCCTGCGCATGCACGTGTTCGACGTCGCCGCCAGGGGCGTGATGCGGGCCATCTGCGAGGGCGAGGACATCGGCACCCGCATCACCGTCGACGCCCCCGGCTCATGAGAGCGGGCCGCCGCTGGTACCGGGGCGACTGCCACGTCCACTCGCTGCGCTCGCAGGGCGCGGACCAGACGCCGGCGCAGCTCGTGGCCGCCGCCCGCGCCGCCGGGCTCGACTTCATCGCCGTCACCGAGCACAACACCGCCGCCGCGTACGACGAGTGGCGCGCGCTGTCCGGCGACGACCTGCTGGTGATCCCCGGCCAGGAGGTCGTCACCGGCACCGGCCACTGGCTGGCCCTCGGCCTGGCCCCCGGCCAGGAGGTGGAGTGGCGTTACGGCGTCCGCGACGACGCCGTGCACCGGCACGTGGCCGGGGTCCGCCGCTCCGGCGGGCTGTGCGTGGCGGCGCACCCGTACGCGCCGTACCCGTCCGGGACGTTCATGTACCCGTACGAGGGGTTCGACGCGGTGGAGGTCTGGAACGGCCAGTGGACCTCCGACCTGCCCTGGAACGCCGACAACGAGGCCGCCCTGGCCGAATGGGGCCGCACCCTGGCCCACGACGTGCACCGCGGCTCGTGGCGCCCCGCGATCGGCAACAGCGACACCCACCTGGAGGGCCAGCTCGGCATCCCCCACACCGTCGCCCTGGCCGACGAGCCGAGCACCCCGGCCCTGCTCACCGCCCTGCGCACCGGCCGCACCTGGCTCGCCGCCGCCACCACCATCGACCTGACCTTCGAGGCCCACACCGCTCTCTCCGCCACGCCCGCCGGCATCGGCGAACGCCTCGAAACGGGCGGCGAGCCGGTCGTGGTGCGGCTGGAGGTGCACGGCGTCCCTTCCGGCACCGTCACCTTCCACACCGAACGCGGCACCACCCACCGCGCGTCGCTGCCCGCCGACGGCGGCCCGGGCGTCGTGGAAGGGCGGACGAGCGCGGCGGAGTCCCCGTTCGTCCGCGCCGAGATCCGCCACCCCAACGGCCACATGGCCGCCCTCACCAACCCCATCCTCCTGCGCTGACCCGGCACCCGTCACTCGCGGGACGTTCTTGACGGGGCCGGTTGCTAGCATGCGCTTTCCCGAAACTCGATCATCAGGAGTCCTCTGTGCGTTCTCTCTCGGCGTTAGCCGGCTTCATCGCTCTGCTCGCCGTCCTCGTGACGGGCTGCTCGGCCGGCGGCAGCGGCGGCGGTGAGAAGGGCGTGGCCGTCCCCGACAGCTCCGTCGGCAAGCAGCTGCAGTGGTACCTGGACGCGGTCAACCGCACGCCGATCCCGGACGGCGAGCTCAGCGAGCACCTCAGCGAGACCTTCCTCAAGGAGGTGCCGGCGGCGAAGTTCAACGAGCTGGCCAAGGACCTTGCCGGGCTCAAGCTGGAGGAGCTGAGCAGCACGAAGCCGGCCGAGCTGGCCGGGGTGACGTCGATTCCGGCCGGGCAGAAGTACGACACGAAGATCTCCGTGGACGACGACGGTAAGATCGACTACTTGCTGCTCGAACCCAGATAGGTGCTCAGATGGCGACGGTCATGAGCGGATCCGTACCGATCATGACGGAGGACCACGGCGGTTCCGGGCAGGACGTCCTGCTCCTGCACGGCGGCGGCCGTACCCGTGCCGACTGGGAGCCCTTCGCCGGGTTGCTCGTGGGCGCCGGTTTCCGGCCGGTCTCCATCGACCTGCGCGGCCACGGCGAGTCCGGTGCCGCGCCGTGGTCGTGGCCGGCGGTGCTTGAGGACGTCGCGGCCGTCGCCTGCGCATACGAGCTGTACCGGCCGGTGGTCGTCGGCCACTCCCTGGGCGGCATGGTCGCGGCCCTGTGGGCGGCGGAGCATCCGGAGTGCCGGCTCGCCGTGAACCTCGACGGCCACGGCAACCCGACCCGCCCCGGCCAGTTCGCCGGCCTGGACGCGGACGCGGCGGCCGGCGCCTGCCGGGAGATGACCGCGTTCCTGGCGGAGATGGGCCAGGGGCTGCCGGAGTCGTTCTTGCGGGTCATGCGGGAGATAGACGCGCTCGACCTGTTCCCGGTGTATCGGCGCGCCCGCTGCCCGCTGCTGGTGGTCAGCGGCGACGCGCTGGCCTTCGCCGCGGTGTTCCCCGACCGGCTGGTGCCGGCGTGGGAGGCGTACTGCGCGTGGACCCGGCGGGAGCTCGACGCGGTCACCCGCGAGTTCCCGCTGGTACGGCAGGCGTCCCTGCCGACAGGGCACGACCCGCACGTCGAAGCGCCCGAAACGGTGCTGCGCCTGCTCACCGAGCACCTCGCCCGCCCGGCGGCTTCGGCCTGAGTCAGGGGCGGGGGCGGGACAGTTCGGGGCGTTCGAGGTAGTCGGTGAAGCCGATCACGTTGCCCCACGGGTCGGCCACCTCGACGGCCCAGCCCGTACCGACCTCGAAAGGTGCGGTGAGCGGGCGGATGCCGCGTTCGTCCAGCTCAGCGGACACAGCGCGGGCGTCGGGGACTTCGAGCCACAGCCGCATCGCGGGCCCTGGCCCCGGCCGGCCCGCGCGGGTGTCGACGCGGACGAGGATGCCCGGCGCCTCCGCGCCCACCGTGAACAACGCGACCCCCTGGGCCTCTTTCTCGAACTTCACCTTCAGGCCGAGCCCGTCGGCGTAGAACCGCCGGGCCGCGGCCAGGTCGCCCACCGGGATCAGCACGTTGTCGATGCCGAGGATGTCCATCCGCCCATTGAACACCCGCCCGCGACCAGTAACTTGCCTTGGCTAAGTTAGAATGTTAAGTTGCGGGCGTGGATCGCAACCTGAGCCTCGACCTCCATGTGCTGACCGCCCGCCTCGACCGGGCGGCCGACCGGATCCTGCGGGCCGAGCACAACCTGTCCTACAGCCGCTACCTGGCCCTCGTGCTGGTGGGCGAGCTGGGCGCCTCGACGCAGCGCACCCTCGCCGAATACCTCGGCGTGACCGAGCCGTCGGTGAGCCGCATGACAGGTGTGCTGGCGGCCGACGGCCTCCTCGACGTGCGGCCCGACCCGGCCGGAGGCAACCGCAGGCGGCTGAGCCTCACCGACCAGGGCAAGCGGCTGGTCGCCTCGATCCAGGAGGGGTTCGAGGGGCGGCTGGCCGAGCTGGTCGCGCGCAGCGGCATCCCCTACGACGAGTACGCCGAGCACACGGCCCGACTGCTGGCCACCTTCGACCAATGGGAGCAGGAGAAGACGACATGAGCCACCCCCCGTCCTTACGTGAGCGCGCGATCACCTCCGCCGACGGCACGACGATCGCCTACCGGACCACCGGCGACGGCCCCGGCCTCATCCTGGTGGGCGGCACGCTGCGCACCTGCGACGACTACCTGCCGCTGGCCCACGGGCTGGCGGGCTCGTTCACCGTCCACGTCGTCGAGCGGCGCGGGCGCGGCGCCAGCGGCCCCCAGGGCCCGCACTACACCCTGGCCAACGAGGTCGAGGACGTCCTCGCCGTGCAGGCGGAGACCGGGGCGCGGCTCGCGTTCGGGCACAGCTACGGCGGGCTGGCCCTGCTGGAGACGGCGCGCACGCACCCGGTGTTCGAGCGGATCGTGGCGTGGGAGCCGGGGGTGCCCGTCGCGCCCGTCCCGACCGGGTGGATCCCGCGCTACCGCGAACTGCTGGCCGTCGGCGACCCTTACGGCGCGTTCGCCTGCTTCATCCGCGGCTCCGGCGGCGCTCCCGCCTTCATGACCAAGGTGCCCGGCTGGTACCTGCGGCTGGTGCTGCGCATGGCCTTCCACGGCGAGACGTGGCGGCGGATGCTGCCCCTGCTGGAGTGCAACGCGGCCGAGCACGAGCAGATCGCCGCCCAGCACGGCCGGCTCGCCGGGTTCGCGGACGTGTCCGCCACGGTGCTGCTGCTCTGCGGCGGGCGGTCCAAAGCCGCGCACCGGGCCGAGTTCGCGACGCTGAGCGAGGTCCTGCCGCACGCCACCCTCGAAACCCTGCCCGGCCTCAACCACCTGAGCCCGTCGGAGCGCAAGGCGGCGCCGGCCATCGCCGGGCGAGCTCTGCGGTTCTTCCTGTGACGGCCTGATGCGATCATCGAGTCGATTCGGGTCAGGGGCAGGAGCGGGGGTGCACGTGGGCGACGACCCTGGCGCAGGTGAAGGGCGGGCCGTGCGCGGCCGGATCCTCGTCCTGGCCGCCGTGCTGGTGGCCGGCCTCCTGGCGTTCCACTCCGCCGTCCCCAACGTCGTCGGCAACCTCGGCAGCCTGCTGGAGACGTTCCTCCCCTGGCTCGGCCTGGTGGTGGCGGCGCTGCTCGTCCTGGCGCTGTGGCGGCGCGCGCCCGCCGCGATCATCGCGGCGGCCCTTCCGGCGGTGGTCTGGGGCGCGATGTTCGGCGGGTCCGTGTTCGGCGGGTCCGTGTTCGGCGGGTCCGTGTTCGGCGGGTCCGTGTTCGGCGGGTCCGCGAGCGTCGCCGGCCTGGCGCCCGTCCTGACGGTGCTCCAGCACAACGTCGCCGACGACAATCCCGATCCAGCCGGTACGGCGCGCGCCCTCGCCGCGGCAGGAGCCGACCTCGTCGCCCTTGAGGAGCTGACCCCGGAGGCGCTGCCCGTCTACGAGGCCGCCCTCGCGCCCAAGCACCCGTACCACGTCGTCGCCGGCACGGTCGGGCTCTGGTCCCGGCATCCCCTCGCCGACGGCCGTCCCGTGGACATCAAGCCCAAGGGCATCACCGACGACTGGAACCGCGGGCTGCGCACCACCGTCCGCACCCCGTACGGTGAAATAGCGGCATATGTCGCCCACCTCCCCTCGGTCCGCATCCGCCCCCAGGACGGCTTCGGCACCGCCTGGCGCGACGAGAGCGCCGTCGCGCTCGGCGCCGCAATCGCCGCGGAGCGGATGGAGCGGATCGTCCTGCTGGGCGATCTCAACGGCACCCTGCACGACCGCGGCCTGTCCCCGCTCACCTCCCGCCTGACCCCGGCGCGGGCCGGGTTCGACTTCACGTGGCCAGCCGCCTTCCCGCTCGCCCGGATCGACCACGTCATGGCCCGCGGCGCGACCCCGTACGACACCTGGGCCCTGCCCGCGACCGGCAGCGACCACCTCCCGACCGCGGCCCGCCTGCGGCTCGGATGAGCCCAATCACCACGCCCACGCGAGACCGTCCCCTCACCACGCCCACGCGAGACCGTCCCCTCACCACGCCCACGCGAGACCGTCCCCTCACCACGCCCACGCGAGACCGTCCCCTCACCACGCCCACGCGAGGCCGTCCCCTCACCCCGCCCACGCGAGGCCGTCCACGGCCAGCCACGGCTGGCCCACCGCGGTCGCGGGCGTCATCGCCGTGAACGCCACGAAGTCCCGGTGCAGGTGCGACTGGTCGACGTACCCGGTGTCGGCGGCCACCCCGGCCGCGCCCTCGCCGGCGGCCAGGCGGTGGGCGGCGTGGTCGAAGCGGACCAGCCGCGCGGCCCGCTTGGGCGCGAGCCCGATCTGGGACAGGAACCGCGACCACAGCCGCTTGCGGCTCCACCCGACCTCCGCCGCCAGCGCCTCCACCCGCGTCCGGCCCCGGCTGCGCACGATCCGGCCCCACACCCAGGCCACCTCAGGGTCCACGCCCGGCCCCGCCTGCGCCTTGCGTGCCACCAGGGCCTCCGTCAGCGCGAAGCGGTCGTGCCAGGAGGTGGTGTCGCCGAGCCGCTGCCGCAGCCGGGCCGCGTCCCGCCCCCACAGGTCGTCGAGAGGGAGCACGGTCCGGTCCAGCGCCGCCGGGGAGGCGCCCAGCACGGCCCGCGCGACCAGCGGCGACAGGCGTACCTGCACACATTCCACACCGGCGCCGCGCACGCGGAGATCGCGGTGCAGGAACCCGGCCACCAGGTCGCCCCGCCGCTGCCGCCCGGTGGCGCGGTCCACGACGAGCGGCCCGTTCCCGAACTCCAGCACCAGCGTGAGCGCCGGATGCGGCACCACCCGCACATCGACGGACCCCGCGCTGCGGAACCCGGCCATGCGCACGCCCGCCACCCGGCCCGGCCCCGGGGGCCTGACGACCTCCCACCCCGCCACGGCGGATCGCATGACCCCATGCTAAAAGGAACATTTCTCCAAGACGCGGGCGCGCGGCGGCGGCGACGGTCGGGTCATGAGCCTCGACATCATCCAGAACGCGCTCCAGGCGCTCGCCAGCAACGACCCCGACCGCGTCGCCGCCGTGCTCACCGAGGACGCCGAATGGCTCTCGCCGCCGGGCAACGCCACCGCCGCCGCCCTCGGCGCGCCCCATCACATGGTGGGCAGGAAGGCGATCGTCCGCTTCTTCACCGAGGACTTCCCCCGCCTCTTCGCCCGCGACGTCGCCCTGTCCGTGCACGGGTTCCACACCGACGGCGTGCGGGCGACCACGGAGGCGACCCTGTCGGCGACGCTCGCCGACGGCACCCCTTACAGCAACGACTACTGCTTCGTCTTCGAGCTCCGGGGCGAGCTGATCCACCGGGTCCGCGAGTACGTGGACACGGCCCGCGGCCACCGCCTGGTCTTCGGCCGGACGTAGTTACACAAGAGTTCTTGTGCATCTACGCTGAGACCATGCCGACCGACCGCTCCAGGCGCGAGATCCGCGACTCCAAGGTGCTCGCCGCCATGTCCCACCCGCTGCGCCGGCGCCTGCTCGACATCCTGCGCGTCGACGGCCCCGCGACGGCCTCCGCCCTGTCGGCCAAGACCGGCCAGGCCGTCGGCAACATCAGCCACCACCTCAAGGTCCTCGCCGCGAGCGAGCTGGTGGAGGAGGTGCCGGAGCTGGCCCGCGACCGCCGCGAGCGCTGGTGGCGCCGGTCGCCGGGCGTCCTGAGCTGGTCGCCCGCGGACTTCCCCGACGACCCCGTGGCGGCGGCCGCCGAGTCGCTGCTGCTCGACCGGCAGGCCGGCCTGGTCAGGCAGTGGTTCGCCGAGCGGGAGAGCTATCCGGAGGAGTGGCGGCGGGCGGCGTTCACGGCCGACCGCTGGGCGCGGCTGTCGGTCGCCGAGCTGGCCGAGCTGGAGGAGCGGATCCTCGCCCTGCTGGCGCCGCTGGCCGACCGCGAGGTGCCCGACGACGGGCAGGAGCGCCGGCTCGTCTTCCTGTCCGTACGCGCCGTACCGGGCAGCCCGTGACCCCGGCACCGCCGGTCACACGTCGCTCTCGGCTGCCGCGGGACTTCCGGCTCTTGTGGGCCGGTGAGACGGCCAGCATGCTCGGCGGCTCCGTCGCCGCCGTGGCGCTCCCGCTGGTCGCCGTGGTGACGCTGCGGGCCGGCACCCTCGCCGTCGGCCTGCTGACCGCGGCCGCCTGGCTGCCCTGGCTGGTGATCGGCCTGCCCGCCGGCGCGTGGGTGGACCGCCTGCGCAAGCGGCCGGTGATGCTGGCGTGCGACGTCGTCTCGATGGCGGTGTTCGCGAGCGTGCCGGTCGCGGCGTGGCTCGGCGGGCTCACGATGGCGCACCTGCTCGTGGTGGCCACGGCCGGCGGGGCGGCGAAGGTGTTCTTCACGCTCGCCTACCGGGCGTACCTGCCCATCCTGGTGGGCGGCGATCGGCTTCTGGACGCCAACACCAAGCTCCAGTGCAGCGAGTCGGCGGCGCAGATCGCCGGTCCCGGCCTGGCGGGCCTGCTCGCGCAGGCGTTCGGAGCGGTGAGCGGCGTCCTGGCCGACGCGGTCAGCTTCGGCGTCTCCGCCCTGTGCCTGCGCTCCGTCCGTACGCGCGAGCCCCGGCCCCCCGCCCCGGCCGAGCGGCGGCTGCTCAAGGAGATCCTGGACGGGGTGCGGTTCGTCGTCCCCGACCCGTACCTGCGCCCGCTCACCCTCTTCAGCGCCCTGTCGAACGTCGCCCTGATGGGCTACCACTCGATCCAGGTCGTGTTCCTCGCCAGGGAGCTCGGCGCCGGCGCGGGCGTCGTCGCCTCGAACATCCTGACCAGCACCTTCCGCCAGCGTTACTGCCCGCCCGAGCTGTTCGCCCGGATCACCGCGGGCACGTCGGCGCTCAACTACGGCGCCGTCCCCCTCGGCGGGCTGCTCGGCGGCACGCTGGGCGAGGCGCTCGGCGTCCGGGAGACCATGTGGCTGATGGCCTGCGTCCAGCTCGGCGCCCTCGTCGTCCTCCTGCTCAGCCCCATCCGCCGCGCACGCGACTTCCCTTTTATCCGCTCGCCCCGCCCGACACCGGACAAATAGAGTGCCCACCGTGACGGACGAGGTCTACCGCTACAACATGGAGCGCTGGGAAGCCCTGGTCGAGGCCGACGCGCTGTTCACCCGCCCGATGCTCGACCTCGACGCGGAGCGGGCCCGCGCCTACCTGGGGCTGGAACGCCTGGGCGTCCCCGGCGACCTGACCGGCCGCAGGGTGCTCTGCCTGGCGAGCGGCGGCGGGCAGCAGTCCGTGGCGTTCGCGCTGCTCGGAGCCGACGTGACGGTCTTCGACATCTCCCCGGGGCAGCTGGAACGCGACCGCCTGGCCGCCGAGCACCACGGCGTCGACCTGCGCACCGTCCAGGGGGACATGCGCGACCTGTCGGCGTTCGACGAGTCGTCGTTCGAGCTCGTCTGGCACCCGTACTCACTGACCTTCGTCCCCGACTCCCGCGTCGTCTTCCGCCAGGTCGCCCGGGTCGTCGAGCCGGGCGGCCACTACTACCTGATGTGCGCCAACCCGTTCTTCTCCGGCCTCACCCACCACGCGTGGAACGGCGAGGGCTACACGCTCACGCAGCCCTACACGGACGAGACCACCACCTCCTACCCCGACCAGGACTGGGTCTACGACCGCCACCCGTCCGGCCACCACATCCAGGAGCCCAGGGAATACCGGCAGACGCTCAGCCGGATCGTCAACGGCCTCATCGGCGAAGGCTTCCTCCTGACCCATCTGTCCGAAGTCCGCGGCGACTACCCGGACGCGGAGCCGGGCAGCTGGGCGCATTTCACAGGGGTGGCTCCGCCGTGGCTGGAATTCGTCTGGCACTACCGTCCCGGCCTTCTGCGCTAACGCGGGGCTGGCTCGTCCCCGCCTTACCGTGCCGCAATCACCCTGCGAAGGGCTGGACGAGGAGACGAACGCGACGCTCGCCGCCGACCCTTCCCCGAACGTCCGCGCCGGCCTGGCGGCCCACACCGACGCCCCGGCCGTCCTCGCCACCCTGCTCACCGACCCCGACCCCAGGGTCCGCGCCCGCGCCACCGAGAACCCGCGCACCACCCTCGACCAGTGCCGCCTGCTCGCCAACGACCGATTGGCCGTCGTCCGCGCCTCCGCCGTCCAGTCGGACCGGCTCCCCCTCGACGAGCTGCACCGCCTCGCCCACGACCGCTCGATTCACGTGCGATGGTGGCTGGCCACCTCGTCCACCACCCCGGACGCCGTCCTGCGGGTGCTCGCCGAAGACCCTCGGCTCGACGTGGCCGACCAGGCCCTGGCGAACCTCGCGAGTCGGGGAACGCCTTAGACCTGCCGGACGCTGCTCAGGCAGAGGAACGACTGACGCCTGCCGGACGTTGCTCAGGCAGGTGACGCCGTCCCCGGGCGCCTTCGTCCCACCGGCGAGGTGATGTGCGATGCGGTGCGTGTGGCGAGTCGGGAGAGCCGGCCGGGTCGCGGCCGCTCTGGGAAGCGTCGCGTTCGCGGGCCTGCTGGCCTGGATCGCCGTCATGATGACGAACGTGATCGCGCGCGGCGGCTCAGCGGCCCTCGTCGGCGTCCTCGTGCTCACCGTCCTGACGCTCCTCCTCGGGGCGGCGGCGGTACGCTGCTGGCTTCTCGGCGTACGACCGGCCATCACCCTCACCCACGACCAGGTGATCGTGCGCAACCCCTTCTCGGCCCACCACCTGCGGCTCACGGACATCGCCACCATCTCGGCGACCCCCGGCGGCATCCGCTTCCTCCGCACCGACGGCACCACTACCGTGGCGTGGGCCGTCCAGAGATCCACGCTGGCGCGCTTGCTGGGCCGCCGCACCCGGGCCGACCTGGTGGTCGAGCAGCTTCGGCAGGCGTTGCCGGCAGGGCGCTACTTCCACAGGTAGTCGTAGCGCGGCGCGGCCGGCGCGATGACCACCTCACCGTCGCGCACCTGCCATTCGAACTGGCCGTCCGTCTCGTGGAAGGCGAGGAAGAGCCCGCAGACCCGGTCACCGTCCGCGTCGGCGGGCACCGCCGCGATCCTCCGCAGCTGATCGAGCAGGTCGTCCACGTCACTCACCCGCACGGCCCTGGCGTAACAGGCGGCGTCGAGCCAGCCGCCCGCGGGAAAGGCCCACCCCTCGGCGTCCCGCTCCCGGATCACCCGCTCCGCCTCGGCCCGCTGCCCGTGACCGTGGAACTCCAGCCAGCCCCGTACATAAACCCAGGTCCCCATGACGCCATGATCCCGCCTCCCGAGGAGCGCCCTGCCCTGCCCCGATCACCGGGAAAACCTGTGGAGGATCGGGACCGAACCTGCCAGCATGATCGGCACTGCCCTGCTTCCCCCGGCGGCCCGCAAGCGAGCGAGCACCCACGCCGGAGCACCGAACAGCAGACAAGGCAGGACAAGACAGGACAGGAGGTGCGGAGCGGAGTGACTTCTCGCCTTGTCGCGCTCTGTTTCGACGCGCACGACCCGCAGGGCCTGGCCCGCTTCTGGGCAGGCGTCCTCGGCTGGGATCTCGCGGACGATCCCCACGACGGCTTCACGCTCCTGCCGAACGACGACACGGGCTTCCGGATCCGGTTCCTGCCGTCGCAGGAGCCGAAGCTCGGCCCGAACCAGATGCACTTCGACCTGACGAGCACGTCCCTTGAGGACCAGCGGCAGACGGTCGCGCGGGCGCTCGCGCTCGGCGCCCGCCACCTCGACATCGGCCAGGGCCCGGACGCCGAGCACGTCGTGCTCGCCGACCCGGAGGGCAACGAGTTCTGCGTCATCGAGCCGGGCAACAAGTTCCTGGCCGAGTGCGGGTTCATCGGGGCGCTCGCGTCCGACGGCTCGCAGGCGGTCGGCTACTTCTGGAGCAAGGCGCTGAACTGGCCGCTGGTGTGGGATCAGGACGAGGAGACCGCGATCCGCTCACCGCACGGCGGCCCGAAAATCACCTGGGGCGGCCCGCCGCTGGAGCCGAAGCTGGGCAAGAAGTACCGCCTGCACTTCGACCTCGCCCCGCCGGCCGGCGAGGATCAGCAGGCGGAGGTGGACCGGCTCATCTCCTTGGGCGCGACGCGCGTCGACATCGGCCAGGGGGACGTCGAGTGGGTGGTCATGGCCGACCCGGACGGCCACGAGTTCTGCGTCCTGCCCCCGCAGTGAGGCTCGGGCGCTACCCCTCGAAGAGCCGCCAGAGCAGAGCACAGCCGCCCGTCCCGGACGATGCGACAAAGGACTTTCTCGCTGACGGCCTTCTCAGGCACCGCCCCTCCTCCTCACATCACTGCTCGGGCCGCCGCCGACGCAGGACCGCCAGCAGGATTCCGACCGGCGTCACCATCGCGATCAGCATCATGAAGAACAGCGCATCGATGCGGATGTCCATCTGGGGCTGATAGGTCATCATGTACCACTCTTCCAGCGCGGCGAGAAACCAGATCGCCGCCGACAGCAGCAGGTAGAAGGACCGAAGCCGGGTACGGCGCAGAACCACGGACAGCACCACGAAGACCATTCCGCCCAGCGCCAGGAGCAAGGGCTGGTAGAGCATCCCGATCATGCAGCCATCTCCAGGTCTCGTATGCGATCACGAGCAATCACCGGAAGCCGCCGAGCGGGCGCTCCCTGCACATGACATCAGTCATACGCCACCGGTGACTACGACCTCTACAGCCGCACCCTGCTCACCCGTCATCGTTGACCCATGGCGTGCAAGAAGAACTCCTCGACCCCCAACTGGACCCTCGGCATGGCCTGCGCCCTGCCCATCGGCATCGCCGTCGGCACGGCGTCCGACAGCCTCCCGCTCGGCATCGCCCTGGCGCTCTCCCTGGGCGTGGCACTGGCCCACGGGATGACAAAGAAGCCGGGGAACGAAAGCTGACATCCGGTCCAGTTTGAACGGGCGGCGCCGCCCACCCAGCCGCCGAGGCGGACGGCGCCGAAGGCCGGCCCCACCCCGGCTGCCGGGCGGACGGCGCCGGAGGTCAGCCCCGCTTGGCCACGGGCCAGCCATGCCCCCAGCCGCCCTGCACCATCGTCTGGAACGCCCACCCGTCCTCGGTCCGTACGAGCAGGTCGACGTAGGACATGCTCTCGGTGCGGCCATCGACCGTCATGGTCGCGTCGGTCTCGACGACGACCAGGTTCTCGCTCACGAAGTGCGGCGTCCGCACCGACTTCAGGTCGAGCCCCGCCGTGCCACCCCCCATGGCCTGCCCCATCGCCTCGACGTACTCCTCCCGCGTCCACTGCCGCACGGCAGCGCGCCCTCCCGGCACGTCGGTGGCCAGGTTCATCGGAAAGACCGCCAGGTCGGCAAGCTGCTCGATCGCCCCCTGCTCGGCCAGCGCGTCGTACTCCGCGAACCACGCCTCAACGCTCTTCAGATCCTCGTCGCTCGGCTGATACCCCAAGACCCCTCCCTCTCTCATCATGACCGTACACCGTACCGTACGTCATACGGCTGACGAGCGCAACGCAGCAGCCGATCCAGGCCGTCACCGGCGGAAAGCCGTCGACCTCGCACTCCCCCAAAGACATGGGCCGCTTCCAACACCCGCAGCCCCCGCCCTCGCCTGCTACAACCCGCTCATGAGCTTCCGGACGAACCGATGCATGTGCGGATCAAGAACCTCGATGGGCTCTTCGAGGATCTGCCGCGGAGCGAGCCATCGAACCCCGGCGAACTCCCGCCGGTCGTAAGAAACGACCGTGTCGAGTTCCAGCACGTACCAGAGGGAAACATCAGTGTGCGCCCCCTCACCCCGAGTCCGCGCACAGGTGACGAAGAAGGGCCGCTCCCCGGCAATCCGGCCGGCCACAGCGGTGGCGTGCAACTCCTCCTGGCACTCACGGACCACGGTCTCCCAGGGGTCCTCCCCCGGCTCCACGTGCCCACCGCTCGGCAACCACAACCCCGCCTTCCGGTGCGCGACGAGCAGCAGCTCACCGCCCCGGTTGCGCGCCACGAAGTAACTCACCAGGTGAGGATCGGGGACATCAGGCTTCCTGGTCCGATAGAGCGGCGCCCCACTGGAGATCCAGCTCAACACCTCAGCCTGCTGCCCGGCCTCCGTGCCGTCCCACGGCTCGACGCCCCGGACAAGCCGCATCAGGTACGCACGGGAGTCGGTGCTCGATGAGCCGTCGGCCAGCATAGAAAGAACCTACCGAGGCGGGACACCCAGAGCGGTGACAAGCCGTTTCGCGACGGGCCGTGCACGAGAACGGCATACGTTTCGCGTCCAGGCGGATCGTGGGCCCTCCCCACCCCGCCCAGGCTATTACCGCCACTGGCACTATCTGCGGCGACGCAGAGCCACTCAGGCGAGCCAGACGATGGCGGGCAGGAGGATCAGCAGAACGGCCAGGTCATCATCGCTCCATGGCTGGGCCACAGGATCGGCCGATCCACCATCTGCCATCGACCCGATGGAAGGGGGAACCCGCCAAGCTCAAGGGACGGTGACGTCCGAACGTACATCGCTCACGGTCCATGTGGTGCGTACCAGGGCAATTTCACTTCTCGAAGACCTGGCTCTTGCCCGCGCTATAACGTCCATGTTATGAACTGGGGAGAGGTGGAGCTGGAACCAGAGGTTGATGAGTGGTTTGACACGCTCGATCAGGAAGACCAGGAAACTGCGGCGTTCTACATCGACCTACTGGCCGCGCGAGGCGTCCTGCTCGACGAGCCTTACACTCGTCAGCTCTGCGGCAAGCTTCGGGAGTTGCGGTTTCACCTTCACCGAGAGGCGGTTCGGATGACCTACTGGATCGCTCCGGGGCGACGGATCATCATGCTGACGGTGTTCCGCAAGCAGCGGATGCGCGAGACCGCTGAGATCGATCGTGCGTGGCGGGTCATGCAGCGGTGTATCGCTGAGGCCCATACCACTGATGAGGGGTGAGCAGAGTGAGCGAGCGCAGGACTTGGGCTGACAGGAAGTCCGAAATCATGAGTCGCCCTGGTGCCGGAGCA
This sequence comes from Nonomuraea composti, assembly GCF_012034275.1. Lineage (NCBI taxonomy): Bacteria > Bacillati > Actinomycetota > Actinomycetes > Streptosporangiales > Streptosporangiaceae > Nonomuraea > Nonomuraea composti. Next base: position 49,093 of record NZ_JAATEP010000014.1, on the reverse strand, counting down.
GCCTACGATGCGGCCAGAATCCGTTTCGAGCTGGGTGAGGCCGTGAGACTGCGGCGTGAGCAACTGGGTCTGACCCAAGCCCAACTGGCAGAGCGCACTGGGCTGAAGCAGCCGGCAGTCGCAAGGTTCGAGGCAGGGGGCACCATGCCGACCATCCCCATGCTGGAGCGCCTGGCAGAAGCCTTGGAGATGCGGCTCAACGTCGAGTTCCAACCGCTGCGGGAGGCCAGCTGATCACCCTCGAAAGCGGTGCCGACGGCCAATACCTGGCTGTCGGCACTGCGTCGTTCATCGTATTGAACACAAGATCGAGGGCGGATCCCGGAACGGTCGAACCCTGAGAGCTGGTGACTGCGATCGGACCCGCGCTCCCAGCTTGGCATCGTCATGGCCTATCGGCAGGCCGAACAAGGCATATGTCAATAGGGCAACCGCGAGCCCCTTGACTTCCCGCTGATCACCCTGCGAACGGGCCCGCGATGCGCGCGAGCTTGGCGAAGCGTCACGCACGCTTGCTTACCTCCCTTTCGTGCGCTTCACCAACTTGAGCTTGCGACGCCCGAGAGGCCGGGGACCGACAATTCCGGACAACCTCGAATAACGTGAGTCAGAGCTCGGGAATACGCCATAGGATTCGGATCTGCTGGTCAGGAGAGAGAGACGGGCCGCCGACGTAGATGCGATGAATGAGATAGAGGATCGCCAGCCGCAATGCCTTCGGCTCGATGTCGTCCATCGTTGTCACCGTCGCTCGGCTCAGCTTGTTCACCTGACTGACGATGCTTGGGTCAGATTCAAGAGGACCGAGCTCAGCGACGATATCCGGATCGAGCTCACCTTCCTCACGCATGGCCAGGATCGAGCGCTGCATCAGGTCAGGCTCAGCTTCGATTCGGTCGAGAACGCGGGCAAGGACGTATTCATGAAGCACATCCGCCGCAATGTCAGCATGCTCCTCGCCCGTACAGCTCGGGCATCCCTCGCATTCAGCGAGGTCGTCCTCAGGTCCTTCATCAGCCTGCTCAGTGGAGATGAAACAAGATATCGCCCACATGACTTCGGATTGGCTCAGCTCCAGATCTTCGGCGGCCCAGAGGCCGTCGGCGGCGGATGCGCTGTCCCTTTCATCCTCCGAAACCACCCGCTGCGATCGCAGCAGGGACTCCAGGCTGACGAGAACCGGCTCCCAGCCTTGGGTGCTGAGCAGCAACGTCGCCACCGTGTCTCCCGGCCGCTTCCAGAAAATAAGATCCTCGTCGTCGCCGTTGACGAAGTGCAGAACGTGATCCCCTGGATCGAACTCAACCCCCGACATCTCGCCCAGATGGGTCAGGACGGCTTGTCGACCTCGGTAACGCCCGACGTAGCGGCGGGCCTGAGCCACGAAGGATGCCATGGTGCTGCCATCCAGCACCGCGTTCGGACTAACGCCGATGAATCGAGGTGGATGAAGCGAACCAGACTGGCGTAGCTGCTGGGTGCCATTTGCCCAGTGCAGCCTCTTGGCGTCCGGGTCGTACACTACACAGTAGACAGGAATGTTTCCGTTCGCCCAGGTATCAACATGCCGGCCGACAGGCACCGCGTAGCCGTTTCCTCGGCGCCAGCTGTCCCCTCCCTTGACTTGCACCTTGATCGTGTCGCTTGTGACCCTTCCGTCGTGGGTGAAGGTGACGTATAGATCCTCACCGAAGTCGTTCTGGCCGGAAATCTCTTGAACGATGTGATCATGCTCTTCGAACAGAGTGCGCAGCGCATTCACAGCGGCCTGCCCCACACGCCGCCCTTTCGGTATCCTCGGCATATCCATTCCCTGAAAATACTCCACCGGTATGGGCCACGGCCCGGTGTTTGTCCTCAACCACCCTGCCTGTGCGCAGCGTCGCTCTCGATACCTACGAAGCTATTCGACAGTGTCGTGTGGATGCGTCGGCGAGTGCAGAGAAGTGGATGCCATGACAACATCAGACCAGAGGATTTCCATCGATGAGTACAGGGCCCGATCGACTACGAGCAGCAGACCGTCGATGAAGTGCTGCTCGCCGTATGAGCGCCCACGACCATGCCTTCGTCGTCAAGGCCTCCGTTCCATTCTCGCCTCCTGTGACCGCGACAGCGTGGTTGCGCACCAGGACTACGTGATCATGTCGTCGCCGCCCCGGGTGGCGCTGCGCGGCGGCGGGGTCACGCGGCTGGAGTTGGACGACGTTCGGCTGGAGAGCGGGGCAGGTGAGCATCCGCGGCAAGAGCCGCCGGAGGGACGTGTTGCCGATGCCGGGCGGTGCCGGTGCGGCCGCCCCCGTTATGTGCTGCTGGACGGTCCGGGCACTATTGGGCTGTGGAACGTCACGAGTTTGGTGTCGCGGTGCGCCGGTTGCGGGAGAGTACGGCGCCCGCGGCTGTCGGGCTGCCGGTCGGCCGTCGGCGGGTGCGGGGGTTGCGGCGGGAGGAGCTCGGCGAGCTCGCGGGGATGTCCGCGGACTACGTGCGCCGGCTGGAGCAGGGGCGCAGCCATCCGTCGGCCGGGGTGGTGAACGCCATCGCCCGGGCGTTGCGGGTCGGGCGGGCGGACTACGAGCGGCTCTGCGCGCTGGCCGGGTACGCCGCCGCGGACGGGCGGGTGCCGAACGACGTCGGCCCGGGTGCGATGCGGCTGCTGGAGCGGTTCACGGACACTCCGATGTTCGTCTCCGACGCGGCGATGAATCTCGTGGCCGTGAACAGTGCGTTCATGGCTCTGGGGCATTGGCAGCTCACCGGGGACCCGTGGGAGTGGAACATCGCGTGGCGGACGTTTTGCGACCCGTTCGATGGTTTCAAGCAGTCTGCGGGTGACGCGACCGACCATCAGGCGGTGCTGGTCGCCCGCCTGACGAGCGCGCTGTTGCGCTACCCCGCCGACGCGTCGCTCGCCGCGCTGGTGGACGAGATGCGGAGCCGGAGCCGCCTGTTCGACACCTTGTGGCGCGCGCCGCGTCCGGTGGCGGCCTATGAGAGCAGTGCCGCGTTCATTCATCCGGACGGCGACTCCGTGACGCTCGTCGGCAGCCTGCTCGCCATTCCGGGCGACGATCTGGCGGCTCTGATGCTGACCGCGGCGCCGGGCTCGGCCGATGCGGCGCGCCTGGCGGAGATCGTCTCCGACGGCGGGGAGCCGGCCATCATCAAGGTGGGCCGGCCTGGCCCAGGTTAACCGCGGCGGAACCTGCGAGATTGAGTGACGTCTCCAGCAAGCGCTGACCCAGTGGCTGCCTCCGGGCAGCTTCGGTGACGCGGGGCTGGACGCCTTCGCAACTCGGAGCAGCAGGTCGCAGGGGCACCTCTGCGCCGGACTCGCTTCGAGTTCGAAGCACTTGACGGCACTCTAAGAGGCAGGTTCTGCGATGAAGTCAGTCCGTTTTCACGAGTTCGGCGGTCCTGAGGTCCTGCGGTACGAGGACGTGGCCCAGCCCACCCCCGGAGCCGGCCAGGTCCGGATTCGCGTCGCCGCGACCTCGTTCAACGGCGTCGACGGCAACATCCGCGCGGGCTACATGCAGGCTCCGATCCCGGTCGAGCTGCCCCACACTCCCGGCATCGACGTCGCCGGCACGGTCGACGCGCTCGGTGACGGCGTGGACGACGTCGCGGTCGGCGACCGGGTCGTCGGCCTCCTGCCGATGACGGGACCCGGCGCGGCCGCGGAGTATGTGATCGCCCCGGCGGAGATCCTCACGGGGGCGCCCAAGAGCGTCCCGCTGGCCGACGCGGCGGCGTTGCCGCTGGTGGGTCTGACCGCGTGGCAGGCGCTGTTCGACCACGGCAAGCTGACCGCCGGTCAGCGGGTGCTGATCAACGGCGCCGGCGGCGCGGTCGGCGGGTACGCGGTGCAGCTGGCCAAGGAGGTCGGTGCCCACGTGATCGCCACGGCGAGTCCCCGTAGCGCCGAGCGGGTCAAGGCTGCCGGCGCCGACGAGGTGATCGACCACACCACCACCGACGTGACCGCCGCGGTGACCGAGCCGGTCGACCTCGTACTCAACCTGGCGCCGGTCGCCCCGGAACGGCTGGCCGCGCTGGTCACGCTGGTCCGTGACGGCGGCGCCCTCGTCAACACCACCGTCTGGATGCCCGCCCCTTCCGACGAGGAGCGCCGTGTGCGGGGCATCGACGTGTTCGTGCGCAGCGACGCCGACCAGCTCGCCGACCTGGTCGCTCGGGTCAGCACCGGCGAGTTGCGCGTCGACGTCGCCCAGCGGGTGGCGCTGGCCGACCTGCCCGAGCTTCACGCCCAGGCCGGCGCGGGCGAGCTGCCGGGCAAGACCGTCGTCCTCGCGCCCTCGGCCTGACACACTCACAGGAGGAGCAGTCATGTCTTTGTCCTTGGATCCCGAGATCGCCGAGGCGCTGGCCCCGATGGCCGAGGCGATGGCCGAGGTCACGCGACCCGAAGTGGGCGACGTCGAGGGGCGTCGCGCCTTCTGGGAGCCGATCATCGGTGCCGCGAGCAACGCCCAGCCCATGCCGGCCGACGTCACGACGACCGACCACACGGTGCCCGCCGCCGATGGCGCGCAGATCAAAGTGCGCTGGTACGTCAAGGACGGCGCGACGCCGGGCTCGGCCGTGGTCTTCTTCCACGGCGGCGGATACATCTTCGGCCACATCGACCTGTTCGACGGCCCGGTTGCCCGTTACGTGGCGGCCTCAGGCGTGCCGATGTTGTCGGTGGAGTATCGCCGCGCGCCCGAGTTCCCGTTTCCGACACCGCTGGAGGACGCCTACGCCGCGCTGCGCTGGCTGCACGACCGCGCTCCCGAGCTGGGCGTCGACCGCGACCGGATCGCGGTGATGGGCGACAGCGCCGGCGGCGGCATGGCGGCGGCGCTGGCCATCCTGACCCGCGAGCGCGGCGGCCCGGAGATCGCCCACCAGATCCTCATCATGCCGATGCTCGACGACCGCCCCGCCGCACCCGACCCCCACATCGAGCCGTACGCGTTGTGGTCCTACGACGACAGCCGCACCGCCTGGCCGGCGCTGCTCGGCGAGGCTGCCGGCGGCCCCGGCGTCCCGCCCACCGCCGCCCCGGCCCGGCTTCAAGACGCCACCGGCCTCCCCCCTGCCTACATCGAGGTGGGCCAGCTCGACATCTTCCGCGACGAGGACCTCGCCTACGCGGCCAAACTCGGCCGCGCGGGCGTCCCGGTCGAGTTTCACCTGCATCCCGGAGCCCCGCACGAGTTCGACTCGATCGCCTTCAAGGCCGACGTCGCCCAACGTGCCACCGCCGACCGCGTCCGCGTCCTCAAATCCCTGTAGAACCGCCCATGAAGACCCGCTGGACCTCCACCACCGACGCATCGTCGTCCAGCCGACGGAACCAACCGACCGCACACCCCAGGAGACGATCACGATGATTCCCGACGACGATCCCGCCCGCTCGCTGACCGTGGCGAACCCCGACGACCCCGCCACCACCTACATCTCCCTGGTGGGCAACACCTACGCCATGCTGATCACCGGCGAGCAGACCAACGGCGCGTACTGCCTGATCGACATGCGCGTGCCCGACGGCGGCGGCCCGCCACCGCACCGGCACGACTTCGAGGAGATGTTCACGATCCTCGAAGGCGAGATCGAATTCACCTTCCGCGGCGAGAAGCACACCGTGCTGGCCGGATCCACCATCAACATCCCGGCCAACGCGCCGCACAACTTCCGCAACGTCTCGGGCGCACCGGCCCGCATGCTCTGCATGTGCACGCCGGCCGGGCAGGACGAGTACTTCATGCGCATCGGCGACGTCGTGGCGGGCGCGGACGCGCCGCCGCCGCAGCTGTCCCCGGACGACCTCGCGGAACGCCGCCGCCGCGCGGCGGAGCTGGCCCCGCTCTACCGCAGCGAATTCCTGTGACGCCTGCTCACGGTCTTACCGGTGTTCGAGCCGGTCAATTGGATGGTGGCGCGTCCGTCCCCTCCGCAACGTCCGCCAGGGCAGGGCAGTGCGTTCCGCGACGCTGGAATACCTCGACTGGTACGACCAGCACGCCTCAACACCGGCTGCGGTCACCGGCCGCCCCCGAAGTTCGCAGCCATCTACTACGGTCACAACTACACCCCCGTCGCAACAGCAGAAACTCAGTAGGCAGCCGTCCATCAAACCTGGATGGGTTCGACCGTCGAGGTGGCGGCGGACGGGCAGGGCGGCAGTACGGCACGGGTCACGTACCAACTGACCGCACTCACACCAGAAGGCGAGGGACCGCTACGTGAATTCGCCGAGAACTACCAGGACTTCTTGCGGTCGTGGGAAGCGGACATCGCCCACCACCTCTGAACCCGTACGCCGACTCCGGTTCTGGTGTCTTGATCGCTTCCGGCCAATCCCATCAAAAGGCGCCACACCGGTGGGCGATCACGCCCATTGTGGAACTTCGGCCAATGGAGCCGATCCTGGTCTCCTCACGCGGCGGTGATGGCCCGAAACTCCACCGGCGCGGAAACGTCACCATGCATCACCACATCAATTTCCAACGCCGCCGCCAACCGCACCATCAGCGGAATCGTCGGCAGGTGCGCGCCACCCTCCAAGCGGGACACCTGCGGCTGTGTCATGCCTGCCCGCTCGGCGAGCTCTGTCTGAGACAGGCCGAGCTCGACGCGGCGGCGGTATACGGCTGCGCCGAGCTCCTGCCCCAATCGCGCCTCCTCCACCATCGCGGCGTACTCAGGATCAACCTCCCCACCAGCAAGCCGCTTGGCCTTGACCGTCTTCCACTTGCTGTGCCCGGCCACGTCTTCAGCCCCTTCCCTCATAGATCCAGTGCGCGGCGCCGTGCTCCAAGCCGCCGGCCATGCATTCAGCCATCGCCTTGCGGGCGCGCTCCACATCGCGCGGCTGTCTGTCTCGCGTCTTGTAGAAAGCAGTCAGCAACACCGCCCGGCGCCCCTCGGCCAGCCAGTAGGTAAGGCGCACCGAGTGGTGTGCGATATCGAAGCGCAGCTCCCACAACCCATCACCCAGGTCGCGAGCATGACCGTACGGCATCCGGTCGCCGAACTGAGCGAGCCGTTCGACAGCGGCCTCGACAGCAGCGTGATCCCGGTCGGACAACGTGTCCAGCCAAGCCTCCACCGCCGGCTCCAGCTCGATGTCGTACAGCTCCTCGCCCATGCAACGGATTATATATGCCATGCTTTGCATGGCCTGACTGCTGCCGGGCGTGACAGCCATGCGAATCGTCGTTGCCGATACGCCGCTCCCGCCCGTGGTTGCGGCCAGCCCACAGCAGAGGGGCAGATAGCTGGGAACGGTCTCGAGCAAGCTTGGATGCTGGCGTTGGGGTGGGCCTGGTAGTGGCGGGGGCGAGTGTGGGGCTCTTCAAGGCACCTGTAGCCGATCCATGTGGCCGTCGAGTCGTTCCATGGACCAGGCAAGCGTTCGTTCGTTCGACTCATGACATGAGCTCGTCCTGGCCACTAGAGCGTTCCAGCCGCTTCCAACGACTGCCGCCACTCCAAAGCTTCTGCCGTGTCACGGTATTCCAGGAGATGCTGACCAGCGATCTCCTGCAGGAGATCGCGAATCTCTGCCGGGGTCACGCGGAAGAACTCGCGCCGCAGGTTGACCTTGTTGAGGCGACGATCGTTGAGCTCCGCGTGCAAACGGCCCTCCAGCCCAACAGCGTCTTCGCTGAAGATGAGGGCGTGCGTGTCGAACTTGAACGGCACCGACGCATCGCCCAGTTCTCGTACGCGGTCCTCCGGTTCCAGCCGGCGGGTCATACCGATCTTCACCACGTCGTCGCCGAACGCGCCGATGTTGGAGATGACGTACACGTACCCGGCCCGGATATTCGCTTCGCGCGCCTCAACGTCGGCGACTGCCGCGCCGAGCTCTTCCAGCTTGGTTTTGAGCTCGTCCACGCTCTCAGCAGGTGCGGTGCTGTTCTTCAGCAGTACGGACAGCGCTGCCCGGTAGTGCGCCTCTTCTTTGCGCAAGCGCGCCTTCTCCCGCTCGAACTCCCGGCGCGCAGCCTCCTCTTCACGTTGCTGCTCCCGCTGGGCCCGGATGAGTTCCTTCTCTTCCTCCTGCTTGGCCAGATGGTCAGCGGTCAGCTCCAGCTCGTGAATTCTCGTGCGGTGGTACTCAGGGTGAACATGGATGTCCATCGTGCGCCCAAGCCGCACGATGGTGTCCACCACTTTCTCCAGCCGTTCGATCGCCGACTGAAGCTTGTACGGTCGCATCGTGCGTACACAGTTGTCCGCCTCAGCGTTGTAGGCACGCAGCATCAGCTTGGAGAAGTCGCGCACCATTCTGCGGCCCTCGACTTCGGATCCGTTGACCCGCCAGCCGGTCGAGCCCACTACAGCTCGCCCCTCTCTGGCCATCTCTTTGATACGGGCCTTCACCTCAGCGAGTTGCTCCTTGTACGCCACCGCATCGCTCAGCGGATGCCGGTACTCATAGACACTCACTTCCTGGAGCAAGGCGGTCTCCTCCGTCTGCACGATCCGTTGCTCCAGCTCACGCAGTCGGCGGGTGGCAGCGTCTATGGCCGAGCGTAAGCCCTCGTGCTCCTGGTGCAACGCCTCGGTCATCGCCGCGATCCGCATGGCGTCCATTCCGCCCAGTCGTTCGACCCACTCGCGTAGTTGCGCGTTCTCCTCGTCCAGGTGTTTCTTGGCGCCACTGAACAACCCACCGCTCTTTCGATCCTGCCGGCGCGGCGCCACTGGTGCTGCGGAGGCCGGCAGGTCCTCGGGCACCCAGAACCGCCAGCCTGGAGGGGCCGGCGGCCACGACGGATCCGGTCGCCAGCCCTGCGGAGGCTTCCATCCGAGAGGTGGAACGGGCCAGCCGGGGGGAGGGTTGAACCGGGTCGAAGTCATGAGCGCTCCTCGCGAAATGTCCTACACAGAAGAGATAGCCGTGAGCGCCCCATTAGTTACATGAAGTGAACAGTCGCGCCCGCTCTGGAAGCTTCCGCTCCAGCCAGCTTCGGCGCTCAGGCCGTCATCCCGGAGCCGAGGCGCCCTCGCCGAAGAAGCATTCTTTGCCCGGGTCCGGCGCTCCGGCCTTGCGGGCGATGATGAAGCCTGCTGTGGTGTCCCATGGGTTTTTGCTGAGCAAATGTTCGCGTCGGCCTTCCCGGCCGCGGCCCAGGCGAGATCGACCGCGGGTGTGTACCGCGGCCGGGTTTGATGGAAGCCATGGTGTGCAGGAATCTTCATGGTGAAAAACGACTGGCTCACCGGTCCGTCCGGTCGGGGTGCTCGAGGGGCGGTAGCCCCTCGATCCATGGCGAAGCCCCGGAAGGAACAGCCCGAGCCGAAGGCGAGGACCGTTTGGGGCGGGGTCCCAACGGTCAACCCGGTAAATGGGCAACGGGTGGGTGCTTTTCGGGGGTCGAAGGGGGCGGAGCCCCCTGGGAGGCGCTGTCTGGAGGCCAGATGCGCGAAGCGCCCCCGAGTGGAAGGCGATGCATTTGGAGCGGGTGACGGGAATCGAACCCGCGCTGTCAGCTTGGGAAGCTGATGTTCTGCCATTGAACTACACCCGCGCACGCCCCGAAGGCTGCGTCCCCCACTGTAGCGGAAACTTGGCCCACAACAGCAATCCCAGCCCCACACTCTTCGGGCCAGAACGGTAAGTTGCTCACCGTGTTGCTATCTGACCGTGACATCCTCGCTGCGATCGACGCCGGCCGGCTGGGCATCGACCCGTTCGACCCCGAGATGATCCAGCCGTCCAGCATCGACGTGCGGCTCGACCGGTTCTTCCGGGTGTTTGAGAATCATCGGTATCCGCACATCGATCCGTCCGAAGAGCAGCCGGATCTCACGCGGATGGTGGAGCCTCAGGGGGAGGAGCCGTTCATCCTGCATCCGGGTGAGTTCGTGCTGGCTTCCACGTACGAGGTCGTCAGCCTGCCCGATGATCTGGCGTCGCGGCTGGAGGGGAAGAGCTCGCTGGGGCGGCTGGGGTTGTTGACGCATTCGACGGCGGGGTTCATCGATCCGGGGTTCAGCGGGCATGTGACGCTGGAGTTGTCGAACGTGGCGACCCTGCCGATCAAGTTGTGGCCCGGGATGAAGATCGGGCAGCTGTGCGTGTTCAGGCTCAGCTCGCCTGCCGAGCATCCGTACGGGTCCAGCAAGTACGGGTCCCGCTATCAGGGGCAGCGGGGGCCGACGCCGTCGCGGTCGTTCCGGAACTTCCACCGGACGAAGATCTGAAAGAGGACGGTGATCCGAAGGAGGCGGAGGTCCAAGGAGGAGGTGGAGATCCGCGCGAGGTAGAGGGTCCCATGAGGTAGCGGTCGCGTGAGGCAGCAAACTGAGCGAGGTGGAGGCTGAGCGGGGGCAGGAGGCTGAGTGAGGTGGACGGCTGAGCCTGATCAAGGGCCGAGCGAGACAGCAGGCCCAGCCTGGTCGAGGTCCGCGCTAGACAGCAGGCTGAGCGCGACCGAGGTCTGCGCGAGATGGAGGTCCGAGCGTGATCAAGGTCGAGCCGGACGAAGGTGCGAGCAAGATCGAGGTCTGAGTAGAACGAAGATCTGAACAAGGTGAACAGTAGATGAACACTTGGCGAACGGACGGCGGTCTTCACCCGCCTCACCCCGCCCAAGTGAGCCGTTATGGGCAGCCCCAAACTAGGCCCGAGCAGCAAAAAACCGCCTAAAAGTACGCGGTTCTGCGGTGTCGCACAACATACGCCGGGTAGCCAGTAGGCGAAGGGGACATGAAGTTCGCATTTCGCCTGGTTAGCCATACCCTCTTCCACGGACCATCCCCGCACATCTGGAGAACGACGTGCGTCTGCGTCTCACGCCACGTGAGGACAGCTACTACGACCTGTTCGCCGACTCGGCGAACAACCTGGTCACGGCATCGCGTCTGCTGGTTGAGATCATCAGCGACGGCTCGGACAGGGAGGCCCTGGCCGAGAAGATGCGCGCCTGCGAGCACGCCGGTGACGAACGCACCCATGCGATCATGAACCGGCTCAATGAGAGCTTCATCACTCCGTTCGACCGCGAGGACATCTACCGGCTGGCCTCGAACCTCGACGACGTGATGGACGCCATGGAGGCCGCCTCCGACCTCATCGTCCTCTACCAGCTCGACCACCTCCCCAAGGACGTCGTCCGTCAGGTGGAGGTGCTGGAGCGGGCGGCGGAGCTGACCGCCGAGGCGATGCCGCGCCTGCGGTCGATGAAGAACCTCAACGAGTACTGGATCGAGGTCAACCGCCTGGAGAACCAGGGCGACCAGGTCTACCGGAGGCTGCTGGCCAAGCTGTTCAGCGGTGAGTACGACGCTCTCACCGTCATGAAGATGAAGGAGGTCGTCGACGCCCTCGAGGAGGCGGCCGACGCCTTCGAGCACGTGGCCAACACCGTCGAGTCGATCGCGGTCAAGGAAAGCTAGGGCCCAGCCGTGGACCTCACGCTCGCCCTCGTCATCGGCGTGGTCGTCATCGCCCTTGCCTTCGACTACACCAACGGCTTCCATGACGCGGCGAACGCCATCGCGACCTCCGTCTCGACCAGGGCCCTGACCCCCAGGGCCGCGTTGTTCATGGCCGCGGCCATGAACTTCATCGGCGCCCACCTGGGCACCCAGGTCGCCCAGACGGTAGGCAAGGGCATCATCGACGCGCCGAACGGCTCGCACGGCCTGGTCATCGTGGCCGCGGCGCTGATCGGCGCGATCTGCTGGAACCTGATCACGTGGTACTTCGGGCTGCCCTCCTCCTCCAGCCATGCCCTCATCGGCGGCCTGGTGGGCTCGGCGCTGGCGTCGTCCAGCGTGGTGCACTGGGACGGCGTGGTCGAGAAGGTCGTCATCCCGATGGTGCTGTCGCCGTTGATCGGCTTCAGCCTCGCCGCGGCGATCATGATCGCAATTTACTGGATCTTCCGCAACAGCCAGCCGGGGAAGACCAACCGCGGCTTCCGCTACGCGCAGACCGTCTCGGCCGCCGCCATGGCGCTCGGGCACGGCCTGCAGGACGCACAGAAGACGATGGGTGTGATCTTCCTGGCGCTCACCGTCGGCGGGCTCGCCCAGCCGACGGACCCCATCCCGCAGTGGGTCATCCTGGCCGCCGCCGGGGCGATCTCGCTCGGCACGTACGCGGGCGGCTGGCGCATCATGCGGACGCTGGGGCGGCGCATCATCGCGCTGGACCCGCCCCAGGGGTTCGCCGCGGAGTCGGCGGCGGCGACCGTCCTGTACGGGGCCGCCATCGGGTTCGGGGCGCCCATCTCCACCACGCACACGATCACCACGGCCATCATGGGAGTGGGCGCCACCAAGCGGCTCAGCGCCGTGCGGTGGGGCGTCGCGGGGAACATCGTGACCGCGTGGATCCTGACCATCCCGGCCGCCGCCATCGTGGCGGCGGTGTCCTACTTCATCCTGCACGCCATCATCGAGAGCTGATCACTGGGGCGCGTACATCACGTCCACGTCCCACCGGTTGAACCCGAGGGACTCGTACAGCCGGATCGCCGCCGTGTTGGTCTCGTCCACGTACAGCATCGCCTGGGCGAGGCCACGCGCGCGCAGGTGGACGAGCCCGGCCAGGGTGAGCGAGCGGCCCAGGCCGGTGCCCTGCTGCGACGGGTCCACCCCGACCACGTACACCTCTCCCAGCGGTTCGTGGCCGTGGTCGGAGGAGCCGTGGATCTTCGTCCAGTGGAAGCCGGCCAGCCGGTCGCCGCGGTAGGCCAGGAAGAAGCCCTCCGGGTCGAACCAGGGCTCCTGCTCGCGCCGCAGCAGGTCGTCCATCGTCCAGGCGCCCTGCTCGGGGTGGTGGGCGAAGGCGGCGGCGTTCACCTTGAGCCACGCCTCCTCGTCCTGTCCGGGCACGAACGTGCGCAGCGTCACCCCGTCCGGCAGCGTGTAGGGGGCGAGCGGCGCGAACAGGGAGCGGCGCATCTGCCACAGCGAGCGCACCCGCTCGAAGCCGAACGCGGCGGCCAGCGCGCCGGCTCCGGCATGGTCTCCGTGCGCCCACAGCCGCACGGGGCTCCCGGTCAGCTCCAGTACGGCGCGCAGCAGCCGCGTGCCGTGGCCCTGGCGGCGATGGGCCGGGTGGATGACCAGCTCCACGCTCGGGCCCTCGACCTCGTCGGTGGGGTCCACGTGCGCGTAGCCCGCCAGTGTGCCGTCGTCGGTGCGCAGCAGCAACGACCGGGCCCGCGGATCTCCGCCGTAGCGCAGATGGAGCATCACGTGCTCGTTGAGAGGGCGGACGCCGTCCGCCTCGGTGGCCTGCTCGACGACGTCGAGCACTTCGGCGACGTCGCGGTCGCCGAGCAGTTCCCTGATCTTCACGTGCGCACCCACACGACGAACTCTAGGCGTCCCCATGGCGAACAGTGCCAGCAGGTACTCCCGTCAATCGTTACCTTTCAGACATTTGTTGCATAGCGTCACGCCGTAACGTTCCTGTCATGACGTCACGCACCCTCCTCCGGCTGCTCTCGGCCGGAGCCGCGGCCGCGGCCGGGATCGCCCTGGCCGTCGCCCCCGCGGTCGCCTCGACCGGCGGCCACGGCGGCCATGGCGGCCACGGCAAGCAGACCGTCCCGGTCCGCCTGCTCAGCATCAACGACCTGCACGGCAACCTGGAGCCCCCGTCCGGCTCCTCCAGCCGCATCCTCGACCCCGACGGACCCCTGGTCGACACGGACGGCACCCTGACCGGCATCGCCGGCGGCAAGTACTCGATCGCCGGCGGCGTGTCGTACCTGGCGACGCACATCAAGCAGGCCCGTGACAGGAACACGCTGCTCGTGGCGGCGGGCGACCTGATCGGCGCGTCCCCGCTGATCTCCGCCGCCTACCACGACGAGCCCACGCTGGAGGTGCTCGGCTCGCTCGGCCTGGACACCACCTCGGCGGGCAACCACGAGTTCGACGAGGGCTACGCCGAGCTGCAGCGCCTGATGAACGGCGGCTGCCACCCCGTGGACGGCTGCTCGCCCGCGGGCGAGTGGAAGGGCACCGACTTCGACTTCCTCGCCGCGAACGTCCTGAAGCAGGACACCGGCACGTACGCGCTGCCGCCCTACTACGTCAAGACGATCAACGGCGTGAAGGTGGGCTTCATCGGCCTGGTCACGGCCACCACCCCGACCATCGTCACCGCCGAGGGCATCAAGGGCCTGCAGTTCACCGAAGAGGTGGCCGCGGCGAACCGGGCGTCGGCCTACCTGGCGCGCAAGGGCGTCAAGGCGCAGGTCGTCCTGGTGCACGAGGGCGACTCGATCACGCCGAACCAGAGCCCGGACGCCTGCTCGGTGAACACCACGAACGCCGGCTCGCGCATCGCCAGGGAGCTCAACCCGCAGATCGACCTGGTCATCAGCGGCCACTCGCACCAGGCGTACATCTGCAAGACCAGCGACCCGGCCGGCCAGGACCGCTACTACACGCAGGGGTCGTCGTTCGGCCGCGTGCTCACCCAGATCGACCTGCAGATCGACAAGCGCACCAAGGACGTGATCCGCTCCTCGGTCAAGGCCGACAACAAGGTCGTCACGCGTACGGTCACCCCTGACCCGCAGGTCGAGGCGCAGGTCCAGGCGTGGAAGACGCGCAGCGCCGCCGTCGCCGACCGCAAGATCGGCACGATCACGGCCGACATCACGAACGTGGTCAACAACAGCTCGGCCGCGACGACGAAGCCGGAGACGGCGCTCGGCGACCTCATCGCCGACTCGCAGCTCGAAGCCGCCAAGGCGGGCGGCGCCGAGATCGCGCTGATGAACCCGGGCGGCATCCGGACGTCGCTGACGTACGCGCAGAAGGGCTCCGAGGGCGACGGCGTCGTCACCTACGGCGAGGCGTTCGAGGTCCAGCCGTTCAGCAACATCGTGCAGGTGCGGACCTACACGGGTGCGCAGCTCAAGGCCCTGCTGGAGCAGCAGGTCTGGACGCCCAACCCGACGACGGGCGCGATCACGCACCGCGTCCTGCAAGTGTCGTCCTCGCTCACCTACACCTTCGACACGACCAAGCCGGTCGGCTCGCGGGTGTCCGACATCAAGCTGAACGGCACGCCGGTCACGGACACGCAGTCCATCAAGATCGCCGCCAACAACTTCCTGATGGGCGGCGGCGACGGTTTCTCGGTGTTCACGCAGAGCACCGACACGTGGAGCGGCCCGATCGACCTGGACGCGTTCACGGCCTACCTGGGCGCCCACTCGCCCATCAGCCCGTCTCCCGCCGACCGGATCACCTTCATCAAGTGATCCCCTGACCAGCGGAGGGCCCCGGTGTCGGCCGGGGCCCTACCGTTTCCAGGCCAGCCACTTGCGCGCGATCTCGGCCTCCAGATCCACCCCGTGGTGGCGGGCCATGAGCAGCACGTGGCACACCACGTCGGCCAGCTCCGCCCTGAAGTCGGCGTCGAGCTCCTCCCCGGTGCGGCCCTTCGTCCTGGCCCTGCCGGTGAGCATGAGGAACGCCTGCGTCAGCTCGCCGACCTCCTCCTGCAGCTTGAGCAGGAACCAGGTGTCGTCGCGCTCGATGCCCAGGTGATCGGCGTACCGCCGCGAGATGGACTCGATCTCCTCGGAGAGCTCGCGCAGGTCCATGCCGCCGAGTGTAGGCCCCTGCCGCGCTCAGCCACGGTGCAACGGCAGGACGGCGACGAAGCGGGCGCCGGGCGCGTGGTCGGCGACCGTCAGGGTGCCGCCGTGGGCCGTGGCGATCTCCCGCGACAGCGGCAGCCCGAGGCCGCTGCCGCTCTTGTCCTTGGCCCTGGCGCTCTCCAGGCGGGTGAACCGCTCGAAGACCCGCTCCCTGTCCTCCGGCGCGATCCCGTCGCCGTCGTCGGTGACGGTCACGACCACCTGCTCCTCCCGTACGGCCACCTCGACCTCGATCCTGGACAGGGCGTGGCGGGTGGCGTTGTCGAGCAGGTTCGTCAGGAGGCGGTCGAGCTGCACCGGCGAGCCGAGCACCGGGGCCGCCGCGCGGGCGCGCAGGAGGATCGGCACGGGGCCGCCCGCGCGGTGGCGCAGCTGCTCCTCCGCCACCTGGCGCAGGTCCACCACGCGGCGCTGCGTGAGCGCGCCCGCGTCGAGCTTGGCCAGCATCAGCAGCTCGTCGATGATGCCGGTCAGCCGGTCGGCGGCGGCCAGCGCCCGTATGCCCGTGGCCGGCCAGTCCGTCTCGTCGGGATAGCTGGCGGCCATTTCCAGCTGGGCGCGCAGGGCGGAGATGGGGCTGCGCAGCTCGTGCGAGGCGTCGGCGACGAAGCGGCGCTGCGTCTCGGCCGAGCGCTCCAGGCGGTCGAGGGTGTGGTTGGTGGTCGCGGCCAGGTCGGCGATCTCGTCGCCTGTGGGAGGGACGGGGACGCGCCGGCTGAGGTCCCGGCCCGTGATCTCGGCCAGCTCCGCGCGTACGCGCTCGACGGGACGCAGCGCGTGGCTCACCGCGGCCCAGGTGAGCAGCGCGACGATCACCAGGACGAGCGGCGTGCCCAGGAACACCATCAGATGGATCCACCTGAGCGCCGCGTCCACGTCGGCGGAAGCGCCGGCCCCTCGCACGGTGGCGAGCGTGAGGATCGACGCGCCGACGAACACGGCCGCGGCCACCAGGGTCGCGGCCGTGGTCAGCCGCGCCCGGATCGAACGCGGCAGCAGCCTGCGGGCTCTTGGCAGCAACCGTGTTGTCAATCCCGTCCCCGCCTTCCTGTCATCACTGTGAGTAACCTTTACCCGCCCGTGGCGCACGCAACATGATCGACGGATACTCTCCGTACATGTTTCGCTCCCGGCGATTCCGCTGACGGCGTGCACGGCTTACGAGCGGCCGGCCCGGCGGGCAGGGTGGGTGCCATGAAGGTTCTGGTGCTGGGTGGCACGGGGTTCGTCGGCCGGGTGGTCGTCGGCGAGGCGCTGGCGATGGGGTGGGAGGTCACGGCGTTCAACCGGGGCACCCAGGAGCCGCCGGCCGGGGTGACGGTGTTACGCGGCGACCGCACCGCGCCCGGCGGGCTGGCGGCGCTGGAGCGCGGCGAGTGGGACGTCGTGGTCGACACCTGGTCGTGGGCGCCCTCCGCGGTCAGGGACTCCGCCGCGCTGCTGGCCGGGCGGGCCGGCTCCTACGTGTACGTCTCCAGCCGGTCCGTGCACGCCGAGCCGGTGCCGTTCGGGGCCGACGAGAGCGCGCCCGTGGTGGCGGCCTCGGCCGACGACGGTGACGGCCCCTACGCGCGCAACAAGGCGGGCGGCGAGCTGGGGGCGGTGGCCGCGTTCGGCGACCGGGCGCTGCTGGCCAGGGCGGGGCTGATCATCGGGCCGCACGAGAACGTCGGGCGACTGCCGTGGTGGCTCGGCCGGATCGCCCGGGGCGGGGCCGTGGTGGCGCCTGCCCCGGCAGACCGGGGCCTGCAGTACATCGACGCCCGCGATCTCGCGGTGTGGTGCCTGGAGGCGGGGGCGCGGGGCGTCGGCGGGGCGTTCAACGTGGTGTCGCCGCCCGGCTTCACGACGATGGGAGAGCTGCTGGAGACGTGCGTGAAGGTGACCGGGTCCGGGGCCGAGCTGCGCTGGATCGAGGAGGAGCGGCTGCTGGCGGCCGGGGTGGAGCCGTGGGTGGGGCTGCCGTTCTGGCTGGTCGGCGCCGACCACGACTTCCTGCACGGGGCTGACGTGGGCAAGGCGGTGGCGGCGGGGCTGCGCGTGCGGCCGGTGGCGGAGACGGTGGCCGACACGTGGGCCTGGCTGCGCGGCCTCGGCGGGCAGGCGCCCCTGCGGGCGGACCGGCCGCTCAAGGGCCTCGACCCGGACCTGGAGGCACGCCTCCTGGCCTCATGACGTTTCCTCACCGGAGCGTCGCGTTACGGTCTCGTCGGCGTGCGGCCTGGTCGGGGACGGGGCCGGGTCGTGGCGGGTGCGGACGAGGTCGTACAGGGCGGCCAGCAGGGCGATGGAGACCGACGACACCACCACGACCAGCCCGTGCCGGAACGCGGTCGGCCACCCCTCGCCCAGCGACCCGAAGAACGTCGACCCGGCCGCCGCGATGCCGATGGCCGAGCCGAGGCGCTGCCCGGTCTGCAGCACCCCGGCGGCGCTCCCGCCACCGGAGGGCGGCACCTCCGACAGCGTGATGGCCTGGTTGGGCGAGATGACCAGGCCGCTGCCGAGGCCCGCGACGAGCAGCGGCAGCGCGGTGGCCAGCCCGGCCCCGGCGCCGGGCACGAGCGCGGTGGCGCCCATGGTGGCGAGGAGCCCGACGATGACCAGGGTGAGCCCGATGGCGACCAGCCGCCGCCCCATGCGCGACACGAGGCGCCCGCCGAGCATGGCGGCCGACGCCGAGCCGAGCGCGAACGGCGTGATCGCGAGGCCCGCCAGCAGCGCGCTGTAGCCGTGGCCGCTCTGCAGGTAGAGGGTGAAGATGAAGAAGATGCCGGTGAAGCCGGCGAAGTAGAACAGCGCGATGGCCGAGCCGAGGCTGTAGGAGCGCTTGCGGAACAACTCCAGGTTCACCAGCGGCTCGCGCCGGTAGAGCCGCTCCCAGGTGACGAACCCGGCCAGCACCGCCAGCGCGGCCGGCACGAGCAGCCACTTGGCGGCCCCCTCCCACTGGTGCCGCTGGATGAACGGCAGCAGCAGCCCGGCCACGCCGATCCCGAGCAGCAGCACGCCCACGGGGTCCATGCTCTCGGGCCGGGTGTGCACGAGCTGCGGGCGCGGCAGCAGCCGCCAGGCGAGCGGGAGCAGCAGGAGCCCGATCGGCAGGTTCACCAGGAACACCCACCGCCAGCCCGCGTCGGCCCCGAACACGGTGACCAGCGCCCCGCCGATGAGCGGCCCGGCGGCGGTGGAGACGCCGATGGTGGCGCCGAGCGCGCCGAAGGCGCGGCCGCGCTCGTACCCGTGGAACATCTGCTGGATCAGGCCCGAGACCTGCGGGTTCAGCATGCCGGCCGCCATGCCCTGCACGAGGCGGGCCACGATGAGCACGTTCATGCTCCAGGCGAAGCCGCAGAAGGCGCTGGAGAGCGTGAACAGGGCGACCGCCCACAGGAAGATCGTCCGGCGGCTCCGGGCGTCGCCGAGCCGGCCGGCGGGGACCAGGAGCAGGCCGAACGTGAGCGCGTATCCGGACAGGGTCCACTGGAGGCCGTCCTCGGTGGCCTGGAGCCCTTCGCGGATGGACGGCAGGGCGACGTTGACGATGCTGACGTCCAGGCCGGTCATGAACGCCGAGACCAGGCAGACGGCCAGCGCGCGCCGCCGCGGGTCGGTCCTGGTCTCCCCCATCACCTCGCACACACTTCCCGTGAAGCCATGAAATATCGCCTATGAGCCGTTTCTTTGCTTCCGGCCGGAGACGGGTTCGTTTCCCGGGCAAGGATGGGTAACGTCCGATCATGGACACGATGGCGGTCGAGCAGAACGGCATCAACGCCGTCCCCGAGCGGGAGCGGCACGGCAGGCCGAGAGACCTGTTCTGGCCCTGGGCGGGCTCGAACCTGTCGCTGTTCGGGGTCGCCTTCGGCGTGTACGTGGTCGGGCTCGGGCTGGGCGTCGTGCCCGCGATCGTCACCGGGGCCGTCGGGTACGCGCTGTCGTTCCTGCTGGTCGGCCTGGTCGCGATCGCGGGCACCAGGTCGGGGGTGCCGACGATGACGCTGGGCCGGGCGCCGTTCGGCTACCAGGGCAACAAGCTGCCCACACTGTTCTCGTACGTCTCGAATGTCGGCTGGGAGATCGTGCTCGTCACGCTCGCGGCGCAGAGCGGCGCGGAGATCATCCAGCGGCTCGTTCCCGCGTGGGGAGCCGCGTCCACGCCGATCACGGCGGTGTGCTTCGCCGTCGCGGCGGCCGTGGTGATCGCGGTCGGCGTGTACGGCCACCAGCTGATCATGGTGGTGCAGCGTTACCTGACCTACGCGTTCATCGTGCTGACGGTCGTCTACATGGTCCTCATGGTGCCCAGGCTCGGCACGGGCTCCCTGGAGACCACGTCGGGCGCGGGCGGCTGGGTGGGCGGGGTCATCTTCGCCATGACGCTGCTGGGCCTGGGCTGGGTCAACTGCGGCGCCGACTACTCCCGCTACCTGCCCACCCGCTCACGGGCGCGCTCGGTGGCCCTGTGGACGACGCTCGGGGGCGCGCTGCCGCCGCTGGTGCTGCTCGTGTTCGGGGTGCTGCTGGCCGGCGGCGATCCCACGCTGGCCGGACAGGCGGGGGCCAACCCGGTGGCGGCGCTGGCGGGGGCGTTGCCGACCTGGTTCCTGGTGCCGTACCTGCTGACCGCCGTCGGCGGCTTCCTGGCCGGCGCGATCATGGACATCTACTCGTCCGGCCTGTCGATGCTGGCGCTCGGCGTGCCGATCAGGCGGCACTACGCGGTGCTGGTCGACGGGCTGCTCATGGTGCTCGGCGGCTACTACCTGCTGTTCGTCTCCACGAGCTTCCTGGCCACCTTCCAGGCGTTCCTGGCGATCGTCGGCGTCGTGATGGCGGCCTGGGTCGCGATCTTCCTGGTGGACATGTGGCGGCTGCGGGCCGGCGGGCGCGGGTACGACGAGCGGCTGCTGCGGGCGGGCGCGCCCGCGCTCAACTGGCAGGGCGTGGTGTCGCTGGTCGTGGCGTCGGCCGCGGGGCTCGGGCTGATCACTTCGGCCGATCCGAACATCGCCGGTCTCGTCGGGTTCCTGATGAGCGACGAGCTGAAGAGCGGCACGTTCGGGACGGCGAACATCGGCGTGGCGATCGCGCTCGTGCTGGCCGGGCTGCTGTACTTCGCGATCACCGCTGTCGCCCGGCCTCGCCGTGTTGTTACTGTTGGTGATTGATGACTGACTTTCCGCTACGTCTGCTGAGATCGTCCGTGCACGTCACGGCCGCCGGGCTGCTCCTGATCGCCGTGCTCGGCGCGCTGCGCGAGGATCGCGGCTGGCCGGCCGCCGGCGGGGTGCTGCTCGGCCTCCTGTACGCCGCCGGCCCCGCGCTCCAGGGCCGGGCCGTGGCCGGGCAGGTCTGGCTGGGGCTGGTGACCGGCTGGTGGGCGGTGCTGGCCGTGGCGGCGCCGCCGTTCGTGTGGGTGGCGTTCCCGCTGCTGTTCGCGTACCTGCACGTGCTGCCGCTGTGGGGGGCCATGTTCGGCGTGGCGGTGCTGACGTCGGCGGCGATCGTGACGGCGGCCTGGCACGCGGGCGAGCTGACGACGGCGCTGCTGGTCGGGCCGGGTGTCGCGGCGGTCGCGGTGACGCTGCTGGCGCTGGCCTGCAAGGCGCTGCGGGCGGCCGGACAGAGTTGATCCGGTCAGGCGGTGACGATCGCGAAGTCCGGCACCGGGCGGTCGAGCACGGCCACCAGCCGCTGCAGCACCGTCGTGTCGCCCTCGCGCCGCACGCCCTCCACCCCCTTGCCCGTCAGCAGGCCCACGAGCTGCGCCTTCGTCAGCCGCAACGTCAGGTCGGCGGCGCCGTCGCGCGGGGCGGGCTGCTGGATGAACGCGCCGTTCGACAGCGTCGTACGGTACCGCTCGCCCAGGTCCGTCAGGTGCCAGTCGATGGACAGGCGCTCGTGCCAGGCCCGCGGCCCGTCCACGCGGATGGCGATCGAGTCGAAGATCTGCTCCACGGTCAGGGCGGCGAAGAAGTCGGGCGAGGCGGTGTCCAGGGTGGCGGGCACGGTGCCGTCGGCCAGCTCCAGCGCGCCCGACAGGTAGCAGTTGCGCCAGGTGGCGTTCTCGGCGCCGTGGCCGAGCCGGGTGTAGACCTCGGCCAGCAGGTCGCGGGCCTCCTTGTTGCCCTCGTCGGCGAAGACCGCGTGGTTGAGGAGCTGGGCGGCGAAGCGCAGGTCGTTCTCGTCGATGTAACGCCGGGCGAACGCGACCACGGCCGCCCCGCCGCCCAGGCACTCGACGTACCGGATCGCGCTCTCCCGCGGCGGGTGCTCCCACAGGTGCGCCGGGTTGCCGTCGAACCAGCCCAGGTACCGCTGGTAGACGGCCTTGACGTTGTGCACCAGCGAGCCGGAGTAGCCGTGCGTGTGCCAGGCCCGCTCCAGGTCGGGCGGGAGCTGGACGACCTCGGCGATCTCGGGTGCCGTCAGGCCCTTGTTGAGCAGGCGCAGGGTCTGGTCGTGCAGGTAGGCGTACATGTCGCGCTGCCGGCTGAGGAAGCGCTCCACGCGTTCGGCGCCCCACGTGGGCCAGTGGTGCGAGGCGAAGGCGACGTCGGCGCGGCCGGCGAACAGGGCGATGGCCTCGGTCAGGTACCTGGCCCAGGCGCGCACGTCCCGCACGGCGGCGCCGCGCAGCGGCAGGAGGCTGTGCTGGTTGTGGGTGGCGTTCTCGGCCAGGCAGAGGGCGCGCCGGTCGGGCAGCAGGACGTTCATCTCGGCGGGGGCCTCGGCGCCCGGGGTGAGCTGGAAGATCATCCTGACGCCGTCGACCGTCTCCTCCTGGCCGGTGCGGGCGATCTCGTCCGTGGGCGGGATGAGCGACATCGTGCCCGTCGAGGCGGTCATGCCCAGCCCGGCGCCGATCTGGCCCCGCGGGGAGCGGGGCAGGGCGCGGCCGTACATGTAGACGGCGCGGCGGGCCATGGCGGGGCCGGCGTAGAAGTTCTCGGCCACGGCGTGCCGCATGAAGCCGGCGGGGGCGAGGATGGGCACGCCGCCGCCGGTGACGCCGCGGACGCCGCCGAAGTGGTCGGCGTGGGCGTGCGTGTAGATGACGCCGGTGACGGGGCGCTCGCCGCGGTGGGCGCGGTACAGCTTGAGCGCGGCGGCGGCGCACTCGGTGGAGATGAGCGGGTCCATGACGACGACGCCGCGCTCGCCCTCGATCAGCGTCATGTTGGACAGGTCCAGGCCCCGTACCTGGTAGACGCCGTCGGTGACCTCGTACAGGCCCTGTTTGGAGCAGAGCTGGCCCTGTCTCCAGAGGCTGGGATGGGCGGTGCCGGGGCAGTCCTCCTGGAGGAAGTCGTAGGAGTCGTTGTCCCACACGACCCTGCCGTCGACCGTTCTGATCACGGCGGGGCTGAGCTTCGCGATGAAGCCGCGGTCCGCGTCCTCGAAGTCGCCTCTGTCGTGGAAGGGAAGGTCTGCCATGCACAGCCGCATGCCCTCCTTTCCCGGCAAATAGCTCAATAAAGGCCCTAAATAGGATGAATCTCCGACAAGTGGATGTGGTTGGCTTGGGTGCCATGGAAGCGTGCGTGTTCGACCTCGATGGGGTGCTGGTGGACAGCGAGCCGGTCTGGGAGGAGGTGCGCCGCGCGTTCGTCGCCGACCACGGAGGCACCTGGCAGCCCGACACGCAGTCCAGACTCATGGGCATGAGCACCGGCGAATGGGCCGCGTACCTGCACGAGCTCGGCGTCGAGCTGCCGCCCGACGAGATCGCGCGCGGCGTCGTCGAGCAGATGGCCACGCGGTACCGCGACGACGTGCCGCTCATGCCCGGGGCCGTCGAGACCGTCCGGCGGCTGTCCGGACGCATCACGCTGGGGCTGGCCAGCTCGTCCCCGCGCTGGCTCATCGACGTCGTGCTGGAGGCGGCCGAGCTGACGGAGTGCTTCGCAGCCACCGTCTCCACCGAGGAGGTGCCGCGCGGCAAGCCCGCGCCCGACGGCTACCTGGAGGCCGCCCGGCGCATCGGGGCCGACCCCCAGAAATGCGTGGCGGTCGAGGACTCCAGCAACGGGCTGCGCTCGGCGTACGCGGCAGGAATGCGCGTGATCGCGGTGCCGCACCCGCGCTACCCGCCCGCGCCCGACGCGCTCGCCCTGGCCTGGCGCGTCCTGCCCGGCCTCGACGCGCTCTCCTCCGAGCTCGTCGGGTGAGCGCAGGAAGGCTTTTCGGCGGGAACGCCTGAGACGCGCTGACCCCAGGGCTGCTCTCGTGGAACGTCGGTGCCCCTGGCTACCATGTGGGAATCGTGCGAGACATCACGGTTTTCAGCGGCAGCGCCCATCCCGAACTGGCCGAGGAGATCTGCGCCCACCTGGGCACCCCTCTGCACCCCGTCCAGATCAACCGCTTCGCCAATGACGTGCTCGAAGTGCAGCTCCAGGCCAACTGCCGCGAGCGCGACGTGTACCTCATCCAGCCGCTCGTGCCTCCCGTGCAGGAGCACCTCGTCGAGCTGCTGCTCATGCTCGACGCCGCCCGCGGCGCCTCCGCCGCCCGGACCACCGTGGTGATGCCTCACTACGCCTACGCCAGAAGCGACAAGAAGGACGCGCCGCGCATCTCGATCGGCGCCCGGCTGGTCGCCGACCTCATGGTGGCCGCGGGCGCCAGCCGGGTGCTGGCGATGACGCTGCACTCGCCGCAGGTGCACGGCTTCTTCAGCGTCCCCGTCGACCACCTGCACGCGCTGCGCGAGCTGGCCGCGCACTTCCGCCGGTACGACCTGTCCAACACGGTCGTCGTCTCGCCCGACCTCGGCAACGCCAAGGAGGCCGCGCACTTCGCCCGCCTGCTCGGCACCGGCGTCGCCATGGGCGCCAAGCAGCGCTTCAGCGACGACCGCGTCGTGATCAGCTCCGTGATCGGCGACGTGGCCGGCAAGGACGTCATCATCCTCGACGACGAGATCGCCAAGGGCAGCACGGTCATCGAGCTGCTCGACCGGCTGCGCGAGCGCGACGTGCGGTCCGTACGCGTGGCGTGCACGCACGGCCTGTTCTCGGCCGACGCCCTCGACCGGCTCAGCGCGCTGCCCGAGGTGCAGGAGATCGTCTGCACCAACACCGTCCCGCCGCCCAAGCCCACCGACAAGCTCACCGTGCTGTCGATCGCGTCGGCCCTGGCCGAGGCCATGCGCCGGATCCACTACGGCGAGTCGGTCAGCGCCCTGTTCAGCACATCCTGAGCAGCCCTGTTCCGGATGTGCTGAACAGCCCCGTTCAGTACATCCTGATGACCTGCCCCGTCACCCGCCGCCCCTGGTGCGAGGCCAGGAACGTGATCACCTCGGCCACGTCCTCCGGCTGCGCGATCTCCTTGAGCACCGCGCTCTCTGCGACCGCCCTGGCCACCTCGTCGTTGATCCAGCCGGTGTCGGTGACGGGCGGGTGGACCATGTTGGCCGTGATGCCGTAGCGGCCCAGCTCGTGCGCGGCCGACATGGTGTAGTTCTCCTGGGCGGCCTTCGCCGCGCCGTACGAGACCTCGGTCGGGAAGCCGTCGGAGCCGCCGGAGGTCAGGCCGATGATGCGGCCCCAGCTCGCCCCGCGCGCCAGGTGGCGCCGGGCGAACTCCGCGATCAGCAGCGCGGCCGCCCGCGCGTCCACCACGAACTGCCGGTCGTGCGTCTCGGCGTCCACGAGCCGCAGCGGGCGGCCGAACCCGTCGCGCTCGGTGGGCGTGAAGGTGTCGCTGAGCCAGCCGCTGGCGTTGTTGACCAGGATCTCCACCGGCCCGAACGTCTCCTCCGCCAGGTCGAACAGCCGCTTCGGCGCCTCCGCGCCGGCCAGGTCGGCCTCGAACGCCTCGGCGGTGCCGCCCGCCTCGCGGATGCGGCGCACCACCTCGTCGGCGGTGCCCGCGCGGGCCCGGTCGTAGGTGTCCGGATAGGCGGGCTCGTTCAAGGGCTCGAGCCGTTTGTACGTCAGGAGCACCGCGGCCCCTTCGGCCGCCAGCGCGCTCGCGGCCGCCGCGCCGATGCCGTGATTGGCGCCTGTGATCAGCGCGACCTTTCCTGACAGCCGTGTATCGATCATAGTTGCCATCATGCACGCAGCCACCGAGCGACTGCTCACGCATTTTCTCGAGAGCATCGAGCCCGCCGTCCCCCTGGTCGCGCTCTGGGCGCACGGCTCGCTCGCGGCGGGCGACTACCAGGAAGGACGCAGCGACCTCGACCTGATCGCGGTGCTCGACTCGCCGGCCACGATGGGCGACTGGCGGCGGATCAAGGCCGTGCACCGCAGGATCCGCCTGCCGCTGGCGGAGCTGCTGCACTGCTCGTACATGTCGAGGCAGGAGCTGGACGACCTCGGGGCCGAGCACATCACGTGGGCGCACCAGCAGATCTACCGGCGCCCCGTCAGCGCGGTCACCCGGCGCGAGCTGCACGACGGGGCCAGGGTCCTGTACGGGCCGCCGCCGGCCGGCCTGCTGCCGCCCGTCTCGGACGAGGAGCTGATCCGGTACGTCCGTACGGACCTGCGCGACTTCTGGCTCGTCAAGGCGCAGGAGCGGCGGCGCTGGCTGCAGGACG
This sequence comes from Nonomuraea composti, assembly GCF_012034275.1. Classification (NCBI taxonomy): domain Bacteria; kingdom Bacillati; phylum Actinomycetota; class Actinomycetes; order Streptosporangiales; family Streptosporangiaceae; genus Nonomuraea; species Nonomuraea composti. Next base: position 22,876 of record NZ_JAATEP010000014.1, on the reverse strand, counting down.
TCTGGGTGGACCTCGGCATGCTGACCGTCGCCAGGGCCACGGTCACGCTGCGGGAGGGGCGGCTGATCAGCAAGCTGGAGGCGCTGGACGTGCTGGCCGGGATGGGGGCGCCGGAGCCGGTGGTGGCCGACGTGCGGGCCCGCCGCTACGGGACGCCGCGGCCGGTGCTGAGCCGGTTCAGGCGGGGGCGGCTGGCGCGGGCGTTCGTCAGGTCGGCGATCAGGCAGGCGCTCGCCACCGCCTGAGAAGGATCATCCGCCGGACGGGCGCTCGCCACCTCCTGAGTTTCCGCAGGAAGAATGGCAAGGCTCCGGTGGTTTGTTACGAGCGTAGTGCTGGCACCAATCACCACCTGAAACCGGGAAAGGGCGGCAAATGGGGGAAAGCAGGCAGTCCTATCTGGTGGCCGCGGCGTCGGCCGTGTCGCTCCTGCGCGATCCGGCCGTGGCGGCGTCGTGGGACAAGCCGAGCGCGCTGATGGAGTTCAGCGTCGCGGGACTGGCCGGGCACCTGGCCCACCAGCTCGTACGGGTCGGCGACGTGCTCCCGCCCAACGGCCAGGCCGGGGAGCCCATCACGCTCATCGAGCACTACTCGCGCTCGCCGTGGGTGCAGGCGGGCCTCGACCACGAGAGCAACCTCAGCGTCCGGCGCGGCGGCGAGGCGGCCGCGGCGGCCGGCCCCGCCGTGCTCGTCGAGCGGGCCCAGGCACTGTACGAGATGCAGAGCGCCGCCCTGGCCGCCGAGCCCGCCGACCGGGTCGTGTTCCTGCCGTGGTCCGGCTGGTCGCTGCGGCTCGACGACTTCCTGCTCACCCGGCTCGTGGAGCTCGTCGTCCACTCCGACGACCTGGCCGCCAGCGTGGGGGTGGAGACCCCCGAACTGCCCGCCTCCGTGATCGACCCGGTGGTGGAGCTGCTGGCCCGGCTCGCCGTGCACCGCCACGGGCCGACGGCGGTCATCCGCACGCTGAGCAGGGCCGAACGCGCTCCGGCCACGATCAGCGCCTTCTGACCCCGACGCGCGAGCGGGGCCGGCCCTGATCAGCGGGTACGTCGCACGGAACCTCTGTGCGTGACCGGCCGTGACCAGCGGCCATTGATCTTCGCGGCGGGGGCAGGCCGTGATCAGGGGATGCTCGTGTCGTCGTTCCCGCTCCCGCTCGAGTTCCCGTTCACGATCATGCGCAGGGCCGCGACCACCTCGCGGCCCGACAGCGCGCTGGCCGGGTCGAGCAGCCACTGCGACAGGAACCCGGTCAGCATGGCCTGGTAGACCGTCCCGGTGAGGCGCTCGCGCTCGGGATCGGTGCCCTGCGCCACCCCCTCGAACAGCTCGGCCAGGCCCAGCCGCGCCTCCCCGATCGCCCGTACGAGCTGCTCACGCACCTCCGGCACGTGGTCGATCTGCCCGAGCAGCTCGAACTGCGTCACCCACAGCGGCCGCAGCTTCTCGAACGACTCCACCACCCGGTCCCACGCCGCCTCGAACCGCTCCAGCGGCGTGGCGTCCGGCCGCACGTCGGCCGTCAGGGTGGCCTCCAGCTCCTCGCCCCACTCCTGCATCACCGCGAACAGCGCCTCGTTCATCAGCGCTTCCTTCGACTTGAAGTGGTAGCCGATGCCCGCCAGGCTCACGCCGGACGCGTTCGCGATGTCACGCGCGGTCGTGCGCGAGTAGCCCTTCTCGATCAGGCACTGCTTCGCCCCCGCCAGCAGATCTTCCCTGTTTCCCATGACCAGAGGCTAACACAATCGTCCTAGACAAGCGTCTTAGACGGATGTACCGTCCCTTTCATGACGAACATCCTCATCTCCGGAGCGAGCATCGCGGGCACCGCCACCGCGTACTGGCTGCGCCGGCACGGCTACGCCGTGACCGTCGTCGAGCGCGCCCCCGCCCTCCGCACCGGCGGCTACAAGGTGGACCTGCGCGGGGCGGCACTGCAGGTCATCGAGCGCATGGGCCTGCTGGACGCCGTCCGCGCCAGAGCCACCGACATGCGCGTCGCCACCTACTACGACGCCTCGGGCCGCCCGCTGACCACCGTCGACGCCGACCTGTTCGGCGGACGCACCGGCCCCGACGCCGAGATCATGCGCGGCGACCTCAACGAACTGCTGTACGACCTGACCCGCGACGACGTCGAGTACCTCTTCGACGACTCCATCACCGGCATCGCCGAGGACGGCACCGTCACGTTCGAACGATCCCGCCCGCGCACGTTCGACCTCATCGTCGGAGCCGACGGCGCGCACTCCAACGTCCGGCGGCTCACCTTCGGCGACGAGTCCGCCTTCACCCGCCACCTCGGCCACTACATCTCGATCTGCACCGTGCCCAACACCCTCGGCCTGGACCGCGAGGAAGCCGTGCACGCCACCGCCGGCCGGACCGCCAACGTCTACAGCACCCGCCAGGACACGCGGGCCAAGGCGCTGTTCATGTGGTCCTCCCCGCCCCTCACCTACGACCACCGCGACGTCGCCGCGCAGAAGAACCTGCTCGCCCAGGCCATGGACGGGGCCGGCTGGCAGGTGCCCGCCCTCCTCGACGCGGCCCGCGACGCCGACGACTTCTACTTCGACTCCGTCGCCCAGATCCACCTCGACCGCTGGTCCAAAGGCCGCGTCGTGCTGGTCGGCGACGCCGGCTACTGCGCCTCACCCGCCTCCGGGCAGGGGACGAGCCTGGCCGTCGTCGGGGCGTACGTGCTGGCGGGCGAGCTGGCCACCGGCGGCGGGACGGACGGCTACGAACGCGAGCTCCGGCCCTTCGTGACGGCCAACCAGGCACTGGGCCCGGCCAACATCAAGGGGATGGTGATCGGATCACGGGCGGCACTGTGGCTCCAGCTCACGATGATGCGCCTGCTCCCGCACCTGCCCGGCCGGAACCGGATGATCGAACGGATCACCGGCCCCATCGCCCGCGCCGCCAACGCCATCACCCTCAAAACCTACGAACACTGACCCGCCTACCCCCGACTCCAGCCCCACCGACCCCTTCAACCCACCGCCCCGTTCAACCCACGGGACCCCGAGCCTACGGACCCCACGCGCTCGGCAGACGCCCCCTTACTACTTTCGTCGTAACAGCCTTTCCCCAGCCCGCCCCTACCCTGTGACCATGCGATTCGCACTGCTCGGCGTGGCGGTCCTCGCGGTGTCCCTGTTCGTGATGAGCGGGCAGATGGGGGTGCCGTCCGACCTCCCGTTCCCCGTGCAGGTCGCGATCGCCGGCGCGGCGGGCGTGGCCGCCTGGCACGCGCGGCGGTCCTGGTGGCCGCTGGCCGCCATCGGCGCCGTCACCTACGCCTGGCTGGTGGTGTGGCCGCCGCTGCTGGTCGCCTCCTACTTCGCCGGCCGTACGCTCGGCAGGGGCCGCGGCCTGGCCGCCTACCTAGGGGCATGCCTGGCTGTCCAGGGCGTCTCGGCGCTCGTCGGCGAGACACGCGACGGCCCGCAGGAGATCATGACCGCGAGCCTGGGCAACGCCCTGTTCATGGCACTGGGCACGATCGGCCTCCCGCTGGCCGTGGGCCTGTGGGCACGCGCCAGGAGGGAGACGGCCGAGGAGCGCGCGCGACGGCTCGAACGCGAGCAGATCATGCTGGCCGAGCAGGTCAGAGCACAGGAGCGGGCCAGGATCGCCAGGGAGATGCACGACATCGTCGCGCACCGGGTCTCGCTCATCGTGCTGCACGCGGGCGCCCTGGAGGTGCGCACCACCGACGAGGAGACCGCCGAGACCGCCGCCCTGATCGGCGGCATCGGCAGAGAGGCCCTGTCAAACCTGCGCGACGTGCTCGGCGTCCTCCGCGCCCCCCGCCCCGACTCCCCCGACCCCGGCCTCGGCCCGCGCCCCTCCCTGGGCGACCCCGGCCTCAGCCCACGTCCCGCCCTGGGCGATTCCGACGCCGCCTTCCGACCACAGCCCACCCTCGGCGACCTCGACCGTTTACTCGACCAGTCCCGCGCACTCGGCATCACGGTGACCAGACACGACGAGGGAGATCCCCGGCCGGTGGAGGAAACGGTGGAGCGCACCGCGTACCGAGTGATCCAGGAAGCACTCACCAACGTGCACAAGCACGCAGGCGACGCCCACACGGACGTCCTGCTGCGCTTCGCGGACGGAGAACTGGAGGTGGAGATCCGCAACCGACCCCCGCACGGCCACCCCGCGAACCTGCTCGGCACAGACCTGTCAGGCGCCGGCTGGGGCCTGGTGGGCCTACGCGAACGCGTGGAGCTGCTCGGCGGCACACTCCGCACCAGCACCGAGGAGAGCGGCGGCTTCCTCGTCCGCGCCAGGATCCCGGCATGAGCAAGCTGCACCACCGCAGGCGGCGGGAGCCCGGGATGATCAGGGTCCTGGTGGTGGACGACGAGGCTCTCGTCCGGTCCGGGCTGCGGATGATCCTGGAGGCGGCGGGCGACATCTCCGTGATCGGCGAGGCCCGCGACGGCGCCGAGGCCGTCTCGGCGGTCGGGCGGTTGCGGCCGGAGGTGGTGCTGATGGACGTGCGGATGCCCGGCATGGACGGCCTCACCGCCGCCGCCCGCATCCTCAAGGCCCCGGAGGCGCCGAAGGTCGTCATGCTGACCACGTTCGACGCGGACGAGTACGTCCACGAAGCGCTGCGCCTCGGCGCCGTGGGTTTCCTGCTCAAGGACACCCCGCCGAGAGAGCTCGCCGCCGCGGTGCGCACGGTCGCGGGCGGTCAGGCGATGCTCTCGCCGTCCGTCACGAAGCGGGTGATCGAGCAGTACGCCGACCGCGCCCCCTCACGCGCGGAGGCGGCCCGCCGGCAGCTTGAGGGGCTCACCGATCGGGAGGAGGACGTCATCAAGGCGCTGGCCCGCGGCCTGTCCAACGCGGAGATCGGCCGCGAGCTGCGCCTGACGGAGGCCACGGTGAAGGCCCACGTCAGCCGAGTGCTGGCCAAGCTGGGCCTGGCCAACCGCGTCCAGGCAGCCATCCTCGTCCACGACGCCGACCTCAACTGACCCCACCCGCCCACCCCGAATGGCCGGCCCGCCCTTGGACGGCTGGCCCGCCCCGGACGGCTGGTCCGCCTTCGGACACGGACCAGGCGTCCGCGTGGCCGGGCGACCTGGACATGGGGCTCCGAGGGTGGGCGGTGAGGACGTGCGGATGGGGGCGCATCGGTGGAGAGGGGCGGGAGGGGGTCAGCTGGGGAGGGGGATGCCTGGGCAGCCGCGGTCGATGCGGCCCGTTTCGAAGTAGCGGACCACGTCGGCCGCGCATTCGGGCACGCGGGTGGTGGAGACGTGCACGTCGTCGGCGACCGTGTAGACGGTGCCGCCGATGGCGCGGCGCGTCTGCAACGTCCAGTCGTAGGCGGACATGAACTCGTACAGGTGCCCGCCCAGCACCAGCGACCCGCTGCCCCGCCGCAGCTCGGCCTCCTGGACGGGGAGCGGCCAGCCCTGGCACATGGCGCCGCCCAGGCCCCAGCCGCGGCCGGTTGCCGGGAGGCGTTCGACGAGGCGCTGGTAGGTGCGCCAGGCGGTGTCGAAGGAGGGTCGGCTGCCGTCCTCGTTACAGGCGACGGCCCAGTTCATGGTGCGGTTCAGCATTTCGGGTGCGCCGGGTGCGGGGGTGCCCATCATGGGGGCGCCGAGGAGTTGCTTGACGGTGGGTGGGGCGGTGGTGCCCGTTGACGTGCGCAGCTCGGACAGTGCCTTGCCCGCGCGCGCCCAGTCGGTCGAGTTCAGCTTGGCCAGGTCGGCGACGGCCGAGCCGTCGATGGGCCGCTGCAGGTCGGTGTAGGTTTTGGGGCTCTTGTCGTACGTGCGGACCAGTTTGGCCACCTCCCGGCGCACCTGAGCGGCGGTGGCGCCGAGACCGTAGAGGCCGTCGCGGCGGGCCAGCCAGGCGGCCATCCGCCCGAAGTCGCGCTCGGCCGCCTCCGCCGCGCCCTCCGTGTGCCGGACGAGGTCGGTCCATGGCGGCGCGACGCTGTCCAGGAAGACCCGTCCGGTGTGCTCCGGGAACTGGCTGCGGTACACCATGCCCAGGTAGGTGCCCCAGGAGAAGCCGAGCAGGTTGAGCTTGCTCTCCCCCAGCGCGGTTCGTACCAGGTTGAGGTCATTGGCCACGTTCGTGGTGGTGAGCTGGCCGAGGAAGGCGGGGTCGGAGTGGCCGCACTGCTGGTTGGCGGCGAGCTGGGCGTCGTAGACCTTCCTCGCCGTCTCCTTGGTGAACGCGCCGGGCGTCTGCGGGCCGACCGGCGGGGTGGGGCAGGCGACCTTGGTGCTGTAGCCCACGCCGCGCGGGTCGAAACCGATGATGTCGTAGCGCTCGTTGAGCCGCGCCATCTCCTCGTTCCTGAGCGCGGCCCGCAGGATCGGGTCCAGGAAGCCGCTGTTGCCCGGCCCTCCGGGCAGGACGGCTACGGCACCGAGCCGCCCCTCCGGGTCCGTGGCGGCCAGCCGGGTCACCGCGATGTCGATCTTTCGTCCGGCGGGGTCGCGATGGTCCAGCGGGACGCTGACCTTGCCACACTGCAAGCGCTTCATCTCGGTACGGAACGCCGGGATCTGCTCCTCCTTCACACCGAGACCCCGGATCACGTCATCGGTGTAGGACGGGCAGGCCGCCCACTCGACCGACGGCACACCGGAGCCGGCGCCCGCGGCGGTCGACGTGACGGCACTGCTCAGAGGGGTCGACGCGGCGGCGGTGCCCACGGTGGTCGGCCCGGTGGCGGCGCTCCCGGCGGCCGACCCGGCGGCGCTACCCGAGACGGCCGGTCCTGCGGCAGCGCTCACGGCCGGCGACACGACGGTGGCGCTCCCGGCGAGAGGTACGGCGGTGGCGCTCGCCGTGGAAGGATGCGCCACCAGCCCTGCCAGCGCCAGTGACAGCGCCAACGACAGTGACATTGCCGGTGACGGCGACAGCGACAGCGACAGCGCCGGCGAAGAGGCCGGTGCCGCGCGGGATGTTCGGTGCGTCATGCGGTACAGGAGTAGCGCAGCGGCCGTTTCCCCACCGTTTCCGACCAGGCCCAGAAGCGAGCGCGCGCACGGGCGCGGGCAGGGGCACGAGCGCAGGGGCGGGCACGGGCGCAGGGGCCGGGCGGTGGCGCGGCCGCCGGCGTTCGGGGCCGCGCTTGCCCCGGGCCGAGGGGTTAGGTGGTTGTCGTCTCCGCGTAGTAGCAGGCTGCCTGGGCCTCTGGGGTGGCGGGCAGGATGGGCAGGGGTTCTGTGCGGCAGCGGGTGTGCACGCCTGCCTCCGCAGCCTTGCCGGAGGCGAGGACCTGGCAGCGGGCGTGGAAGCGGCAGCCGCCCGGGATCCTGGTGGGGTCCGGGGGTTCGCCGGTCAGGACCACTCGCTCGGGGGATTCCGGCAGGACGGACAGCAGGGCCTGGGTGTACGGGTGCCGGGGGGCGGTCAGGACCTGTTCGACGGGGCCGGATTCGACGATTCTGCCCAGGTACATCACGGCGACCCGGTCGGCGATGTTCCAGGCCAGGCCGAGGTCGTGGGTGACGACGAGTGCGGACAGGCCGAGGTCGTCGCGTAGCCGGAGCAGCAGGGCCAGGATCTCGCCGCGTACAGAAGCGTCCAGGGAGGCGACGGGCTCGTCGGCGATCAGCACCTTCGGGTTGAGTGCGAGTGCGCCGGCGATGACGACACGCTGGCGTTGCCCGCCGGACAGCTCGTGCGGGTAGCGCAGGAAGAACCGGTCCGGGGGGCGCAGGCCGGCGTGGGAGAGGGCCTTGGACACGAGGTCCTGCTCGTCGGGGAGGCCGTGGATGCGGGGGCCTTCCGCGACGGCCTCGTACACGGTGTGTCTGGGGTTGAGTGAGCCGGTCGGGTCCTGGAGGACGAGCTGCACCTGGCGGCGGTAGGTCTTGAGTGCCCTGGAGGTGTAGGTGAGGGGGTTGCCGTCGTAGCGGACCTCGCCTGAGGTGGGGCGTTCGAGGCCGAGGAGGGTGCGGGCCAGGGTGGTCTTGCCGCAGCCGGACTCGCCGACCAGGGCGACGATCTCGCCTTCGCCGATGGCCAGGTTGACGCCGTCCACGGCGCGGGCGCGGCGGCCCCGGGAGGAGAACTCGACGTGCAGGTCGCGGGCCTCCAGCAGGGTCGGCCGGGTCGTCGTGACCGCCTCGGCGGTGGTCTGCGTCTCAGTCATGCGAGCTCTCCAGGGCCGATGGCGCGTGCGAAGGCAGCCTCGGCGCATCCGACGGTCCTCGTCGTGGGCGTCGTCGTGGGCATGGTGGGCGTCGTCGTGGTCATGCCCTCTCCTCGGCCGGGACGACGGTCGTGGTCATGCGGGTTCCTCCGTAGCCGGAGCCGACGATGTGGCCGGAGCCGAGGCCGAAGCCGGGGCGGTGGCGGTGGTGGCGGTCTTGGCGTGGATGCAGGCTGCCACGCGCCCCGCCCCCGCCGCCCAAAGCTCGACGTCGAGCGTAGGACACTCGTCGAGCGCGACCGGGCACCGCGGATGGAACGAACACCCGGTCGGCAGATGCATGGGGTCGGGCGGGTCGCCGCCGAGTCCCTTCGGGGCCATGCGGGAGGCGGGGTCGCCGACGGTGGGGAAGGCGGCGGCCAGTGCCCGGCTGTAGGGGTGGCGGGCGTCGTGGAAGACCTCGCTGGACGGGCCGTGCTCGACGACGCGGCCCGCGTACATGACGGCGAGCTGGTCGCACACGTCGGCGAGCACGGACAGGTCGTGCGAGATCATGATGAGGGAGATGCCCTGCTGGGCGACCAGCTCCTTGATCAGGGTGAGCACCTGGGCCTGCACCATGACGTCGAGGGCGGTGGTGGGCTCGTCGGCGATGATGAGGCGGGGCGAGCAGGCCAGGGCCATGGCGATCATGACGCGTTGCCGCTGGCCGCCGGACAGCTCGTGGGGGTAGCTGCGGGCCCGCCAGGCGGGCAGGCCGACCTGTTCGAGCAGTTCGGTGACGCGGCCGCGGGCGGCGTCGGGTTTGGCGAGGTCGTGGACGAGCAGCGGCTCGGCGATCTGGTCGCCGATGCGGCGGACGGGGTTGAGGCCGTGCTGGGCGCCCTGGAAGACGATGGACGCCTCGGCCCAGCGGACGGCGCGCAGGCGGCCCCATTTCATGGCCAGGACGTCCTCGCCGTCGAGCAGGATCCGGCCGCTGACGCGCGCGTCCCGGGGCAGGAGCCGGAGCAGCGCCATGGCCAGCGTGGACTTGCCGGATCCTGACTCGCCGGCGACTCCGAGTGCCGCTCCGGAGTCGAGAGTCAGTGACACTCCGCGTACGGCGGGCACATCGCCCGACGCGATGCGGTAGGTCACGGACACGTCGTCGAGTTCGAGCAGGCTCATGCGGCCCTCCTGAGCCGGGGGTGGAGCGCGGCCTCTCTGACCAGGCTCATGCGGCCCTCCTCAGCCGGGGGTTGAGCACGGCCTCCAGGGCTCGGCCGACGAGGGTGAACGCCATGACGACGACGAGGATGGCCAGGCCGGGGATGAGGATGTACCACCAGGCGCCCTGGTCGGCGGCGCCGAAGTCGTAGGAGGCGCGCAGCATGGTGCCCCAGGAGGTCTTGTTGGAGGTGACGCCGAGGAAGGCGAGCGTCGATTCGGTGACGATGGCGCTGGCGACCTCCAGCGTGGTGCTGGCCAGCAGCAGCGGAGCCACGTTGGGCAGCACGTGCCGGGTGGTGATGTGCCAGTGCCCGGCGCCGAGCGCCTTGGACCGTTCGATGTAGGGCCGGGCTTCGACGGCGAGCGTCTGGGCTCTGATGAGGCGGGCGGTGGACGGCCACGAGGTGACGGCGATGGCCATGATGACGGTGAACGTGCTGCCGCCGAGGATGGCGGCCAGCACGAGCGCCGTGACCAGCGACGGCAGGACGAGGAACCAGTCGGTGACCCGCATGAGCACGCCGTTGGTCCAGCCGCGGAAGTGCCCGGCGGCGACGCCGACGACGAGGCCGATGACGATGCTGAGCACGGCGGCGAGGAAGCCGATGAGCAGGGACGTGCGCGAGCCCCACCAGATCATCAGCAGGATGGAGCGCCCGGACTCGTCGGTGCCGAAGGGGAAGGACAGGCTGGGGCCGTCCCATTTCTCCCCGGGCGCCTCGACGACGTTCGTCACGCTCTCGTCGATGAACAGCGGCGCGACGAGCGCGAGCAGCACGGCGGCGAGCAGGATCACGAGGCCGGCGACGCCGGCGCGGTGGTGGCGGAACTCGGCCCAGAAGCGGCTCAGGGCGAGCCGCCTGCGGGCCATGGCGACACTGGTCATGCCGATCTCACCCTCGGGTCGAGCAGGTGGTACACGACGTCGGCCAGCGTGTTCATGACGATCACCGACACGGTGATGAGCATGAACGTGCCCTGCATGAGCGTGAAGTCGGGCACCTCGATCGCGCGGTAGAAGAGCTGGCCGAGGCCGGGCCAGGTGTAGATGTACTCGACGGTGACCGCGCCGCCGACGACGAAGCCGATGCGCATGAACACCAGCGTGACGGTGGGCAGCAGCGCGTTCGGGACGGCGTGGCGGCGGCGTACCTCGTCGTCGCGCAGGCCCTTGGCGCGGGCCACGGTCACGTAGTCCTGGCTGACCTCCTCCAGGAGGGAGGAGCGCATGACCATCAGGTACTGGGCGTACACGACGGCGACGAGGGTCAGGCAGGGCAGCACCATGTGGGAGGCGACGTCGAGGAGGTAGCCGAAGCCGTCGGGCGCGTCCACGCTCTCGATGCCGCGGAACGGGAAGAGGCTGGGGATGGGCCCGATGCCGACGCCGAACACCATCATCAGCAGCAGCCCGAGCCAGAACGTCGGCACGGACCACAGCAGCAGCGACACGCCGGTGGACACGCGGTCGAAGCGGCTGCCGTGCCGCCATCCGGCGCGGGTGCCCTGCCAGATACCGAGGCTGACCGCGATGACCAGGCCGGTGCCGGTGAGCAGCAGCGTCGGGCCGATGCGCTCGCCGATGAGGTCGATGACCGGCCGCTTGTACTCGTAGGAGGTGCCGAGGTCGAGGCGGAGCGTGTCGCTGACGAAGTTGAGGAACTGGTCGATGAGCGGCTTGTCGAGGCCGAGGCGGCGTCGTTCGAGGTCGAGCTGGTCCGGGGTCATGTTGCGGCCCTGGGCCAGGTTGCGCACGGGGTCGCCGGGCAGCAGCCGGAAGACGAAGAACGTGCCGACGAGCACCATGGCGATGCTGAACAGCGCCCCACCGGCCTTGGACAGCGCGTACTGCAGCGTGCCGCGGCTGGTGGGGCGCTCGTCAGCGGGGCCCGCCGCCTGGACGGCGGGCTCTGCTGATTCAAGCGGAGTCGTCATTCGGAGTTTTCTTGGCTTATTCGCGCTCGTCGGCGGTGCTCTTGCGCCGCCTGGTCAGGAGGAAGGCCGCCGCCCCGACGACGATCACGCCGCCGACGATGCCGGCGATCAGGCCGGTGTTGGAGCCGCCGCCCGCGCTGCCGCCGCCGGCGGCCTGGGCCTTGACGTCGACGGTGTAGAACGGCCAGTAGCCGCTGCCGCCGTACAGCAGGCCCTTGTCCTCGGGGATGGGGGTGATGCTGGTGATGCGGTCCTTGCGGTAGCCCTCGAGGTCGTTGGGGTAGTAGATGGCGATGATGGGAGCGTCGGTGTAGAGCTGCTCCTGCATCTTCTTGATGATCTCGGCGCGCTTGGTGCGGTCGAGCTCCTTCTGCTGGTCCTTGTAGAGCTGCTCGAAGGTCTTGTTGCAGTAGAAGGACTCGGTGCCGCCGCCTTCGCCGTTGGCGTCGGGCCGGCGGCTGCACAGGTGCGTGGCGAAGACCTCTTCGGGGTCGGGGTTGACCGACCAGCCGCTGATGGCGATGTCGAAGTTGCCGGTGATGCCGGTCTCCTCGGTGAACTTGCTGGAGTCCAGCTTCACCGTGGTGAGCGTGACGCCGATCTCCTTCAGGAAGCCCGTCATGTACTCGGCGAGCTTGTCCTCGATGGGGGTGTCGGTGTGGATGGTGAAGCGCCATTCGAGCTTGCGCTTGCCGTCGGGCATCGTACGGATGCCGTCGGCGCCCTTCTTGTACCCGGCGTCGTCGAGGATCTGGTTGGCCTTGGCGGGGTCGTAGGTGACCTTGGTGTCGCCGGTGGCCTCCCAGAAGAAGTCCTTGTACATGGGCGGCACGATGGAGCCGTCGGCGACCTTGGCCAGGCCGTTCTGGACCTCGTCGACGAGCTTCTGCTTGTCGATGGCGTAGTGCAGCGCCTGGCGGACCTTGACGTCCTTCAGCGCGGGGTGGCCGTCGCCGACGGGCTTGTCGTCGGTGGTGGTGGCGCCGTGGTTGATCTGCAGGTACGCCGCTCGCCGGCCCTGGGTGTTCCACGCCTCGATGTTCGGGTTGTTCTGGATGCCCTCGAACTCCTGCGGGCTCATCCGGCCGAGCAGGTCGATGTCACCGTTCTTCAGGCCGGCGATGGCGGCCTGCGGGTTGTCGTAGAAGACGACCTGCAGCTCGTCGATCTTCGGCTTGCCCCGCCAGTAGTTGGGGTTGGCCTGAAGCTTGACGTAGTTGTCCTTCTTGTGCTCGATCGCGATGTACGGGCCGCTGGTCACGGCGGGGTACTTCTCGGCGTCGTAGTTGGCCATGTCGGTGACCGACTCCCAGACATGCTTGGGCATGATCGGGACCGGGTTGTCCAGCATGGACGCCTGCGGGGCCTTGAGCTTGATCGTCAGGTCCTGGCCGCTGGCGGTGACGCTCTCGAAGTTCTCCACCGCGGGGCCGTTCGCCGTCTTGGCGGCCTCGTCGGTCATCATCTTGTTGAACGTCCAGGCCGCGTCGTCGGCCGTGACGGGCTGGCCGTCGGACCACTTGGCCTGCCGGATCTTGAACGTCCAGGTGAGCCCGTCCTCGGACGTGGTCCACGACTCGGCCAGGTCGGGGCTGGGCTGGAGCGTCTTGGAGTCGGGCACGGTGAGGAAGCCGTACATCCAGCGGTGGATGGACGTCGAGACCAGGCGGACGGCCAGGAACGGGTTCATGGAGTCCATGGCCTGGGTCGCGCCGACCCGTACGATCTTCTTCCCCGCCGCCGGATCCTGGGCGTGGGCCGCCGTGGCGCCCTGTCCGGCCACTAATAGCGCGGCACCCAGCACAGCCAGGCGCGCGAACCATTTCCTCATGTGTGCCTCACCTTCAGGCGGGGGGTTCCTGTGTAGAGAAAGGCACACCATACGGAGTCCGCATGTCAACGAGGTGCGGAAAATTGTTTCACCTTCGTTTCCTTTGGCGGTGTAAATTTTCAGCGCTCTTGGCACTACCGTGAGCTGGTGCCCCGCCCGCTCATCGCAGTGACCTGCGTCGTGATCGTCGCCTGCGGGCTCGGTGTCCGCGCCCTGTGGGACGGGCCGGTGCCGAAGTACGCCGGAGACGCGCTCTACACCGCGTTGATCTACGCGCTCGTCGTGCTGATCCTGCCCAGGGTACGCCCGTGGGTGGCGGCGGCGGTGTCGGCCGGGCTGAGCTGGGCGATCGAGTTCGCCCAGCTCGCCGAGATCCCGCAGGTGCTGCGGCCGGTGCTGGGCAGCACGTTCAACCCGCCCGACCTGCTCTGGTACGCCGTGGGCGCGGCGCTCTGCTGGCTAGCCCACCATCGACTGCGTGCCGAGGACACCGAGCAGGGCTAGGCGCTCGGCGTCCGGCGTGCCCGGCTCGGCCGTGTAGACCATGATGCGCAGGTTGCTGCCCGCCACGCTGAGGATGTCGCAGTCGAGCGTCAGCGGCCCCACCTGCGGATGCTCGATGATCTTGGGGCCGCCCTCCTGCCGCCCGACCACCCCTGAGTCCCACAGCTCGGCGAACCGCGCGCTGCCGGCCCGCAGCTCCGCGACCAGCCGCCGCAGCTGCTGGTCGGCCGGGTACTGGCCGGCGGTGGCCCGCAGGTCGGCCACCATCGTGGCCTCGAATCTGCGCCGCTCCTCCGGCGTGTACCTGACCCGGCTGCCGGGGCCGACGAAGTTGCGCCAGACGCCGTTGCGCTCGTTGCCGCGCCAGCCGGACGGGTCGCCCATCAGCGCCGCGTACATCGGGTTGGCCAGCAGTAGCGTCCAGGCCGCGTCGTAGACGCCGACGGGCGTGCCGGCCAGCCGGTCGAGCATGCGGTGCACGCTGGGCGGGATGAACGCGGGCACGGTGTCGGGGCAGGGCGGCGCCAGCCCCGCCGTCCTGAACAGGTAGGAGCGCTCGTCGGCCGACAGCCGCAGCGCCCGCGCCAGCGCCTCGACGACCTGCGGCGACGGGTTGGCGGCCCTGCCCTGTTCGAGGCGGGTGACGTAGTCGACGGAGATCCCGGCGAGCAGCGCCAGCTCCTCGCGGCGCAGCCCCGCCCCGCGCCGGCGCCCGCCGGCGGCCAGCCCCACGGTCTCCGGCGACACCCGCTCCCGCCAGCGCCGCACCGCCTGCCCGAACTCCCTCATGCCCCCAGTCTCCCCCTTCCGCCCGGAAGGTTCCTGGCACTGTCAGTCCCAGGAAAACCGGACGAATGGCTACGCCGGGGGCCGCGCCGCAGGCTGGAGGCATGACGACGACATTGATCACCGGAGCGAACAAGGGCCTCGGCCACGAGACCGCCCGCCGCCTCATCGAGGCCGGCCACACCGTCTACCTGGGCAGCCGCGACGCCGAGCGCGGCCGGGCGGCCGCCGACCAGCTCGGCGCGCGGCTGGTCGTCCTCGACGTCACCGACGACGACTCGGTGGCCGCCGCCGTCAAGACCATCGAGGCGGACGGCGGCCTGGACGTGCTGGTCAACAACGCCGGCATCGAGGGCAGGACGGCCGACGGAGGCGTGATCGGCGCCGCGGACGTGACGGCCGACGACCTGCGCACCATCTTCGAGACGAACGTCTTCGGCCTGGTGCGCGTCACGCACGCCTTCCTGCCCCTGCTGCTGCGCTCTCCCGCGCCCGTCGTGGTGAACGTCAGCAGCGGCCTGGCCTCCCTGGCCAGGATGACCACCGAGGGCACGCCGGCGTACGCGTACCCGGGGGTCGCCTATCCCGCCTCCAAGGCGGCGGTGAACATGATCACCGTGCAGTACGCGAAGGCGTTCCCCCAGCTGCGCGTCAACGCCGTCGAGCCCGGGTTCACCAAGACGGACCTCAACCACAACACCGGCATCCAGACCGTCGAGGAGGGCGCCGAGATCATCGTCAGGATGGCCCAGGTCGCCCCCGACGGCCCCACCGGCGGCTACTTCGACGCCAAGGGCCCGCTCCCCTGGTGACCTAGTGGCAGCCGCCCGAGCCGCAGCACGACGACCCGCTCACCTGGGGCAGCAGGTCGACCTTGCCGCGCAGCTCGTAACCGGCCTCGACCACGGCGGCGTCGATCAGCGCGGCGTCGACCGGCGCCGCGCTGGTCACGGTCACCGCCCCGGACGCCAGGTCGACCTCGACCCCGCTCACCCCGGCCACCTTGCCGACCTCCTGAGTCACGGCGCTCACACAGTGACCGCAGGTCATGCCCTCGACCTGGTACGTGGCGACAGTCATGGCAAAACTCCTCACTCTCAGGGTCTCGTGATGCCCAATATACCCCCCTAGGGTAAAGACGCATACATCGGCATCCCACGGAAAGGGGGGTGGAAACACGGATGTCCAAGGGGGACGAGTCACATGCTGGACGGCAAGACCATCGCTTTCCTGGTCGCTCCCGAGGGAGTCGAGCAGGTGGAGCTCACGGAACCGTGGAAGGCGGTCAAGCAGGCGGGCGGCACTCCCAAGCTCGTCTCGACCTCTTCCGGCCAGGTCCAGGGGTTCAACCACCTGGACAAGGCGGACACGTTCGCCGTGGACGACACGGTGGACGGCGCCGAGGCGGCCTCCTACGACGGCCTCGTCCTGCCGGGCGGGGTCGCGAACCCGGACTTCCTGCGCACGGTGCCCGAAGCCGTGCGGTTCGTCCGGGCGTTCTTCGACGCGGGCAAGCCGGTGGCCGCGATCTGCCACGCCCCGTGGACGCTGATCGAGGCCGACGTCGTACGCGGCCGGACCCTGACGTCCTGGCCCAGCCTCCAGACCGACCTGCGCAACGCCGGGGCGACCTGGGTGGACAAGGAGGTCATGGTCTGCACGCAGGGCCCGAACACGCTGGTGACCAGCCGCAAGCCGGACGACCTCAAGGCGTTCTGCCAGGCGGCCACGGACGCCTTCTCCTGACCTGCGAGGTGGCCTCCTCCCACAGCAAGGAGGAGGCCACCGAACCGCCTGACGAGATCGAAACCCGCCTGTAACGCCTTGTCCCCTGGGCAGAAATGGTCTAGACGTAGACCAAAAGGAGCGTCCTCCGCGCCCCCCAGGGAGACCTCAATGACCACTGAAGAGGATTCCAGGCGACTGGCCGAGCTCGGCTACAAGCAGGAGCTGGCCCGCACCTGGAGCGGTTTCTCCAACTTCGCCATCTCCTTCTCGATCATCTCCATCCTCGCCGGCTGCTTCACGACCTTCGGACAGGCGTGGAACAACGGCGGCCCCATCGCCATCTCGTGGGGCTGGCCGCTGATCTCCGTGTTCATCCTGATCATCGGTTTCTGCATGTCGGAGCTGGTGTCGGCGTACCCGACGGCGGGCGGCATCTACTGGTGGGCCGCCAAGCTGGGCAAGCCGATCCACGGCTGGTTCACCGGCTGGCTCAACCTCATCGGGCTCGTCGCCGTCACCGCGTCGGTCGACTACGGCTGCGCCACGTTCCTCAACATCACCCTCAACCGCCTGACCGGCGGCGCCTGGGAGGGCACCCTCCCGCAGGCGTTCCTCCTCTTCGTGATCATCCTCGCGCTGCACGCGCTGATCAACATCTACAGCCACAAGCTGATCTCGCTCCTGCAGAACGTCTCCGTCTGGTGGCACGTGGCCGGCGCCGCGATCGTCGTCGCCATCCTGATCTTCGCCCCCGAGAACCACCAGTCGGCGTCCTTCGTCTTCTTCGGCACCAACAACAGCTCCGGCTTCGGCGACGGCTCCGACGGGCTGCCCTTCTGGCTGTACGTGCTGCCGCTCGGCTTCCTGCTCACCCAGTACACGATCACCGGCTTCGACGCCTGCGCGCACGTGTCGGAGGAGACCCAGGGCGCGGCCAGGAGCGCGGCCCGCGGCCTGTGGCAGTCGATCTTCTACTCGGCCATCGGCGGCTGGGTCCTGCTGCTGTCGTTCCTGTTCGCCGCCACGCACGTGGACGAGATCAACAAGAACGCCGGCTTCGTCGGCACCATCTTCGACACCGCGCTGTCGTCCCCGCTGGCCACGGCCATCTTCGCGATCTCCACGATCGGCCAGTTCTTCTGCGGCATGAGCTGCGTGACCTCGATGTCCCGCATGACGTACGCGTTCTCGCGCGACGGCGCCGTGCCGGGCTGGCGCCTGTGGTCGAAGGTGGACCGCAACCGCACCCCCGTCAACGCGATCATCGCCGGCTGCGTCGCCGCCGCCCTGATCACCCTGCCCGCCCTCTACGCCCCCGCCGGCCTGACCACGCCGGTCGCCTTCTACGCCGTCGTGTCGATCGCCGTCATCGGCCTCTACCTGGCCTTCCTCATCCCCATCTGGCTGCGGCTGCGCATGGGCGACGCCTTCCAGCCCGGCCCGTGGACGCTCGGCAGGAAGTACAAGGCGCTGTGCTGGATCGCCTGCGTCGAGATCGTGATCGTCTCGATCTACTTCATCATGCCGTTCTCCCCGGCCGGCGTGCCGGGCAGCGCGGACTTCACCTGGACGTCCGTCAACTACGCGCCGATCGCCGTCGGGGTGGTGCTGATCGGCATCGCGCTGTGGTGGGCCCTGTCGGCCCGCCACTGGTTCACGGGACCCCGCCGCACGATCGACGAGGTCCCTGCCGCGTGAAAGATCGATGGGTACGGCGCGCTCACGCCGTACCCATCGGCCCTACCAGGAGAGCCGGTCCGTCGGCCAGGCCGGCTTCGTGCTCTTCAGCTTGAGCGTCCCCTCAGGCGTGCCCACGGCGCAGCGCGTGCCGTGCGCGGGCACCTTCAGCGAGATCAGGTACTCGTCGAAGATGTCCGTCTGGCACTTGTCCTTGCCGTAGATGCGGTGACCCCAGCCCTCGTACGTGAGCAGCACCGCCTTGGAGCCGAGCTGGCGGGCCGCGTTGGCCGACCAGATCCACGGCGTCGCCGGGTCGTGCAGCGAGTTGCCCAGCAGCAGCGGGGCGTCACCCGTGTACTTGAGCTGGTGCGGCGGGTTGGTGGTCGGGTAGTTCATGCAGATCGGCAGGTCGTCGATCGGGTACGGGTGGTACCGCGTGTCGGGCGCCAGCGTGTTCGACACCTTCATGAGGGTGGCGTACTCGGCGTAGTTGCGCACCCGGAGGTTGTAGTCCTGGCACAGGATCGTGGTCGGCAGCTCCGCCACGTCCCCCTCGACCGGCCCGCGGCCCGGCAGCGGCGGCACCCAGTCGGGCTCGGCGCCGCCGTTCAGCCAGTTGATCGTCTGGCTCAGCGTCTGCCAGTCGGGGCCCTCGTTGCCCAGCGCGGCGTTGTAGATGACCTGCAGCTCCGTCATCTTCGTGCCGGTGCTCGGGTAGACGAGCTCGCCGCGCCGCGCCTTGTCCAGCAGGCCCTTCCAGATGGCCCGGACGTCCTGGCCGTGCAGCACGCAGCTCGGGTCCTGGTCGCACCAGCCGACGAACTGGTCGAAGCCGTCCTCGACGGCGAGCGCCTCGGTGGACAGGAAGCCGGCGACGTTGAGGCTGTGGTCCATGTTGCTGTCGAGCCCGAGCGCGCGGACGCGGTCCGGGAACAGCTCAGCGTACATCTGGCCGATCAGCGTGCCGTACGAGATGCCGTAGTAGGTGAGCTTCTCCTCGCCGAGGGCGGCGCGCAGGGCGTCCATGTCGCGGGCCACGTCCTGGGAGTCGACGTGGTCGTACAGGGGGCCGGTGCGCTCGCGGCAGTCGGCGTGCAGCTTCTTGGTGAAGGCGTTCCAGGCGTCGAAGTCGGCCTGGCTCTTCATGACGGTGTGCGGCATCTGGTTGTAGACCGACGCCGAGCAGATCACCGGGTGGCTGCGACCCACGCCCCGAGGGTCGAACCCGACGATGTCGAACCGCTTCTGCAGCTCGTCGGTGAACCAGGTGGCGCCGAACGCGGCCTCCACGCCCGACCCGCCGGGGCCGCCGGGGTTGATCACCAGCGAGCCGATCCGGGCGGCCGGGTCGGTGGCCTTGCGCCGGGCCACGGCGATGTCGACGGTCGGCCCGTCGGGCTTCGACCAGTCGATCGGGACGGTCAGCTTGCCGCACTCGGCGGCCGGCTCCTCCTCACAAGGCGCCCACGTGATCGTCCGTGCTTCCGTCTCCGCGTTGGCGGGCGAGACGGAGGCGAGCGTCGCCATCGCCATTAAGGCGGCGGCGAGCAGAGAGAACCTCTTTCGCACAGTGCTCCAATCATCAGCCGATCCCCCCGTTGGGGCTGCGACCAATGTGGATCATCGCGCAAGATCAGGCACGGACGGGGAGGAATGACAAGATTGCCTCCCCGCTGATGACCTGCGAAAGTCAGGAGGCCTCGAACGCCTCGGCCACGGCCGCCCGCACTTCGTCCATGGACGCGCTGCCCAGCTCCCGCTTGAGCGAGGTCATGTCGACGTCGGGCATCCCGCACGCGACCGCCCAGCTCCACGGCGTCAGGTCGCCGTCGACGTTGAGGGCGAACCCGTGGCTGGTGACGCCCCGGCTCTGCCGCATGCCGATCGAGATGATCTTCCGCCCGGTCTCCGTCGTCCAGACGCCGGTCAGCAGCTCCGAGCCCGGCGGTGTGTCCCGCCGCTCGGCCGGCAGCCCCAGCTTGCCCAGCGCCTCGACCAGCCTCAGCTCCACCTCGCGCACGTAGTCGACGATGCCCTCACCCTCGTCGAGCTTGACGATGAGGTAACCGACGAGCTGGCCGGGCCCGTGGTAGGTGAGCTGCCCGCCCCGCCCCGTCTCGACGACGGGGATGCCGTGCGTGGGGTCGGGCAGGTGGGAGACGGGGGTGCGGCGGCCGATGGTGTAGACGGACGGGTGGCTGAGCAGCCAGAGCGTGTCCGGCCGCTCGTCACTCTGGCGCTGCCCGACGAGGTCGGTCATGCGCTCCATCGCCTGATCGTAATCGACGAGCTCATCCTGGATGAGCGTCAGCGGCCTAGCCCTCATGCTTCGAGGATATGCCGCTGCCCGCACGCACCGGCACGCCCCTCGATCCTCCGGGGTCAGGCGGTGCGGTACCCCTTCGGCTCCTGCGGGACGAGGATCCACATCGCGACGTAGACGACCCAGAGCGGTCCCGGGATGAGCGACAGCAGCAGCCAGAGGATCCGTACGAGGGTGGGGGGCAGGCCCATCTTGTCGGCGAGACCGCCGCAGACGCCTGCGATGATCCGGTGCTCACGAGAGCGGTACATGTCGTTCCTCCGTGTGGTTTTCGCGACCTATCTGGGAAACGGACAGCGGCGCCGCAGGACTCCCGTCAGGAACCCTGAGAAAACCCTGTAAGGGTCAGCCACTCATGTGCCATGCCCAGATGTCGGCTGGTCAGTCCCTGTCTGGGATCCACGTGGACGAGCAGGAAATCCGCCAGACCCTGACGCACCCTGAGGTACTCCTCGTCCTCCGCCCACACCTGGTCGTCGAACCAGACGAACGGCCGCTGCCCCACGTACGCCGCGACGTGCGGCGTCTTGAACATCTCCCCGTACTCGCTGGCCGGCGCCCGCACGGAGCCCATCGGGATGACGGGCAGCGCGGGCAGGCCGATCCTCGGCGCGATCCACTCGTTGGCGTGGTGCTCCCACGTGGTGGCCCAGACCAGCTCGGAGCCGGTCGCCAGGGCCAGCTCGATCAGGCGCCGGCCGTGGCGGGGGTTGAGGTGCACGGTGTAGACGTCGGTGCCGATCGTGCAGCGGTAGCGGCGGAAGTCGGACGTGGGGCGGCCCATCGGGTTCAGTACGCCGTCCACGTCGAGCAGGAGCAGGGGTTTCACTTGGCCGCCGCCGCCCGGTGCTCCTGCGGGCTGATGCCGCGCACCCGCTTGAAGGCGGCACTGAGCGCGAACGGGCTGCCGTACCCGACCTTCCTGGCCACCGAGCCGATCGTGGCGTCCGGCTCGCGCAGCAGGTCGGCGGCCAGGGCGAGCCGCCAGTCGGTGAGGAACGACATCGGCGGCTCGCCCACCAGCTCCGTGAACCGCCGCGCCAGCGCCGCCCTGGACACGCCCACCTCGGCGGCCAGCGCCGCGACCGTCCACGGGTGGGCCGGGTTGTCGTACAGCATGCGCATCGCCCTGCCCACCACCGGGTCGCTCATCGCGCGGTACCAGCCGGGCGCCTCGTGCGTGGCGAAGTGCGCCCGCAGGACCGCGATGAGCAGCAGGTCCAGTAGCCGGTCGAGGACGGCCTCCTGGCCCGGCTCGTCCTTGACGATCTCGGCGCCGAGCAACCCGATGATCGGGTCGCCCGGCTGCACGATGAGCTGCGGCAGCGCGTCGAGCAGCCGCCTGCTGACCTCGCCCTCCATCGTGTACGTGCCGGTGAGCAGCACGGTGTCGCCGTCGGCGCTGTTGCCCCACGTGCGCAGGCCCAGGTCGAGGCTCTCGTACAGGACCTCGCCGTCGATCGTGGTGCAGCGCTGGCCCGGGTGGATGACGACCTGCGGCTTCGTGCCGGGATCGTCGGCCACCACGTACGGCTCGGGCCCCCGCGCGACCGCCACCTGCCCCGGCTCCAGGCGTACCGGATCACCGTCGTCGAAGACGATCCACGACTCGCCCCGCACCTGCGCGATCACCGACAGCGGCGCTTCGTCCTGGATGCGCAGCGACCAGGGCGGCGCCAGGATCGAGCGGAGCAGGAAGGCGCCCCGCGCTCTCGGGCCGTCGAGAAGCGCCGCGAGCTGGTCCATACGCTAGACGATCGCATATGGGAATGCGCTTCTCAACCATGGAGAGTCTTATCGGTATCGGGGCTTACTGGATGCATGACGATCCTGGTGCTCGGCGGCACCGGCAAGACCGGCCGCCGCATAGCTGACCGCCTCACCTCGCTCGGCCTGCCCGTCCGGGCCGGCTCCCGCTCCGCCACCCCGCCCTTCGACTGGCAGGACCGCGGCACCTGGCAGGCCGCCCTCGACGGCGTGACCGCCGTCTACGTCTCCTACTACCCCGACCTCGCCTTCCCCGGCGCCTACGACGACGTCAAGGCGTTCACCGAGCTGGCCGTCCGCAACGGCGTGCGCAAGCTCGTCCTGCTGTCCGGCCGCGGCGAGCCGGAGGCGCAGGCCAGCGAGCGCACCATCCGCGAGTCGGGCGCTGCGTGGACCGTGCTGCGCTGCAGCTGGTTCATGCAGAACTTCAGCGAGGACTTCCTGCTCGGCGCCGTACTCTCCGGCGTCATCGCCCTGCCCGCCGCCGACGTGCCCGAGCCGTTCCTCGACGTCGAGGACATCGTGGACGTCGCCGTCGCCGCGCTCACCCAGGACGGGCACGCGGGCAGGCTGTACGAGCTGACCGGGCCACGGCTGCTCACCTTCGCGGACGTCGCCGAGGAGCTGTCGGCGATCCTCGGCCGGCCGGTCACGTTCGTCCGGGTCACGCCCGAGGAGTACGTGAGCGCGGCCGTGGAGCACGGCGTGCCGCGCGAGGCCGCCGAAGGGCTCGGCCACCTGTTCACCGACATCCTGGACGGCCGCAACGCCAGTGTGACGGACGGGGTGCGCGAGGCCCTGGGCCGGCCGGCCCGCGACTTCGCCGACTTCGCACGGGCGAACGCGCACGTCTGGAAGGCGCCGCAGGGGTGAGGGCCGCGCGGGTGAGGACCGCGCGGGTGAGGACCGCGCGGGTGAGGACCGCGCGGGTGAGGACCGC
>NZ_JAATEP010000138.1:0-1570 GCF_012034275.1 Nonomuraea composti | reverse complement strand
AGTGGGGCTCGACAGCGGCCTGATGGTAGCTCTCCACCCTGGACAGCAGCTCCCGGCGGGCGGCCGGGCTGTCGACGAGCGCGGCCAGCGCCGCCGGCACCCGGCCGTGATGGTCGGCGTAGTAGTCGAGCTCCGCCCGCACCGCGTGCCGGCTCCTGGCCAGGAAGTTCTCGGCACTCTCGGCGAAGTCGCGTCCGGGTCCGGCCAGGTTGGCCAGGTCGAAACTGGGCCCTCCCGGGGGCAGGACGGCCCCCAGGACCGCGTATCTGGAATCCAGCCCGGCGCGCGCCCGGCGCCGCCACGCGCCGAACGTCGCCTCCCCCGACCGCCCCCGCAGCACGGTCAGGCTGAACAGCGTCTCGGCCATCGGGCCCAGCGTCGCCGCCACCCGGACGCGTGCCAGATCGTCGCTGGTGAAATGGATCCGGTGCATCCGTCCCCCACGTGTACGCCGCCCCGCCGCAGACCGGTCACGCATGTCCCTGAACGGCGCGATTAAGCCACGACTTACAAGTCTCACGACGCCTGAATTCTTCCTGCGACAGTGAGGGGGCCGGCTTTGCGCGGAAGACGGCCCGATCCGGCCTCAGGCCCGTCACCCTCGGGGGGATTCACGTGTCAGGACGACAGTTGAGGCATGCCCTGGTCGGGCTGGCCGTGCTTTGCGGATGTGCGGCGGCGCCCGTGGAAACCGGCATTCTCCATCAAGCGGAGCAGGTTCTCATCGGCGCCTGCATGAGCGGGCGGAATCTGAGGTACTGGCCGGAGCCCGAAAGCAGGACGCCGGACATGGATCTGTTTCCCTATGTCGTCGACGACGAGGAATGGGCACGGGAGAACGGGTACGGCAGAGCGGCGAGAAAGGAGCTGGAAAGAGCCGCCGCCCCTTCACGGGACTACTTCCACGGCCTGCCGGAGGAACGACGGCGCGCCTGGCTGACCACCTATCACGGCGACCGTGCCGCGGTCATCGAGGCGGAACTGCCCGTCGGCGGCACGATCGGCCACAGTGCCAACGGCTGTGTGGCCCAGGCGTGGCAGGAGCTCTACGGGGACAAGGCGCGCTGGTTCCGCGCCAGCAGGGTCACCCGGACGCTCATCCAGATGCGCGTCGGCCGGACCCAGGCCGCCCCCGCCTACGTGGCCGCCCGTCAACGCTGGTCCGCCTGTATGCAAGCGGCCGGGATCACGGCGGACACACCTCTGGCCCTGCGCCGGCAGCGCCTGGCCGACGAGGAGGCCGGCGCGGAGGCCCGTGACCGGCTGGTCGCGACGGCGGAAGCCCGCTGCGCGGCCTCCTCCGGATTGTCACGAACCGCTCGCGATCTCGACGCGGCCAACGCCTCCGCCCTGGAGGCGCAATACCCCGCCGAATACCGCAACGCCCGCGACCTGCGCGAGGCGGCGCTGCCCAGGGCACGCGCGCTCATCAGGAAAACGCTCACCAACCAAAACTCACATCAAAAGGGAGAGGAACCCTCATCGTGAAGATTCTCAGGAACGCCTTTCTCGGCGCCATGGCCGTCGCCGCGACGATGACCGTCTCGACGGCGGCCCACGCCGACCCGGC
>NZ_JAATEP010000137.1:0-1597 GCF_012034275.1 Nonomuraea composti | reverse complement strand
GAGGACGCCCGGCGCGGTCTCGAGCGCGGTATGAACCAGCTCGCCGACGCCGTCAAGGTGACCCTCGGCCCCAAGGGCCGCAACGTCGTGCTGGAGAAGAAGTGGGGCGCTCCCACGATCACCAACGACGGTGTGTCCATCGCCAAGGAGATCGAGCTCGAGGACCCTTGGGAGAAGATCGGCGCCGAGCTGGTCAAGGAAGTCGCCAAGAAGACCGACGACGTCGCGGGTGACGGCACCACCACCGCCACCGTGCTCGCCCAGGCGCTGGTGCGTGAGGGTCTGCGCAACGTCGCCGCCGGCGCCAACCCGATGGCCCTGAAGAAGGGCATCGAGGCCGCCGTCGAGCGCGTCAGCGAGGAGCTCTCCAAGCTGGCCAAGGACGTGGAGACCAAGGAGCAGATCGCCTCCACCGCCTCCATCTCCGCCGCCGACGCCGAGATCGGCTCGCTCATCGCCGAGGCGATGGACAAGGTCGGCAAGGAAGGCGTCATCACCGTCGAGGAGAGCAACACCTTCGGCCTCGAGCTCGAGCTCACCGAGGGCATGCGCTTCGACAAGGGCATGACGTCGATGTACTTCGTGACCGACTCCGACCGCATGGAGGCCGTGCTCGAAGACCCGTACATCCTGATCGTCAACAGCAAGGTCTCCGCCAACAAGGACCTGCTGCCGCTGCTCGACAAGGTCGTGCAGTCCGGCAAGCCGCTGCTGATCATCGCCGAGGACGTCGAGGGCGAGGCCCTGGCCACCCTGGTCGTCAACAAGATCCGCGGCCTGTTCCGCTCCGTCGCCGTCAAGGCACCGGGCTTCGGCGACCGCCGCAAGGCGATGCTGAACGACATCGCGATCCTGACCGGCGGCCAGGTCATCGCCGAGGAGGTCGGCCTCAAGCTCGAGACCGCCACCCTCGACCTGCTGGGCCGCGCCCGCAAGGTCGTGGTGACCAAGGACGAGACCACGATCGTCGACGGCGCCGGTGACGCCGAGCAGATCTCCGGCCGGGTCAACGAGATCCGCGCCGAGATCGAGCGCACCGACTCCGACTACGACCGTGAGAAGCTGCAGGAGCGGCTGGCCAAGCTCGCCGGCGGCGTCGCGGTGATCAAGGCCGGTGCGGCGACCGAGGTCGAGCTGAAGGAGCGCAAGCACCGCATCGAGGACGCCGTGCGCAACGCCAAGGCGGCCGTCGAGGAGGGCATCGTGCCCGGCGGTGGCGTGGCGCTGCTGCAGGCCGGCGCCAAGGCGTTCGACAAGCTGGAGCTGAACGGCGACGAGGCCACCGGTGCCGCGATCGTCAAGAAGGCGCTGGAGGAGCCGCTCAAGCAGATCGCGGTCAACGCCGGTCTCGAGGGCGGCGTCGTGGTCGAGAAGGTGCGCAACCTCACCCCGGGTGAGGGCCTGAACGCGGCCTCCGGCGAGTACGTCAACATGTTCGAGTCGGGCATCATCGACCCGGCCAAGGTGACGCGCTCGGCGCTGCAGAACGCCGCCTCCATCGCGGCGCTGTTCCTGACGACCGAGGCCGTCATCGCCGAGAAGCCCGAGAAGACCCCCGCCGCTCCGGCCATGCCGGGCGGCGGCGACATGGACTTCT
>NZ_JAATEP010000136.1:0-1628 GCF_012034275.1 Nonomuraea composti | reverse complement strand
TGAAGCTGGGCCTCGTGGAGGACACCCCGTACAAGATCTTCGGGGCGCAGGCCGCCGGGTGCTCGCCGGTCTCCACCGCCTACAAGGCCGGCCACGACGTCGTCCAGCCGGTCAAGCCCGACACCATCGCCAAGTCGCTGGCCATCGGCAACCCCGCCGACGGGCCGTACGTGCTGGACATCGCCCGGCGCACCGGAGGCGGCGTCGAGGACGTCACGGACGCCGAGATCGTGGCCGCGATGAAGCTGCTGGCCTCGACCGAGGGCATCTTCGCCGAGACCGCCGGCGGCGTCACCGTCGGCGTGCTGAAGAAGCTCACCGAGAGCGGGGTGCTCGACCCCGAGGCGGAGACCGTGGTGCTCAACACCGGCGACGGCCTCAAGACGCTCGACGTGCTCTCCGGCGAGGCCGTCGAGCCGACCGCCGTGATCAAGCCCTCTCTCGACGCGTTCCGCGCGACTGTCTGACAACCAGGAAAGGCGATTTGAACCATGAGCGTTTCTGTGCGGATTCCCACCATTCTGCGCACGTACACCGGGGGGAACGCGGAGGTCAGTGGCGAAGGCGCGACTCTTCGTGACGTGCTCGCCAAGCTCGACTCCGACTACCCGGGGATCGGCGCGAGAATTCTGGATGAATCGGGCAAGATTCGTCGTTTCGTCAACGTTTACGTGGGGGAAGAGGACGTCCGTTTCGCCGAAGGGCTCGACACTCCCGCCCCCGAAGGCACGCAGATCTCCATCATCCCGGCCGTCGCGGGCGGCTGAGCCCCGGAGGTCACCCCGTTGAAGGCGCCCCTAGTGGGCGCCTTCTCCTTTTCCAGGCCAATTCAACGTTGAACGACCCGCGCTGCGAAGAAATAGGCAGTTTGCGGATTGACTCTGTTGCCAAACCCCGTGCCACAGGTATGGTCGAGGGCGATCGTCTGGCTGCTTTTCCCTTAAGTCATACGATTACAGGTCCCGCGGAGGAATGGGCGAGATCTGGGAGACCAGTAAGAGGAGTCGGAAGTGGCGCAGGGCACCGTCAAGTGGTTCAACGCGGACAAGGGCTACGGCTTCATCGCGGTAGACGGTGGTAAGGATGTATTCGTCCATTACTCAGCGATCCTGATGGACGGGTACCGCTCTCTCGAACAGGGGCAGCGTGTCGAGTTCGAGATCACGCAGGGCCAGAAGGGGCCGCAGGCGGAGTCCGTCCGCGCGGTCTGAACGTAACCGCTGGTATGCACCGGGCGGGAACGCACGGCAACGCAGTCCGTGTGAACCGTCACCTCTCTTTCGCCGACTCGAGTGCGGCGGGCCGCTCCGCGCGGCTCGCCGTACCGACCGTCCGCGCGGGTGCTCGGGGCGGCGGGCGAGGGTGATGCCGGCGCGGCTCGCCGTAACGGCGGACTGACCTGGGCGGTAATGCCGGGCAGGGTGGCGTTCGCTTGCACTCGGCAGGGTAGAGTGCTAAACAGTTCGTTGGCACTCTGTGCAGCAGAGTGCCAACACCGGATCGAGACGATGGGGTCTGCCGAACGGAGATGCTGACCCATGCCGTCGCGGGCGTCGGCTCGGTCCACGACAAGCCACCCTGCATCTGGGAGGTCTAGCCTTATGGCAGCCAAGATGATCGCGTTTGAC
>NZ_JAATEP010000135.1:0-2087 GCF_012034275.1 Nonomuraea composti | reverse complement strand
GCTGCACCTCGCCTGCGGTGAGCGGGCGGTCGTAGATGGCGACCTCGTCCACCAGGCCGGCGATCCCGCCGATCGTGGTGATGTACCGGTTCTCTGTGCCGGTGATGGTCTGGTTGAGCGTGCCGACGACCGTGCCGTCCACGTACAGGGTCTGCAGGTTGTCGGCGACGGTGAGCACCGCGTGGTGCCAGTTGCCGTCGTTGACCGGCCCGGCGGTGGTGATCGGAGTGGTGGTCGGCTGGTAGGAGCTGCGCAGCTTGCCGTCCGTGCCGACGCCGAAGACCTCCTCCTTGGTGCCGCCGGCCGCGGTGCGCAGCGAGATGACGGTGCCGGCGGAGGTGGAGCTGGTCTTGAACCAGGCCTCCATGGTCGCGTACTTGCCGATCCTGGGCACGATCCCGTCCGGGGGTCGCACTCCGGTGGTGGTGGTCAGCTCGACCGCGCCGTCCGTCGTGCCGGCCAGCGCGCCCGGCTGGGCGCGCTTGGCAGTGCTGTCGTAGGTGGCATCGCCCGCGCCCCAGCCCAGGTCGATCGCGTTGCCGCTGGCCTCGCCGAGCCGCCAGTAGCCGAACGGGTCGGAGTCCAGGACGCTGCTGCGATACAACGACCCGCTGCCGTAGTCGTAGCCGGTGCAGTTCGGCGCCGCCACTGGCGCGCACACCTGCACGAGCCGGCCCTGGTCATAGCCGTAGGTCCAGGTCAGCGCCTTGCCGTCGACCGGGTCGCTGGACACCGTCGCGACCTGGCCGCCCTGCCAGGTGAACGTCACCGACCGGCCGCCGACCCCGGTCACCTTCGCCAGCTTCCCAGCGGAGTCGTAGGTCAGGTCGCTGCTGCGGCCCCGCTGGTCGGTCATCTTCGTCAGCCGCCCGGCCGCGTTGAACAGGTAGATGGCGTTGGTCTTGTCCCGCAGCCGCCAGGTGCCGCCGCTCTCCTCGGCCAGCGTCGCGTACATGCCGGGCGGCGGCTGGAACGTGCCGTCCCCGTTGGAGGCGAATCGCACCTGCCGCCCGTCCGGATAGGTGACCAGCGCCGAAGTGGACGCGCCCCGCGTCTCCTTGACGACCTTCATGTCCCAGCGCGTGGACCAGCCCGCCCCGAACATGCCGTCGGTGCGCGGGTCCAGGCTGTTGTAGGTGCGCACCACCGACAGCGGCGGCCCCACCGTCGCCACCTGCAGATCGGTCGAGGTAGTGGTGTAGTTGCCGGTCTGCTGGTTGAACTCCCGCCCCTCCACACCGGAGGAGGACAACTGCGAGGTGACCGTCGGCTGGCGGACGCCGGTGAGAAACGTCAGCTTCGGCGAGGTGGTGGTGGAGGAGTCGTAGGAGTCCTTGACGGTGACCGTCCACCAGTACTGCTTGCCCCAGGCCAGCTTCCCGGCCGCCGGAACGCTCCAGCTGTTGCCGTTGCCCGCCACATAACTGCCGGAGCCGGTACAACCGGTCGTCATGGCCTCGTTGTCACACAGCTTGAACAGGTACGACAGCTTCGAGGTGCTGGAGTTGGCGCTCTGCCCCCAGGCCCGCAGCGTCGGCGTCAGCGTATCGACGAGATGCCCCTGCACCGGATACACACTCGTCAGCACCGGCACCGCCATGACCGCCCGATCGGCCGCCTCGGCCCGCAACGTGCCCGCCGGCAGGCTGGAATCGTCGGACCCGGACGTCGCATCGATCGTCCGGTCCTCCTGCGGCACCGCCCCCTTCGGCGGCTTGACGCTGGAGCGCCACCCCTCCGATGGCTCCGCCGCCGCCGGCACCTCGGTCGCAGCAACCAACGACGGCAGCTTCGTCGCCGACCCCATCATCTGCTGCGGCACCTCAGGTAAGGCACCAAAATCAGCGACAGCATCCGCCGAAGCGACAGCCGCAGCCGGCACCGCCTGCAGCACAAGCAGACCCGGCGCTAACCCGGCCAGCGTAAGGATCATCCCAGCCGAACGACGCCATGACGAAACCCGGCGCATGCGCCACCACACTCCGAACCACAACGAAGGACACCAACAAGGCGTAGCCGTCGCTCTCCGCCACGGCCCTCCGGGGTCGCGCGGCTCGGAGCCGATCACTTCCGACGATCAACGTAAA
>NZ_JAATEP010000134.1:0-2495 GCF_012034275.1 Nonomuraea composti | reverse complement strand
CGAGATGGAGGTGTGGGCCATGGAGGCGTACGGCGCCGCGTACGCGCTGCAGGAGCTGCTGACCATCAAGTCCGACGACGTCCTCGGCCGGGTGAAGGTCTACGAGGCCATCGTCAAGGGCGAGAACATCCCCGAGGCGGGCATCCCCGAGTCCTTCAAGGTCCTCATCAAGGAGATGCAGTCGCTGTGCCTCAACGTCGAGGTGCTCTCCGGCGACGGCGTGTCCATCGAGCTGCGCGACACCGACGAGGACGTCTTCCGCGCCGCTGAAGAGCTCGGCATCGACCTGTCCCGGCGCGAGCCGAGCAGCGTCGAGGAGATCTGACCTCCGGCCCGGGTGCGGCGCCGCGAAAAAACCGGAGGCGCCGCACTCGGGCAGATCTTCGCTTACTGTGCATTTTGGGGGACGTGCTGCGGGACAATGTCGGGGCCGACGCACACGAAAAGCGCGGCGCGACGGGGGAACACGGAGGATGACGCCGGGAATGAGCACGCAGACGCATGAGCACCTAGGCCCGTACCGGGTGGTCAGGAAGATCGGCGAGGGCGGCATGGGGGTCGCCCACCTCGGTCTCGACGGCGCGGGGCGGCAGGTCGCGATCAAGGTGCTGCACCCGCACGTGGCCGCCGACCTCAAGGCGCGCGACCGGCTGTTCCGCGAGGTGGAGACCATGCGGCGGGTGCGCAGCTCGTACGTCGCCGAGGTGCTCGACGCCGAGTTGTCGGGCCCCCGGCCGTACGTCGTGACCCGGTTCGCGCCGGGTCGCACGCTGGAGGACACCGTGCTGTCCGAGGGGCCGCTGCCGCCGCACGAGGTGATCAGGCTCGCCCAGGGGCTGTGCCAGGCGCTGGTCGACATCCACGCGGCCGGGGTGATCCACCGCGACCTCAAGCCGTCCAACGTCATGATCGTCGAAGGCCGGCCGCTGGTCATCGACTTCGGCATCGCGCACCTGGTCGACGCGGCCAGGCTGACGCAGAGCGGCATGTTCGTCGGCACGCCCGGCTACCTCGCGCCCGAGATCATCCGGGGCTCGCACATCACGCAGGCGGCCGACGTGCACGCGCTGGCCTCGACGGTGTTCTTCGCCGCCACGGGGCTGCCGCCGTTCGGCGCCGGGACGTTCGAGGCGGTCTGCTTCAACACCATGGAGGGGCGCTCGCAGATCGACAAGGCGCCGGCCTGGCTGCGCGACTGGCTGAGCCGGGCGCTGCAGGTCGAGCCGTCGGCCCGCCCCACCGCGGGCGAGCTGCTGCGCCTGGCCGGGTCGCTCGACCCGGCGGGCCGCGTGCCGCAGGCGCGCGGCGGCCGCACGGTGGCCATGAACACCCTCTCCGACCTGCTCCCGCCGGTCCAGTACGCGCCCAGGCGCGAGGAGGAGGAGCCGCCGCACACCGTGCGGGTCGAGCAGCCGCAGGAGCGCCGCCCGTCGCCGCCGCCGCGTCCGGCGGAGCCGTTCGAGCTGCGGCGCTTCGTCAAGAGCAGCGGGTTCGTCGGCGTGCTCGGCGTGGTGGCGCTCGTGGCGCTGACCGTGGCCATGCCGGTCGCCATGGGCCTGCTGGTGGCGGCGCTCACGCTGGCCCTGCGCGCCGGCGACCACTACTTCGCCGAGGAACGGCCGGAGCTGACCAGGGCCGCGCTCGTGGCGATGGGCAACCTGCTGCTGTCGCTGGCGCTCGGCATCGTCGCGGCGGGCCTGCTGCACATGGCGGGCCGGGTGAGCACCAGCCACGCCGAGTCGCTGGCCGCCGGGGCCTTCACGCTGGGGCTGTTCGTGCTGCCCGGCTCGGCGGCGGTGCGGCGGGCCGCCTCGAACGTCCTGGCCCGCCTCCTGCCCGGGCACAGCGCGACGGTGGTGTCGGTGGCCGTGATGGGGCCGGTCGCCCTGATCACGGTGATCATCGCGCTCGTCGGGCTCTGACCACGTAAGGGGCCGCAAACGGCCCGCCGCGGAGCGCAAGTCTTGCGTCTTCTTGACGCAGGCGCTTGCGCTCCTTTTTGGTTCGCCACCCGCGCAGCTCAGAGGCGTCACCAGGGCGAAGATCGATTCCGCGGGTGTCGCTCGCAGTTATTTCTTTGCGCAATCTCGTCGAAATATTGCGGCCATCTGCTCGACATCTTATGGTGCGGCCATCCGTCCTATCGAAGGGCCACCCCCTATGCGAGCACTGTTTGCCGCCCTTGCGTTACTCATCGGATTCCTCGCGGCACCCGCCGCACACGCCGCCGCCGACACCAACCTCGCCGCCGGGAAGCCGGCCACCGCGAGCAGCTTCACCGACGTCTACCGCCCGGCCAACCTCACCGACGGCAACCAGGCCACCTACTGGGAGTCGGCCGGCAACGCCTTCCCGCAGTGGGCGCAGGTCGATCTCGGCGCCGCCGCGAGCCTGAGCAAGGTGGTGCTCAAGCTGCCGAACGGCTGGCCGAGCCGCACCGAGACGCTGACCGTCCAGGGCAGCACGAACGGCTCCAGCTTCACCACCCTGGCCGC
>NZ_JAATEP010000133.1:0-2572 GCF_012034275.1 Nonomuraea composti | reverse complement strand
GTTCTGGTGAGGCGGGCGGCCAGGATGATGAGCCAGATGGCGGCGGCGGTGATGACGGCGGTCAGGGCGATGATGCTGGGGGTGGCGATCTCCAGTGGGCGCATGGTGGGGCGTCTAATGACGACGGCATCCTGGTGACCCGCGCCTGAATGCTTCAGCAAGAGGCCGTGCCCGCTCTTCAGACCGGCCAGGTCATGAGTGCGGTCACCGTAGAGCGTGGGCTGGCTGGCGGCGTCGATGCTGCGTCATCCTCAGCAGGCGGCCGGATCGCATCGGTGGGCTCTGGCTGGACGTCATGGTGGGGCGGCGGCACTGCTTGGCACCGGTCCGGGGCTGCGTCGTCCTGGAAGTCGACGTGGTGCGCTCGCTCAGTCCATAGTCCGTCAGGTGCAGCACACCGGGCGGCGAGGTCCAGCGTTCGCGGCTCCAGCCCTGTACATGCAGCGCTTCGGGCCGGGCCGCCTCCTGACCGAAGAACCGCGCGAGCCCCGCGGTCGCGTCCGTTGTGAATCCGGAATCGGCAGCGGCGATGCACTTTGACGACGCCGCTCATCCAGAACGGGGTGGCCGCGGCGAGACGTGCCAGTTCCGGCTCCAGCGCGCCGTAGAAGCCGATGCTCGCGATGGCGAACGCCGGTGAGATCGCCAGGACGACCTGGCCGGCCTCTGCCGCTCCCCCTCCATCCTGGAGCCACCCTCGTGCACAATCCCATCGCGGCCCTGCCGAAGCGGCAGATGCTCGTGGCGCTCAGCGGCTTGCTGCTGGTGCTGTTCGTCGCCACCCTCAGCAGCACCGTGATCAGCACCGCCTTGCGAAAATCATCGGCTCGTTGCAGGGCAGGCAGACGCAGTACGCCTGGATCGTCACCGCGCCCCTGCTCACCACCCCCATCTGGGGCAAGCTGGCCGACCTGTTCAGCAAGAAGACCCTCGTCCAGATCGCGATCGCCGCGATGATCCCGCCCCGCGAGCGCGTCCGTTACAGCGGCTATCTCAGCAGCGTCACCGCCGCCTCCACCATCGGCGAGCCACTGCTCGGCTGACTCATCGCCGACACTCGTGGCTGGGCTGGCGGTGGTGCTTCGACCTCGGCCTCCCTATCGCCAAGAGCACCGTCCCGTTCAAGGACATCGGCACCGCCAGCTCCACCGTCTCCTTCTTCCGCTCCCCTCGGCGGCACCATCGGCGTCTCCGTGCTCGGCGCCGTCCTAGCCCGCCACGTCGAGGACCTGACCGCCCACGGCACCGCCGTCCCCGCCTACGGCGACGCCACCGGGCGCATCTTCCTCGTCTGTGCAGCTGTGGCCGCCCTCGGCATCCTCGCCGCCGTCCTGCTCAAGCCGGTCACCCTCCGTACCAGCCTCGACAAGCCCGACGTGTCCCGCGCCGTCGCCGTCGCCACCGAGGCAGCGGACGGAGTCGCTCCCCTCGACCAGACCCCCTTCCCGCAGGAGCCGGCCGGCCCAGGCGCACCGCCTCGCGACTCGCGAGCGCGCTGAACATCCGCGAGATGCTGTGACTTGCGGGGCGTGCGTCGAGCGCTTGTGTTGTGACGTCTTTCGATGCGGGCCCGGCAGCCTGAACAGGCGCAGGCGTACACGGCAGCGCGAACGCGGAACGCGTTACTGTACGCCTGGAACGGCCAGGCGGGCGAAGGCGTCGGGTGTGACGATGGGGATGTCGTAGGCGCGGGCCTTGCGCGCCTTGCCCGACATGGTGTCGGGGTCGGCGGCGACCAGCAGGCGGACCTTCTTGGTGACGTCGGGGTGCGGGACGTAGCCGGCCTGGCGGGCCCGTTCCTCCCACATCTCGCGACCGCCGGCCATGTCCCCGGTGAACACGACGAGGTCGCCCGGTCGTAGCCGGAAGCCTCCCGTCGCGGCGAGGTGACGAGGTGGTCCGGCATGGTGCAGGGCTTGGTCGACCGCGCCGGGCAGTAGCGCGAGCAGGGCGGCGACGAGGTCGAGTTCGCGGCGCTCCGCCGCGGTGACGACGCCGTCCGCCTTGGCCGCGTGGGCCAGCGCGTCGAGGTACTGGTGATGCAGGGCGATGGCGTCGGCGCGGCTGAGATCCAGGCGGGCGGCCAGGGCGATCAGCGTGTCGGCCTCGATGGCCGAGATGTGGTGGTCCAGCAGCACCTGGTCGAGCAG
The DNA here is from genome assembly GCF_012034275.1 of Nonomuraea composti. Lineage (NCBI taxonomy): Bacteria > Bacillati > Actinomycetota > Actinomycetes > Streptosporangiales > Streptosporangiaceae > Nonomuraea > Nonomuraea composti. The sequence goes on along the minus strand of NZ_JAATEP010000133.1, from coordinate 422 downwards.
GGCGAAGTACGGGTCGGCCTGGACGGTGTCGGCCGCGCGCGGCATCCGGTCCAGCAGCCGGGCCAGGAAGTGACTGTCGCGTTCGGCCGACACACCACGCCGTACCGGAGTGGCGGTGCTGCCGGGCACGGCCAGCCAGGCGAGTGCGGCGGCCGCCGAGAGGGAAGCCGCCCACGGCGCGTGGGGCTGCGACAGCCGCAGGTAGTGGCGTAACAGCTCGGCCGCGGCGCGGGCGTCGATGAGCGCGTCATGCTGGTTGTCGAGCAGGATGTCGGCGACCGCGCAGCAGCCGGCGAGCGTGCGCGGGGCGGCGGGCAGGAACCGGGCGGCCTCGGTCATCGTACAGACGCCGATGAATTCCAGGTCGGGAATGGACGTGCCGGTCCGCGCGTACTCGTCGGACAGGAAGCTCGCATCGAAGC
>NZ_JAATEP010000132.1:0-3137 GCF_012034275.1 Nonomuraea composti | reverse complement strand
ACTCAACAGGCATCCAGCTCATCGACGGCCGACCCTACAAGACCTCTCAAGCCGGCCTCCCCATAGCGGTGAGCCGGGCTCCGTCCACGAAGACCAGGCGGCGGAGAGGGAGGGGCGCCCGGACGACGGCACGGCGACGCAGCACTCCTCCTATACCCAACAGAATTCATGTTCTGTCCGGTATACTATTTGTGATGAGCAGTTGACCGACGACGAGACCGCCCGGCTAAGCCCGAAGATCGCCGAGACGGCGAAACGCTGGCACGCCGGCATCGAGGCCCTGCGCGTCATCCATCTCGGCCTGCGCATCCTTGCCGACTGGCTCGCCCAGTCCGGCGCCGCCACCATCCGGGCGCCCAGCTCGCCGCCGGATGAACCGCCGGCTCAGGCCCGGAACTGGCGAAAGCGCCGGAGCGGGGATTTTGGCGCGTGCGGGCCACGCCGGTGGAAGGAGAGCTGGCCCAGCTCGGTGATGGCCGGTAGCGGCCGATGCGGGCCTCCTGCTCCAGGGAGCCCGTGCCTCGCTGGGCACGGCGTCGCTGTCGGGCACCGCGGCACCAGCGAGTATCTGCTGCTCAAGGCCTTGCAGACGGTCAACGTGCCGGTGGAGAAAGTCAAGCAGGTCTACCTGCGGCCACCGCAGACCGCGCCGGTGTTCGGCTGGAGCGAGGTGGACGCCTGGCCGACGTTCTCCACCTTCCTCATTCCCGCCGTCACCGATCTGGACGCCTGGATCGTGGCCGGTGTCGGAGGAGTAACGGCGGGGGTGCACGAAGCCCACGCCTTGGTGAGCAGGTCAGCGCCGCCTAGGGTCAGCTCGGTACGCAGGCGGGAGCGTTCGTGGGTGATCCGGTCGCCGGGTGAGGTGGAGAAGCGGTAGCCGTCGCCGGGTCCAGACCAGCGGGGTCGGTTGGGTCAGGCCATCGCCGGGACCTCCCGGGTGTGGAGGATTGCCCTTGCGCACTTGAGAGTCGGGGTGGTGGCTCTTCTCATCTCGGGCTGACGCGCGAGAGCCGTGCGTGGCTCCTGTCGGAGCATGGGCCCATCAATTACCGGCCACCGCCGGGCATCGGCCCTCGGCCTCTCTTGAAGATCTCGAACATGGCGAAATAGTTCTCAGTGCCGTGCCCCTGAGCGATCGCGTGTTCGGCGAGTTCTTTCATCAACCGTGGCTGGTCAGAGTGGACGCCCTGCTCGACACTGGTGCGGACGATATGCTCCAGCGCGTTCAGGTTCATCTGCATGGTTCCGAGGTCGCCGGGGTATGCGCCCTCGTCCAGGTTCGCCGCTTGTTCGGCGAGGCTCGCAGGGTCCAGCACCACGGGCATGAACCAGCCCAGCGCGAGTTCGGCGAACTCGGACGCGGACACGTTCGCCGAGCCGACCAGGGCGGCGCCGTGCAGGAAACCGTTCAGGGTCGCGTACATCATCTCGAGCAGTGCCGTGTTGAGCAGCACCGCCAGGCCCGGATCGGTGCCAAGGTGCCGGGGATCGCCCAGCAGCGCCAGGGTCGCCCGGTGCCGGTCGAAGACTTCCCGTGGCCCGGCATACAGGAGGACCGATTCAGGCCGGCCGACGAGTGGCGGGGGCACCATGATCGCGCCATCGAGATAGCCGAGGTCGCGTTCGGCCGCCCAGTCCGCCGTCATGCGAGCTTCTGCCGGCGTTCCCGAGGTGAGATTCACCAGCGTACGACCCTGAAACGCACCGTCGGTGGAATCAAAGACCTGGTACATGGTCGCGTAGTCGTTGAGGCACGTGATCGTGACAGGGCTCGCGGCCACGGCCTCGGCGATGGTGGCCGCGCGGTGCGCCCCCTTGGCGACCAGAGCGTCGGCCTTGCCGGCGGTACGGTTCCAGACCGTGAGGGATCGGCCCCTATCAAGAAGCGTCTGTGCCAGCGCCGATCCCATCGGTCCCAAGCCGACGACGGTGATCGCGGTGCTGTCCTGTCCGGATGAATGCTGTTCTGTCATGCCCATAGGCTGGACTCTCACACCGGCGTGAGAGTCAACTCGAAGTGGCGGTTGTCACATGCAGATCGGAGAGCTGTCCCGGCTCACGGGCGCTAGCGTGCGCTCGTTGCGTTACTACGAGGAGCAAGGCCTGCTCCGGCCGCTGCGGCGGCCCAGCGGGTATCGGGAGTTTCGCAAGGAGGACGTCGCCACGGTGCGAGGCATTCGTCTCATGCTCGCCGCCGGGCTCAGCACCACGACGATCGGCGAGGTGCTGCCCTGCATGACCGATGACGGCGAGGGGCTGACACCGTCCTGCGCCGGAATGCTCCCCGACCTGCACCGCGAACGGGAACGGCTCAGCGCTGCCGCGGCCGACCTCTTGGCTGCACGGGACAGGCTGGACGCCCTCCTCGAAGCCACCTCCAGGCTTGATCCCGCCGACCCCTCGGAGTGCGACACGGTGGTGCCACCCGTTCGTCCGCCTGGTCTGAATCCGCGGCCCGCCTCAGCTACCTGATCCACCGCCTGCGACCCGTCGGCTGCCGATGCTTCGAAGCCGCTACCGTGAACGACCGCCGACCGATCGTCGTGCACCACGAAGCCAGGGCCCGCGTTCAGCAGACCCACCCTTACGGCCTTGCAGTGATCACAGCGGGGCTTCCGGCGGCGCCGTTCGACCATGGTGATCCCGGCCGCCCGCAGGGCGCGCGGCATCGTCGATCCCGAGGTGTGGACCGGCTGTGAGCCGCCCGCCCTGGCAGCGTCCGCCACAGATCAGGTGCGTTTCCAGTGGGCGATGCCCGCCCGCTGGAAACGCTCACCTCGCATCACGTGCCCGGCGTGATCCGGGCGCCCACGAGGATCCGGTTCCAGTTGTTGATCATGCCGATGGCGACCAAGAGCAGGGCGAGCTGCTCCTCGCTGTAGTGCTCGGCCGCCTGCTGCCACACCGCGTCGGACACCTCGGCGCGGTCGGCCAGCCGGGTCGCCTCCTCCGCCAGGGCCAGCGCGGCCCGCTCGGCTGCGGTGAACACCGCGGCCTCACGCCACGCCGCCACCATCCAGAGCCGTTCATCGCTCTCCCCCGCCTGCTTCATGTCCCGGGTGTGCATGTCCACGCAGTACGCGCACCCGTTGATCTGGCTGGCCCGCAGCTTGACCAGCCCCAGCGTCGGGGTG
>NZ_JAATEP010000131.1:0-3157 GCF_012034275.1 Nonomuraea composti | reverse complement strand
TTGCTGTTTGTTGTTTGAGATTTGCATAGTGGACGCGAGCATCTTTGTGGCCAAGTTTTTTAGGGCACACGGTGGATGCCTTGGCATCAGGAGCCGATGAAGGACGTGGGAGGCTGCGTTAAGCCTCGGGGAGTCGCCAACCAGACGTTGATCCGGGGATGTCCGAATGGGGAAACCTAGCACCAGTCATGTGGTGTTGCCTCCGCCTGAATGTATAGGGCGGTTGGTGGTAACGCGGGGAAGTGAAACATCTCAGTACCCGTAGGAAGAGAAAACAAGAGTGATTCCGTGAGTAGTGGTGAGCGAAAGCGGATGAGGCTAAACCGGGCGTGTGTGATAGCCGGCAGGCGTTGCATGTCCGGGGTCGTGGGACCTTCTTGAAGTGGCTGCCGCTGCTTCGAACAGTGATAAATCGATGGGGTAGTTGAAAGCTCTGGGAAGGGCTGCCGTAGACCGTGAGAGCCGGGTAGGCGAAACCTTGTCGACTGTTGGAGGGGATCCCAAGTAGCACGGGGCTCGAGGAATCCTGTGTGAATCTGCCAGGACCACCTGGTAAGCCTAAATACTCCCTGATGACCGATAGTGCACGAGTACCGTGAGGGAAAGGTGAAAAGTGCCCCGGTGAGGGGTCGTGAAATAGTACCTGAAACCGTGTGCCTACAAGCCGTAGGAGCTTACATCAGCTTGCTGGTGTGTGATGTGACTGCGTGCCTTTTGAAGAATGAGCCTGCGAGTTATGGTGTGTGGCGAGGTTAACCCGTGTGGGGGAGCCGTAGCGAAAGCGAGTCTGAAGAGGGCGTTTGAGTCGCATGCTGTAGACCCGAAGCGGGGTGATCTACGCATGGGCAGGTTGAAGCTCAGGTAAGACTGGGTGGAGGACCGAACCCACCAGGGTTGAAAACCTGGGGGATGATCTGTGTGTAGGGGTGAAAGGCCAATCAAACTCCGTGATAGCTGGTTCTCCCCGAAATGCATTTAGGTGCAGCGTTGCGTGTTTCTTGCCGGAGGTAGAGCACTGGATGGCCGATGGGCCCGACAAGGTTACTGACGTCAGCCAAACTCCGAATGCCGGTAAGTGAGAGCGTGGCAGTGAGACTGCGGGCGATAAGGTTCGTAGTCGAGAGGGAAACAGCCCAGATCACCGACTAAGGCCCCTAAGCGTGTGCTAAGTGGGAAAGGATGTGGAGTCGCAGAGACAACCAGGAGGTTGGCTTAGAAGCAGCCACCCTTGAAAGAGTGCGTAATAGCTCACTGGTCAAGTGATTCTGCGCCGACAATGTAGCGGGGCTCAAGTACACCGCCGAAGTCGTGGCACTGACAGCTTTGTGTTGTTGGTGGGTAGGGGAGCGTCGTGCAGCCGGTGAAGCAGCAGAGTGATCTAGTTGTGGAGGCTGTGCGAGTGAGAATGCAGGCATGAGTAGCGAATCGAGGGTGAGAAACCCTCGCGCCGGATGACCAAGGGTTCCTGGGCCAGGCTAATCCGCCCAGGGTAAGTCGGGACCTAAGGCGAGGCCGACAGGCGTAGTCGATGGACAACGGGTTGATATTCCCGTACCCGCTTCAATGCGCCCATACTGAACCCCTTGATACTAAGAGTCCTTAACTCGGGTTGTCCTTCGGGACGACCGTCAGGGTGAACGCTCGGCCTGATTGGGTAGTAGGTAAGCGATGGGGTGACGCAGGAAGGTAGTCCAGCCCAGGCGATGGTTGTCCTGGGGTAAGCATGTAGGGCGGAACGTAGGCAAATCCGCGTTCCATGTGCCTGAGATGTGATGCCGAGCCGATTGTGGTGAAGTGGATGATCCTATGCTGCCGAGAAAAGCCTCTAGTGAGTGTTGTGGCGGCCCGTACCCTAAACCGACTCAGGTGGTCAGGTAGAGAATACTAAGGCGATCGGGTGAACTGTGGTTAAGGAACTCGGCAAATTGCCCCCGTAACTTCGGGAGAAGGGGGACCTCTGCTGGTGAAAAACCTTGCGTTTGGAGCTGGTGGGGGTCGCAGTGGCCAGGGGGAAGCGACTGTTTACTAAAAACACAGGTCCGTGCGAAGTCGTAAGACGATGTATACGGACTGACGCCTGCCCGGTGCCGGAACGTTAAGGGGACCGCTTAGCCGCAGCAATGTGGCGAAGGTGAGAACTTAAGCGCCGGTAAACGGCGGTGGTAACTATAACCATCCTAAGGTAGCGAAATTCCTTGTCGGGTAAGTTCCGACCTGCACGAATGGCGTAACGACTTCCCCGCTGTCTCAACCGCAGACCCGGCGAAATTGCACTACGAGTAAAGATGCTCGTTACGCGCAGCAGGACGGAAAGACCCCGGGACCTTCACTACAGCTTGACATTGGCGTTTGGAGCGTCTTGTGTAGGATAGGTGGGAGACTGGGAAGCTCGGACGCTAGTTCGGGTGGAGTCATTGGTGAAATACCACTCTGGTCGTTTTGAACGTCTAACTCTGGTCCGTGATCCGGATCGGGGACAGTGTCTGGTGGGTAGTTTAACTGGGGCGGTTGCCTCCTAAAGGGTAACGGAGGCGCCCAAAGGTTCCCTCAGCCTGGTTGGCAATCAGGTGTTGAGTGTAAGTGCACAAGGGAGCTTGACTGTGAGACTGACGGGTCGAGCAGGAGCGAAAGCTGGGACTAGTGATCCGGCATCGGCGTGTGGAAGCGGTGTCGCTCAACGGCTAAAAGGTACCCCGGGGATAACAGGCTGATCTTCCCCAAGAGTCCATATCGACGGGATGGTTTGGCACCTCGATGTCGGCTCGTCGCATCCTGGGGCTGGAGTAGGTCCCAAGGGTTGGGCTGTTCGCCCATTAAAGCGGTACGCGAGCTGGGTTTAGAACGTCGCGAGACAGTTCGGTCCCTATCCGCTGCGCGCGTAGGAGACTTGAAAGGGGCTGTCCCTAGTACGAGAGGACCGGGACGGACGAACCTCTGGTGTGCCAGTTGTACCGCCAGGTGCACGGCTGGTTGGCTACGTTCGGAAGGGATAACCGCTGAAAGCATCTAAGCGGGAAGCTCGCCTTGAGATGAGGTCTCCCACCCTGTGAGGGGGTAAGGCTCCCGGTAGACGACCGGGTTGATAGGCCGGAGGTGGAAGCGCGGTAACGTGTGGAGCTGACCGGTACTAATAGGCCGAGGACTTGACCACAAAGCA
>NZ_JAATEP010000130.1:0-3326 GCF_012034275.1 Nonomuraea composti | reverse complement strand
CACCGACCAACTCGGGAAGACCACCTGGCACGAGTACGACCAGGCCGGCTTCCTGACCAAGGTGATCGACAAGAACGACATCGCCAACGAGATCTACCAGGACAAGCGCGGCAACACCCTGGGCCGGCAGTACTGCCGGGCACCGGGGGAGTGCGCGATCGAATACTGGACGTACCACGTCAACGAGAACGACCCGTTCGACCCGCGCAACGACCAGGTGACCGCTTACCGGGACGGCCGCTCGGCCAGCGACACCGACCCCACCCACGCCACCACCACCGAATACAACAGCTTCGGCGAGCAGACCAAGATCACCACCCCGGCGACGGACGACTTCCCGCAGGGCCGCTCAGAAAGCATCGCCTACACCGACGGCACTGAAGCGGCGGTGGGCGGCGGCACCACCCCGGCCGGACTGACGAAGAGCAAGACCGACGCCCGCGGCAACACCTGGACCTACCGTTACACCGCGGCCGGTGATCTGGCCGAGCAGACCAACCCCGAAGGGGCGGTCACCAAGCTGGACCACGACGTGCTGGGCCGCATGATCGTCAGCACGCGCATCTCGGACGCGGTCCCGGACGGCGCGAAGACCACCTTCGCCTACGACGGCTGGAACCGCCTGACCTCCAGCACCGCCCCTGGAGTGAAGAACGAGATCAGCGGCGTCACCCACACGGCGCAGACCCGCACCACCTACGACCCGGACGGCAACCCGCTGACGCAGACGATCGCCGACCTGACCGGCGGCGACCCGGAGCGCACCACCACCTACACCTACGACGCGCACGGCCGCCAGGACTCCGTCACCGGCCCCGAAGGCGGCCTCGCCCGGCAGGAGTGGAACCACCGTGGCCAGGTCGTCCGCACCACCGACGCCCGCGGCACCGTCATCGAGCAGACCTACACCGAACGCGGCGAGCTGTACACCAGCACGCTGAAGGGATGGACCGGCAGCCCGGTCAATCCGCAGGCGGCCAAGGACGTCCTGCTGGAAACCCGCAGCTACGACCCGGGCGGGCGCCTGGTTTCGATCGTGGACGTGATGGGCCGCACCTCCAAGAACACCTACTGGACGGACAACCGGCTCAAGGAGCAGATCGCGGTCGGGGCCAAGCTGAACAGCCCCACTGCCACACCCCGCGATGTGCTCATCAAGGCCGAGGAGTACGACCCGGCCGGCAACCTGACCGTGCAGATCAACGGCATCCAGGCGAACGGCGCAGAGCTCGTCACGCTCTTCGACTACGACCAGGCCAGCCGGCTGACCGCTCAGGTGCTGGATCCGGACGGGCTGGAGCGGGTCACCGCATTCGGCTACGACGCCAACGGCAACGTCACCACGACCACCCGCACTGCGGCTGGTGGCGGCCGCACCGAAACCACCAGCTTCGCCTACAACAAGCTGAACCAGCAGACGAAGCAGACCGTCGAGAACGGCGCCCAGGACATCGTCACCACCACCGACTACGACGACCGCGGATTGCCCGTCGCCGCTACGGATCCGCGCGGCAACGCCGCCGGTGCGAACGCCGCCGACTACACCACCACGCTGCGCTACGACATCGCGGACCGGCTGGTGGAGACCAAGGCGCCCCAGGTGCAGGTGGACAAGAACGGCACCGCTGCTCCGGCCCGTCCGACGGCGCTGGTCGGCTACGACACAGTCGGCAACCAGACCCACCAGCGCGACGCAGAAGGACGCACCGTCACCTCGGTCTATGACAAGGCCGACCGGCTGACCAGCACCACCGCACCCGCCTACACTCCGCCCGGCGGCAGCGCGCTCACCTCGACCGTCGAGCATGCCTACGACAAGGCCGGACAGCTCATCAGCAGCACCGACCCGCTCGGCAACGTCACCACCTACGACTATGACCAACTCGGCCGGCAGGTCCGCGTCACCGACCCCGCCCCCGCCGACGGCCAGACGCCCGGCACACGGGTGATCGAGTACACCATGGCCGGCGAAAAGCTCGCCACCGTCGATCCGACCGGCGCCCGGACCACGGCCACCTACGACGACCTGGGCAGGCAGATCACCGCCACCCAGATCGAGCGCAAGCCCGCCAGCGCCGCCTACACCACCAAGATGGAGTACGACGACGCCGGCCGGCTGATCAAGCAGATCGTCCCCGGCCAGGGCACGGCCACCAAGACCACCAGCTTCGAGGTCAACGCGGCTGGTGAGATCACCAAGGTGACCGACCCGGCAGGCACCAGCACCATGACGTACGACTTGGCTGGTCGCCTGACCCAGAGCACCGACCCGAACCGTAACGCCAGCATCGCCGCATACGACCTGGCCGGCCGCAAGACCACGGCCAAGGACGTGCACCTGAAGACCGACGGCACCGTCGAGACGGAACTGCGCACCTACGGGTACGGCTACGACCTGGCAGGCAACCAGGTCAGCGCCACCTCACCGGAGGGTCACGTCACCCGGCAGACCTTCGACGCGCTGAACCGGCTCACTTCCCTCGTCGAACCGGTCACGGCCACCGAGTCGATCACGACCAGTTTCGGCTACGACGCCACCGGCGCACGTACCCGGATCACCGACGGGCGCGGCAACGTCACCTGGACCGGTTACAACAGCCTCGGCCTGGCCGAGAAGGTCATAGAGCCCGCCACCAGTCAGCACCCGGATGAGGCCGACCGTACCTGGACGCACATCTACGACGCGGCCGGCCGCCCGACCGCTACCATCCAGCCCGGCGGGGTGCGCATCGACCGTACCTTCGACGATCTGGGCCGGCTCACCAAGGAGAGTGGTGCGGGCGGTGGCGCCGCCACGGCCGAGCGCACGTTCGGCTACGACCTGGCCGGCCGCCGCACTGCCGCCGGTGACCTGACCATTGACTACAATGACCGCGGCCTGCCCCTGAAGGTCTCCCGTGGCACCATGCAGGAGACCGCCTACACCTACGACGGGCTCGGCGCTCCGCTCCAGCGTATCGACGCCTCCGGCACCGCCACCTTCACCTACGACACCGCCAATCGGCTCAAGACCGCCACCGACCCGGTCACCAGCCGCACCCTCACCTACGGCTACGACCTGGCCAGCCGGCTGAAGACCATCACCGCCACCAGCGGCACGGCCAGTACCCAAACCCTCGAGTACGACGACATGGACCGGGTCAGGAGCCAGACGCTGACGAACGGCTCGGGCACCCAGCTCGCCAAGATCGCTTACGGGTGGGACAAAGACGACAATCTCACCACCAAAACCACTACAGGCACCGCAGGAGCAGGAGCCAACACCTACACTTACGACCATGCTGGTCGGCTTACCTCCTGGACCGCCCCGGGCGGCGCGGTGACCG
>NZ_JAATEP010000013.1:0-237042 GCF_012034275.1 Nonomuraea composti | reverse complement strand
CGCCGTCGAGCAGCCGGTGCGCGTCGGCGACGCGTTCGAACGGGAACGTCTCCTGTACGTGGACCCGGAGCCGGCCCTGCTCGACGAGTTCGACGAGCCGTCGCAGGGCGACCGGATCCGGGTCGACCGCGATGCCGCTGAAGCGCATGCCCGCCGCCTCGAACCTGGCGACGAGCTCGGAGTCCTCCTCGGCGACCGCCGTCACCAGGTGCCCTCCGGGGCGGAGCACCGCGAGCGACCGCTCGGCGGTGTCGCCGCCGATCGTGTCGAACACGACGTCGACGTCGCGGAGCACCTCGGCGAAGTCGACCGTCGTGTAATCGATCACTTCGTCGGCGCCGAGCCCCTCGACGAACTCCCGCTTGCTTGGGCCGGCGGTCGCCATCACGTACGCGCCGAGCGCTTGAGCGATCTGGACGGCGACGTGGCCGACCCCGCCACCTCCGCCGTGGATCAGGACGCGGTCGCCGACGCTCACGCCCGCGAGGTCGGCCAGGCCCTGCCACGCCGTCAGCCCGACGACGGGCAACGCCGCGGCCTCGGCGTGCGAGAGCGACGCGGGCTTGCGCGCCAGGTGCAGCGCCGGAGCAGACACGACTTCGGCGTACGCGTTGGCGGCCCGGGGGAAGAGCGGCATGCCGAACACTTCGTCGCCGGGCCTGAACCGCCATGTCCGCGGCTCCTCTTCGACCACGCCGCTGATGTCCCAGCCGAGGATGAACGGCGGCTCGCCGATCAGCGGGAACTCCCCCGCGCGCAGGCGCGCCTCCAGCGGGTTCAGCCCGATCGCCTTGACCCGGACGAGAACCTCGGTCGGCAGAGGCCGGGGCTCGGGCGCGTCCACGATGGTGAGCACCTCGGGACCGCCGAGTGCCTGCTGGGTGATGACTCGCATGACTCTCCTGAGTTCGAAGGAGTAGAGGGGGAGAGAACCCAGGCTAGGTGTCCGACAGGAACCAGCAGGTACCTTTGGCGCCATGAGCGGATTCGGTCCCGGCGATCCCTTTCTCGCCGACTGTCCTGCGCGCATGGCGGTCGAGCTGATCGCCGACAAGTGGACGGTGGTCGTGCTCTACGGCCTCAGCAAAGGCCCGGTGCGCCATGGCGAGCTGGTCGAGCTGATCGGCGGTATCTCCCGCAAGGTGCTCACGCAGACGCTTCGGCGGCTCGAGTCGCACGGCCTCGTCCGCCGCCACGCGTATGCCGAGGTGCCGCCCCGCGTGGAGTACGAGCTCACCCCCCTCGGGGCGACGCTGATCGAGCCGATCCACGTACTGACCGAGTGGGCGAAGGAGAACGGCGACGCGGTCCTCGACGCGCTCGACGCCGATTCCGGGCCGGTCGCCGGTCACGGCTGATTCCGCACCGCCCTGCGAACACCACGATCCGCACGGCGGTCGGGGCGGGGTCCCCATGGCAGGTCGTGCCGGTACGGGACGCGCAGGCGCGGCCCCCGGCCGTCGTCTGGAGCATCAGCAGTTCCTGGTCGGCGGTGCGCAGAATCGGACCTCGGGGTAGCGCGGGGAAGGCTTGTCCAGCAGGGGTTGCGGCTTGCCGCGCAGGTGCAGGTCGAAGAAGGCGGCGACGTACTGGCGGGTGAGGTCCAGCGAGCGGGTTCCCTTCAGGCCGCCGCCGAGATCCGCGCCGAGCTGCTGGAGCAGCATGTCGTAGTCGGTGAAGGACGGGTGCAGCGCCCCCTTCACCACCAGCCAGCGCTTCCACCCGGTCAGGTGCTCCCAGTCGCGCTTCCAGGTGCTGTCACCCGAGGGGGCGCCCATCAGCAGGAAGGGTCGCGCCAGTCCGGTCCCGGGGATGGGGAGGAACAGGCTGCCGTCCAGGTTGATCCCGGCACGGACCCGGGCGTCCCGCACCATGGTCTCCGGGGTGGCGGCCCCTCCGATGGACTGGCCCGCCATCGCGATCCGGGCGGGGTCGATCAGCGCGCCGCCCTTCCACTTGGCGTGCGGGCCGGTCAGCTGGTCGAGCACGAAGGGGATGTCGATGGCCCGGCTCCGGACGACCTTCTGGCCGAAGTCGTCGTCGTTGACCTGCGCGCAGGCGGCGCAGGTGGCGACCCGTCCGTCAGGGAAGGTGGTGGCGAAGTTCTCGTAGGTGTGGTCGATGCCGGCCACCACGTATCCCCTGCTCGCCAGGTCCTCGGCCAGGCCGGTGAGGGAGCTGCGCGGCCAGGTGAAGCCGGGCGACAGCACCACGAGCGGCAGGCTGCGCCGGCGTCCCGACGGCTCGGCGTCGGTGAGGGCGTTCGTCCGCGTCCGGCTGAGTGCCTTGGGCGGTACGTTCTCCAGCTCCTTGATTCCCGAGCCCTTCAGGAGCAGCTCGGATTCCCTGGGGGTGACGTACGGCGCGCGCCGCCCGGCACGCGCCGCGGTCGGGTACCACAGGGAGACCATGAGCTGCCTGGCCTTGGCCGCGGGAACCCACGGGTCGGGGCGGGAGGTGTCGGTCAGGTGCAGGGAGGTCGTGCCGACCCGGTAGGGGCCGGTCGGTTTCGGGAGGTACGGCGTGCCGGGTGCCGCGGCGGCTACGGGGGCCGGGGCGGAGACGAGGGAGGCCGTGAGGGCGAGCAGTCCCGCGGCGGCGGCCAGGAGGATCGGCCTTCTCCGCGCCCGGAAGGGGTTGTCGTGTGCCATGGAGTCGATCTTGTGGTGCCGGATCGCCGCCGGCATCGGCCGCGAGTCCATGACCCCATCGGCCGAACGGTTGATCTCTGGAGATGCTGCCGTGACGTGCCACCTGGCCTTACCACCAGGTCACTTCCGGTAGACGAGCTCCTTGTCGCCCTTGCCGGGATACGCCATGATGAGCAGCCGCTGCCCGCTCTGCTCCTCGCCCTTCCAGGGGAACCAGGCGTGGTGCACGCGGATGCGGTAGTGCCCCTTGCGCCCGTTGAGGGCGAGGTTGGGCAGCTCGGTGCCGCTGAGGGTGTCGGCTAAGACGATCTCGCCGCCGGGGCTGTCGTAGCCGACCTCGACCACCTTGTCCCAGCCCTTGGTCTCGACGGGCGGCCGCCGGGTGTAGGTCTCCAGGGTGACGCAGAGGTCGAAGTCCGGGTGGGTCATGACGGCCAGGGTGCCGCGCGCGGAGGAGACCAGCCCGTTGCCGGGGTCCATGTCCGGCTCGGTCTCCTCCTCTTCTCCGCCCTCATAGGTCTGCAGCACCCCGTAGTCGGTCCACTGCGGCTCCTTGATCCGGATCGCCCGGGCCGGCTTGATGCGCGGACGGTGGCGCGGCGTGGCGTCGCACAAGGCTTGGGAGTCGGCCTGCATCGCCGCGATCTCCTGGTCCTGCTTGTCCCTCGCGGCCTGGACGATGGCGGCGGCGCTGGGACAGATACCGGCCAGAGGGTAGGCGAGGGACGCGCGGTCGATCCTCAGCCGGGCCAGCTCCCGTGGGTCGTTGCGCGTGTGGACGCCGCACAGGCGGCGCCCGTAGGCGAGCACGACCTGGTCGGGCGTGGTGTCGGGGAACACGTGCAGGGCCCCCTGCGCGCCGGAGTTCCCGCGCAGGGAGCACACGAACTGCTGCTCGGCCGTCAGCTCGCGCGGCTCCGCCTCACCCATGTCGATCTCCCACGGCTCGGGCAGGACGCAGTCCGTGGCGGGGCCGCGGGCCAGGTCCGCCGCGGGCAGCAGGCACAAGGCCATGGCCGAGGCGAGCGCCGCGAGCAGGACGTGGTGACGGACGCGGTGGGCGGGCGGGGCGGCGTACAGCAGGAGCAGGAGGAGGCCGGAAGCGGTGAGCGCGAGGGCGTACCAGAGCGGGGAGATGCCGGGCGACAGGAGCTGGGCGCCCTCGTAGGGGACGGTGGCGCCCGGCTGGAGGTAGAGGCTTTCCGGATAGAGCCACAGCTCCCCGAAGAAGGCGGAGTGCTGCGAGGTGAACGCGCTCACGGCGCCGGCGCCGCCCAGCAGGAACAGGCTCAGCGTCGTGGCGCGCAGCAACGTGCGCGTCCGCCGCCGTACCGCGATGAGGATCAGCACCGCCGGCGCGCCGACGCCGACGAGGAGGTCGAGCGCGACCCAGTACGCGGTGGCCTGCGCCCCGGTGTACTCGCGTACCGCGTCGCCCAGCACGTTCTTCGGCCCGAGCCAGAACGGCACTCCCCGCGCGAGGTTGACGGCCGCGGGGACCAGCGGAAGCACGATCGCCACGGCCGGCAGCGGCCACCACCTGGCGCGCGCCCGCACGGGCTCCGTCCGGCGCGGGGGAGGCTGGAGCGTGCCCAGGTCGTGCGCCGACCGCGCCCACCAGACCAGCGAGAAGACCGAAACCGCGCCGAGCAGCGAGGGAATCAGCAGCTTCCAGGGCACCGCGTCCGAGCTGCCGAACGCCACGATCGACACCGAGCCGGACGAAAGGAGCGAGAGCAGGACCGCGAGCACGCCGGCCCGTACCGTCGCGCCGCTCCAGCGCGGATCCCGCGCCTGCGCCACCAGCAGCGACACCAGCCACACCGACCACAGGACGTCCAGCGCCCACGTCCAGTCCTGCCCGGCGAACAGGAAGGTGTCCGTCTGGTAGGCGAGGGTGGTGACGACGTCGTGCACCACGCTGAGCGTGCCGGTCACGAGCATGAGCACCCGTGGCCAGCGGCGGGTGGAGCCCCGCAGCACGCGGAAGAACAGCCAGATCGCCACGAGCTCGATCACGGCGGCGACCGGCGACGTCCACCACAGGTAGGGGATCGGCAGTCGCCACATAAGGACGTACCCGGCCATGGCGTACAGAGCGACCCGCAGCAGCCGCACCTCCCGGCCGTGCCGCGCCGGCTCCCCGCGCAGCCGCCCGCGCAACACCTCCCGATACGCCCACGCCTGCACCGCCGCGATCGGCACCAGCAGGGCGGGCAGCCACGGCCACGCCCCGATCTCGTCCGCCAGGTATCCGCCCGGGTCCGCGACGACCCGCCACAGCGGGACGAAGTCGCCGCCGGCCAGTCCGACGGCGGCGAGCACGATCACGGCGGCCAGGTAGAGGGCCGCGAAACCGGCGGCGAGCCGGCCGAAACGATGGCGGCGCATGAGGCGCTCCCGGGTGGGGGGTGGGGAGGAAAGCCCCCAACCCTACAGATCCCCGATCAAGTTGATCAAGCGCCGGCTTTCCCGGCACCCGCGTCACAGTCAGGTCGCCGCACCTACGTGACGGGCCACGACGTCATGGACGAAGGCGCGCCCGTCCCACAGGTCGCCCCACACGTCCGAGCCGAACGGGATCACGTCGACGCACCACCACTCCCCCTGATAGCAGTCGGCCAGCACGGGCAGCAGCTCCGCGAAGTCCACGATGCCCTTGCCGAAGCCGATCTTCCGCGAGAAGAGATTGCGGGCCACATCACCGTCGGTGTCGCACAGGTGCACGTGCCCGATGCGGCCGCGTAGCCGCCGCACCAGCTCCACCTGCCCGCCCGGCAGCACCTCCTCCGGCTGCACCTGGTTGTGCCCGCTCACCGCGGCGGCGTGGAAGTGGCCCGTGTCGTACAGGAGGCTGAGGTTGGGATGGCCGACGTCGTCGAGCAACCGGACGATCTGGCTCGGCTTGTTGAACGGCTGCCCCGACTCCACCTCCCACAACACCGAACAACCGCTGTCCGCCCCCCGCTCGGCGAGCCGGCCGAACATCCCCACCACGCCGTCCCACACCCGGCGATGATCCACGCCGTAGGGCAGAGGACCACGCATCCCGGGATCGACGCGCATCCTGCTGATGCCCAGCTCGGCGGCGAGCCCGAAGAACTCCGCCCACCACTTCTCGTGCAGCGCGACGACCTCGCCGTCCTCGGCCACAGGCCAGGGCGGGAGGCCGGCGATCGGCCCATGCGGCGCCGGCGCCAGCAGCACCGGCTCCAGGCCCAGGTCGTCCAGCATGACCGCCAGCGCGCGACGGGCGGCGGGCTCGGCATAGCGCTCGATCATCACATGGCCGGCGAACCCCGCGAGCTCCACGCCGTCGAAGCCGAACGCCGCGGCCACCTTCAGCGTCTGCTCCAGACCGGCCGGCCGCTCCATGCCGAACGACGTGCTCCACGTGCCCATCGACACCTTCACCTGCCTGCTCACCGGCTTCCGGCACCTCCCCTGTCGGCCTTCGGAACCTGTCCTCATCCCGGCGTGTGACACCGGAGACCATGAGGCCCGGCGCGCGGAAAGAACCCTCGCGCTCCCCGAGGCTCCGGGCCGGCCACACCCCGTCTCTGGATGATCTTCTGTCGCGCGAGCCAGAATATCGAGGCCCTCCGCATCGCCTACCGGCAGCTTCGCCGTCGCCGCTTTGTTGCCGATTGGCAACGGGGTTTGACCGAAGCGCAAGGTGCGCGGTTACTGTCCGATCATGCTCGAAAAACGCGCGGAAGCGGACTATGAGGCGTGGCGGCGTGGCCGCTGGGACGAGATCGCCGGGCATCTCGGGAAGGCCGGGGTGGTCCGGCTCGCGACGATCACCGGGTCGGCGCAGACGGTCGAGGGCGTGCCCGGACGGTGGGACGCGAGCGGCTCGGACGGCTTGAAGCTGACCGCGGCCGGTGCGGACGGGGTGTCGCTGGACGGCCGCCCGGTCGATGGCACGGTCACGCTGACCGGGGGCAGCAGCCTGCGGTTGCCAGGTGAGCGCACGGTGGCCGTCTCCGGGGGCGACGGGATCTACGGGCTGACCGTATGGGACCCCGCCGTCCCGTCACTGGCGCGGTTGCGGGAGATCGCGGTGTTCCCGGTCGATCCGGCGTACGTGGTCGATGCGGAGTACCGCAGGACGCCGGGACGGGAGGTGGAGATCGAGCGGCTGACCGATCCGCCCACCAGGCACGTTCTCCCGGCGCCCGCCGACCTCGTGTTCGACCTGGCGGGGCGGCAGCACTCTCTGACGGTGATCGAGACGTTCCCCGGCAACCTGCTGGTGGTGTTCACCGACGCCACCAGTGGAGCCGAGACGCCGGAGATCGGCAGATGGGTGGTGTTGCCGCCGGTGGAGGGTGACACCGTCCGGGTCGATTTCAACCAGGCCGTGCTTCCCCTGCACGTCTTCTCCCGCGCCTTCCCGTGCCCGCTGGCGCCGGAGGGCAACCACTTGCCCGTGCCCGTATCGGCGGGTGAGCGCGCACCTGTTCACAGCGAACCCGAAGGGACACGGCAGGCCATGAGCACCGACGTCAAAGACGCCGCCATCCGCTACCTGCGCCGGCTGGAAGCCGGCGACTACGCCGGGATGCGTGCGCTGTGCACGGACACCGCGACCGTCTGGCACAACGACGGCAAGGGACAGCAGACCATCGACGAGAACCTCGCCATGCTCAAGGACGGCCCCGCGGCGCAGGCGTCGCTGCGGTACGACGTCATCCGCCAGTTCACCGAAGCGGACGAGGTGCTCCAGCAGCACGTCCTGCGGATCACCAACGCTGACGGGCCCGTCGGCGAGGTGCAGGCGGCGATGTACTTCCGCTTCAAGGACGGACTCATCGACCGGATCGAGGAGTACGCCAACTTCATCCCCGCGGACGCCCACCGCTCGCGCTAGGGTGGAGATCACGTTCTGCCGAGCGTTGTCGCGCGCGGTCCCGCGTCAGATGTGAAGTCGGAGGTGATCACGGTGCACCCGATCTAGTGACAGCCCCAACCCGGGGCGTCACGGAGCCGAAAGGTGACCGTATGAGCAAGACCGACAAGACCCGGCCCTGGTGGGTGCGCATGGCCGACGCGCCGCCGACGACCGGCGTGCCCAGGCACGACCATCGTTTCGGACCGTGCACCTTGCCGGATGAGATCACCGCCGACAGCGCCGGCTGGCGCCCGAACGGCTGTTACTGGGGCCTGCCCGGTTATCACGTGCTCATCCGCGAGACCAATGCCGGGCACCGGGAGTTCACCTACACCTCCCGAGAGGATCGCCGCCGCAGCCGCCGCCAGGCGCGGCGTGAGCTGCGGGCCTATTACCCTGCCCACGTGAGCGGAGCTCTCGACGCCTACCTGGGCTGATGTCGCGACCTTGTTCCGTGGGGGTCCGCGAACCGCCGGGCCCCCAAGAAACGCCCCGCCACGCCACCGTGATGGCCTGGCTGACGCGAGGGCAGGCGCCGCGTCGAGCCGTGAGGCCCGCGCCCGGTCAGGACTCGCAGGTGACCTCGACCTCGGCGGTGCAACTGTCGGTGCCGGCGCCGCCGGTGGCGCGGTCGGAGCCGAGGCCGCCGAGCAGCGTGTCGTTGCCGCCGTTGCCCGTCAGGGTGTCGTTGCCGCTGCCGGCGTTGACCAGGTCCTGGGCGGAGCCGCCCTGGAAGATGTCGCCGCCCGAGCCGAGGAAGACCAGCGACGGCAGCGCGGTGTTGTTGATGAGCAGGTCGGTGCCGGAGCTGAGGTTGGCGGTCAGGTCGCTGACGCTGGACGCCGCGCAGTCCACGGTGTTGGCGTTGACCTGGACGCACGAGCCGCCCGCCGAGAGCGTGGTGAGGGTGTTGGTGACCCGGATGTTCGAGCCGGACACGCTCACCGTGATGGCGTTGTTCGTGGTCGTCGAAGTGATGGCCAAGCGCTCGCCGCTGTTGCTGACGGTGCCGGCGGCGTGCGCGGGGCCGGTGAAGGCGAGCAGCGGCACGGCCATCGCCGTGCCGACGAGAAGCGCGCGCAGCCCGGTGGTTCGCGTCGCGCGGATACGGTTCCCCATGGGGATCCTCCTGTGATCGGTGATGTCTGTGGGCGGCCTCTTCGCGGCGTCGCCCGTGCCCACCGATTGAAGCGCGAGGGTCCGTGCGCGTTCTGCGGCGCAATACACGGTCGGACAGTGCGGTCGGGAACTGCCGGACGGCCCACGGCGTGATCAGGCGGTGGGCCGAAGCACCGCCGTGAACGGCTCGCGGCGGATCAGCTCGCCCAGCACCCCGCGGCTGTGGCGGCGACCGCGTCCTGCGCTTCCCCGCCCGCTGGGGGGGCGGGTGTTCGTCAGTGGGCGCGCGTGGTGGGGGTCTGCTCGATGAGGGTGGCGGTGGCGCGGTCGAGGAACTCGCAGAACAGTTCGCGCTCATCCGGGGTGAACCGGTCGGTAAGGGCGCGTTCGAGCACGATGACCTCCTGGTAGGCGCGGTCGAGCAGGCTGCGGCCCGCCGGGGTGAGGGTGGCGATCATGACCTTGGCGTGCACCGGGGACGGTTGCCGGTTGATGAGCCCCTTGTTCTGCATGCCGGTCAGGACGGTGGCCATGCTCTGCTGGGTGACTCCGCAGGCGCGGGCCAGTTGCGCCCCCGACATGCCGCCGCCGCGCGACAGGGTCAGCAGCACCGTGTACTGGGTCATGGTCAGCTCGTAGCCGCGCAGCACCGACTCGTGATGGGCCATCAGCGCCTGCTCCGCGCGACGGATGCGGGTGCACACGTATTCCTCGACGGGCACGTCGCTCATGAAACAGCTCCCTAAGTTGACTCAGCATCCTGAGACTGATTATGGTCCTGCGGTATCAGGATACTGAGTCGAGACAGAAGGCTGAATTCAATGAAGGCTGTTGTTCTGGGCGCCGATGACGCGTTCCAGCTCTCCGAGGTGCCGGATCCCGTGGCCGGCCCGGGCGAGGTCGCGATCCGGGTCGCCTACGCCGGCGTGCAATACGGGGACGTGCTGGTGCGCAAGGGGCATTTCCCGATCCCGCGCCCGTTCGTCCCAGGCTTCGAGGTGGCCGGTGAGATCGTCGCGGTCGGCGACGGGGTGGACTCGGCCCGGATCGGGGAGCAGGTGGTCGCGCTGATCGGCGGAGGAGGGTACGCGGAGGTCGTGACCGCGCCCGCGATGCTGGCGATCAACGCCGCGAAGGTCGACGCCCGCACCGCGGCAGGGTTCGGGTGGGTCACCCCCACCGCCTACGACCTGATCGACACGGTCGCCCGGGTGCTGCCCGGCGACAGCGTGCTGATTCACGCCGCCGCCGGCGGAGTCGGAACGCTGGCCGGGCAGTTCGCCGCTGCCGCGGGTGCGGAACGCATCGTCGGCGTGGTCGGCAACGCCGGCCAGATCGACCACGCCCGCCGGTCCGGTTATCACGAGGTCCTGGTACGCGAGCAGTTCCCCGCCGCCCTCGACGAGCGGACGTTCGACGTGATCCTCGACCCGATCGGCGGCCCCGCCCGCGTCGCCAGCCTGGAACGGCTGGCGCCGCACGGCCGGATCGTCGTCTACGGCAACATCGCCACCTTCGAACCGGTCACCGTATCCGTCAACGACCTGCTGACGCAGGGCCAGTCGCTGCTGACCTACAACAGCAACCTGGCCGCCCGCACCCACCCCGGCAGGCTGGCCGGCAGCGCCGCCCGCGCCATGGCCCTGGTGGCCGACGGGACGGTGCGGATCGACGTCACCGCCGAATACGCCCTCGCCGACGTCGGGACCGCGATCGCGCACCTGGCCGACGGGACCACCCAAGGCAAGAGCGTCGTCCGCGTCAGCTGACCGGCTGAAGGCAATGTCCCGCCCGGTGCCCGCCGGCGTGCTGACGGCCGGCCCGCCGCTGCTGGGCGCCGCTCCCGCCGCCGTGGTCATGGCCGCGGCCAGGGTCTGGGGCGCCTGGAACAACGGCCCGCCGACGGCTCTCATAGAGAGTTGGAGGCGTGCAGGACGAAAGCCAGCACGTCAGCGAGCAGCGCCTGCTCCTGTTCTCTGGTCGAACCGGCGCCGTGCCCGCCGTGCTCCTCGACGCGCAGCAGCACCGGCCGGCCGGAGGCCGTGGCCGCTTGCAGGCGGGCGGCCAGCTTGGCCGGCTGCCACGGCGGCACCCGCGCGTCGCGCAGGCCGGCGGTCAGCAGCACCGGCGGGTACCGCACGCCGTCCCGGACCCGCAGGTAGGCGTCGATGATCAGCAGGGCACGCAGGCCCTCCTCGGTGGTGACGCTGCCGAACTCGGGCACGTTGATCGGCCCGCTGTCGGTGAACTCGTTCCGCGTGGCGTTCACCGTCGGCGCCTGGATCGCCATGGCGGCCCACAGGTCGGGGCGGCGCACCAGCGCGCCGCCGGTGGGGATGCCGCCGGCGCTGGAGCCCTGGCCGGCCAGCCGCCCCGGGCGGGTGTAGCCGAGGGCGATGAGATGGTCGGCGCAGTCGATGAAGTCCGTGATGGTGGCCTCCTTGCGCGCGCCGCGCCCGGCCTCGTGCCATTCGCAGCCGTAGGCGCCACCGCCGCGCAGGTGCGCGACGGCGTGGACGCCGCCGAGCTCGTACCAGGCGAGCAGCTCAGGACGGAACTCCGGCAGGTCGATGAGCCCGCCGGAGCCGTAGCCGGTGAGCACGGCCGGATTGTCGCCGTCCAGCTTCAGGTCCTTGTGATGGACGACCGTGAGCGGGATCGGCGTCCCGTCCCGCGCGGGCACGTGCAGGGTGCGGGCGTGCACGTCGCCGAAGTCCACCGGCGACCGCGGCGCCAGCCCGGTGTCCCGGAGGGAGTGGGGCGGACACGGCGCAGGCGACGTGGTTGCCGTCGGGGGAGGGCACGTACCAGTCGATGGCGTGGGGCCCATCGCCGCGCACCGCGCCGGGGTCGAACAGGACCCTGCTCACACCGCCGGCCTCGGTCACCGTCAGCACCGGCACGCGGGCGCCCGGCTCGCGCACCAGGGCGAAGACCCTGCCGGCCGCCATCGCGAGGCCGAAGTACCGCATGAGCGCGCCGCCCAGCTCGCGGATCCGGGCCAGCAGGCCGGAGCGGTGCGGCAGGGCGTCCAGGTGCTCGCGGGCGTGCCTGGCCTGGCCGTCCAGCCAGCGGTGGAACTCCTCGCCCCCGGCCTCCATCCACCGGTAGGGATCCTCGAGCGTGATGCCGTGGAGGGTCTCGCGCACAACGTCCACCCGGGCGATCGGGGGCTCGGTGATGTCGCTCATGCGCCGCCCCGTGCCTCGCCCGCGCCTTTGATGATCCACGGGCGCAGCCTAGTAGTCCCCGATCGCCCCAGCCGCCCATCGGGAAGAAACCCGCCCGCCTTCTAAAAAAATGTTCGTTGTTGATAGAGTCTCGGGCGTGACAAAGGAGATGATCATGAATGTGACGGAGCAGGCGGCCGAGACGATGCGCGCCCTGGCTCTGGACGAAGCTCTCAAGGACCGGGTCGCCGCGGACCCCGCACTGCGCGAGCTGGCCTGGCGGGTGGCCGAACGCTACGTCGGCGGCCGGACCATCGACGAGGCGCTCGGCCGGGCCGCCCTGCTCAACGCGGAGGGCAGCGCCGCCACCATCGACTACATGGGGGAGAGCTGCCGGGACGCCGGCCTGGCCACGGCCGAGACCGAGGTCTTCCTGGACCTGTCACGGCAGGCCGCGGCCCGCGGGGTGAACTGCTCGGTGTCCCTCGACCTGTCCCACATCGGCTCCGTGGTGGACCGCGAGCTGGGGCTGGCCAACGCCACCCGGCTGGCCGAGGCCACCGCCGCCGCGGGCCAGGAGATGATGATCTCGATGGAGGGGTCCGACCGCACGGACCTCGTCCTGTGGACCCACGAACGCCTGTGCGAGCGTTTCGGCCACGTCGGCGTCACCATCCAGGCCCGCCTGCACCGCACCGCCGAGGACCTGCCCCGCCTGCTGCGGCGGCCCGGCCGCATCCGCCTGGTCAAGGGCTCCTACCTCGAACCCGAGTCCGTCGCCTACCCGCGCGGCAGCCGCGAGCTGCGGGCGGCGTTCCTCGCCTGCGCGACCCGCCTCCTGGACGACGGCCACCTCTGCTCGATCGCCACCCACGACCCCGACCTGCTGACCGAGCTGCAGCCGCACATGCGGCCGGGCACCGGCGCGTACGAGGTCGAGACGCTGCTGGGGCTCGACGCCGGCCGGCTGGCGGCGATGCGCGACCGCGGGCATCCCACCAGGCAGTACATCGTGTTCGGCACCCAGTGGTGGCTGTACGTCTGCAACCGCGTCGCCGAGGACCCGCTCCGCCTGCTGCAGGCCCTGATCGACGCCACCCGCGCAGGCAGTGAACTGACCAGTGGCGGCCTCGCCTGCGGGGCGGTCACGACTGCTGAGCCCTGACGCCTCTCGCCCTCTGACGCATCTGCGCAAGGTCTTCGCCAAGCTCGGCATCGCCTCCCGCAAGCAGATCCGCATCGCCCTGCTCGACAACACGGCGGCCACGGCATGGCGCTGAACGGTGCAGCCGATGTCGGACCCGCCTGCCATACTCACCCGTGATCACGGAAGGCGGAACCAGGGAGATCGACGCGGAAGATCATGCCCGCGGACTACGCGTGGGAGGAGGCATGGGAGGAGATCTACACCGTCACCTTCGTCCGTGGCCTGGACGAGCGTGAGACGCTGCGCCGGTTCGGCGTGGTCGACGGCAACGTCCATGTGGTGGCCGATGAGGAGGTCATGGAGCGCGTCGAGGAGACCGGCGGCCGCTGCGACATGGTGCTGGTGACCCGGGCCGGCGGCTGGACGATCGCGTTCGAGTACGGCGGCTGGGAGGGGACCCGTCCCGAGACCCTGCGCGAGCTGACCCGTGGTGGTGGTGAGGCCGTGTCCGTCATGCGGCACGACTACGCGGCTTCGCATGCCTTCGGACACGCCGCGGACGGCCGGGTTCGGACGGCCTTCCGCCCGCAGACGCCGCAGGAGCGCTGGGGCAGCCACCCCGACGCGCTGAACGAGGACCTGCGCGAGCTGGGTCTGGATCCCGACCCGGAGGGGGAGTTCCCGTACCTGTCCGGCTCCGTTCCCAAGGCCCTCGCGCTGGCCAGTCGTATCTCCGGCGTGCTGTTCACCCCCGCGCTGCTGGAGGGGCCGCTGCTGGGCGGGGTCATCACCGACGCGGCTCCCGACGATCTCCGGGAAGGGGACCCGCTCGCCCGGCACGCCCTGCGGGTCATCGATCGGCAGCTCGCCGAGGCCATCGACCATGCCCCGCCGGACCTGCGGCGGCGAGCCGCGGTCGCCGAAGCCCGGCGCCAGTGCGAGCTGGCCGGCGTGGCCGACCACCCGGTGCTCGCCGCCGCGCTGGCTTCGGCCGAGCGCGGCGAGACGGGCCCGGTCGGGCACGACTCGCCGCTCGCCGAGCTCATCCGCGGCTACGAGTCGCAGCTGACCGGCCATCCGATCGACGAGACCACCGGCGAGTGGCTGGCCGGCCCATTCGCGGATCCGCACCGCCGCCCGGACGTCAGGCGCAACATCTTCTCCGTCGACACCGCGACCGGCATGCCGGCCTGCCCGAGCTGCAGGTGGCATCACCGCCCGGGCGAAGCGGAGCGGGAGGCGGTCCGGCCACGCTGGCAGGCGGCGAGATCAGTACGGCACGCCCTGTCACCCGACGCCAGGACGGCCGCCTACAACACCCACTTCCCGCTGGTCCACGGAGATCAGCTCATGGCCGACCCCGACCACGCGGCGGCCGTCGCCGCGACACTGCGCGCGACCCCGACATAGCGGGCCCCGATTCCCCGGCTCAGGAGACAGGAAACGCGTGGCCCTCGACCACCACGGGTCATGAGCGATGGTGACGGGCGGCTGGTGCGGGCTTCGTCGTGACAACGTTGAGATCTTCATGCGCGAAGATCTTCCCAGCCTCCGTTCCGGACGGCACGGAACCGAGCGGGGGAGCAGCAGGGCATGGGGCGACGGACGATCGGGCTGACTGCCGTGCTGGCCGTATCGGTCTCGGTCATCGGCGCACCCGCCGGAGCCGTCACCCGTCCTGATCCGGTCGCGGCGCTGAAGCGGCAGCTCGACGGTCACGGCGGCGTGCGGCTGAACGCGGTGTATCGCATCGTCTGGGGGCCGAAGAAGGATCATGTCTCCAGCCGGTCGCGGGCCGTCTACAAGTTCGGCGGGGGCGGGATCGTGGCGATCGACGTGCGCTACTCGAAGTTCTCGCCCGGCGACTCCCGGAGCATCATCTTCCCCGACCGCGCCTACGGCTGGGAACGCGAGCACCCCGCCTATATGCCGGCGGGCAAGTCCTGGTTCTTGGAGACCAAGAAGAACGACCTGGAACTGGTGTGCGGGCAGATCAGGCTGAGCGATCCCGCCACGCTCCGGCACGTGCTGGCCACCACGACGGTCAAGCGGCCCGCCGGCGTCTACGACGGCACGCGCACCACGCTCTACGAAGGCAGCACCACCATCGGCGACCTGTACAAGCTGAACCCGGGCCTGCGGGTGGACGGCTTCGAGAAGCCCACGGGGCAGTACGCGAGCTACACCAAGCTGCCCGTGACGTGGCGGCTGTGGCTGGGCTCGGATCAGCTCGTCCGCAGGTGCCAGACGCGCTATGACGAGCCCGACTCGCTCTGGAACACCAAGGACCGCAGTGTCTCGACCGCCGACGTGCGGCTCTCCGGCTGGGGCGAGGCCGTCGACATCAAGCCGCCTCCTGCCGAGCTGGTGGCGACACGCGATGAGCTGGTTTTCCCCGACGACGACTGATAGGCGGGAACACCCCACGACGCAACTGGTGACCGCCCCGTGATCCCTCCGGCGGGCGGGGAAGCGGGAAACGCCTGCTCGGACGCGTCCGGGCAGGCGTTTCGTGCGGCTACTTGAGGCTGTCCGGGACGCCGGACTTGTCGCCGAGGCTGGTGAGATGGTCGGCGTACTCCTTCACGTTGTCCTTCGTGACCAGCTCGCCCCGCAGCGTCTCGTCCGGCTGCACCTGCTTGCCCCCCAGCACGTCACCCGCCAGGGAGATCACCTTCTGTCCGAGGGCGAAGGGCGACTCGGCGTTGGTGGCGTACATCTGGCCCGCCGCGACGGCGGCCAGCGCGTCGGCGATGCCGTCGTTGCCGACGACCTTGACCTTGCCCACCAGGTTGCGGGCCTTGAGTGCGGCCAGCACGCCCATGGCCATCTCGTCGTTGGCCGCGTACACGCCGTCGATGTCGGGGTTGGCCTGCAGCACGTTCGTCATCACGTTCAGGGCCTTGGCGCGGTCGAAGTCGGCCGCCTGCGTGGCGACGACCCTGATGTCCTTGTGGGTGGCGATCTGCTGCTGGAAGCCCTTGCTGCGGTCCTGGGCGACGTTGGTGCCGAGGATGCCCTGGATCTCGACGACCTTGCCCTTGCCGCCGTACGGCTTGCGGTCGAACGCCATGACGGGGATGCCGGCCGCGTTCGCCTGCGTGACGGAGCTGCCGGCGGACTGGCTGCCCACGGGGTCGAGGATGAGGATGCCGGTCTGCTTGGAGATGGCGGTCGTCGCCCTGGTTGAGGAAGGTGGCGCCCGAACCGGCCCGCTGCGATTAGACCAAGCGCTTGGTTGGAGATATCGTGACCTCATCAGCAAGCCCGGAGCCAGGACGTGAGGTCGGCGTGGTCGAGCAGCAGCGCAACAGGACGACGGCAAGGGCCCGGCTCAGCGCCGCGCTGCGCCCGTTCTTCCAGTGGCTCGCGGGCACCAGGGGTTTCGCCCTGGTCGCACCCAAGATCGTGCCGCCGCTCGACCGCCTCGTCAACCGGCTGAGCGGCGGCCGGGTGCTCATGGGTGATCAGCTGCTCCCGCACCTGCTGCTCACCACCACCGGCAGCAAGACCGGGCAGCCCCGCCAGAGCCCGCTGGCCTGCATGCCGCAGGACGACGGCTCGTTCCTCGTGGTCGGCAGCAACTTCGGCCGCGACCGGCATCCCGCGTGGAGCGGCAACCTGCTCAAGACCCCGCAGGCCACCGTGAACTTCCGCGGCCGCGTGACACCGGTGACGGCGACCCTGCTGACCGGAGACGAGCGCGAACAGGCGTGGCAGGCACTCGTCCGCTTCTGGCCCCTGTACCAGGGCTACACCGAGCGCTCCGGCCGCGAACTGCGAGTCTTCCGCCTGTCTCCACGCCAGACCTGACCTGCGGGACGAGCCCCTGTTCCGGCCGCTGTACGCGGCGCCCATGCCTGCCCCGCTCGTCACTCGCCTGCGTGACCGGTAGATGTCCGGACAATGCCCTGGGACCGGACCGGGCGGAGTGGCATCCACCAGTACCGCGTTGCCCAGCGGTCTCCACCGGCCAGGCCGGCCCGCGCGGCCTGGCCATGACGCCCGATGGACGCTTCCTGTTCGTCAGCCACGGCCGCCCGGCGATCACCCCGGAGGACACCGAGCCGCCCGGCTTCGTCGTCGTCTTCGCGGTCGGCCCGACGGGCACGCTGAGCAGGGTCGGCGAGCCCGTACCGGTCGAGCGCGGCGGGCTCGGCATGTCGGTCACCCCCGACGGCCGCCACCTCTACGTGGCCTGCGAGGCGCTGACCAGCGTGTCGGACCGCCAGCTCTTCGGCTTCTCCATCGGCGCGCACGGCTCGCTCACGCCCGTCCCCGGCTCGCCGTACAGCGCACCCGACGTACCGATCGGCACGGCCATCACCCCTGACGGCAGGCACCTCTACGTCACCAGCGGCGGCCTGAACGTCAACCCCGGCCTCGCCACCAAGGTGTGGGGCTTCACCATCGCCGCCGACGGCTCGCTGCGGCCCACCCCGCATGCCCCGTTCGAGGCGGGACGCGGCCCGGTCGGCATCGCGCTCAGCGCCGACGGGCGACGGGCCTACGTCAGCACGCTGCGCGCGGAGCTGTTCACGTTCGCCGTCGAGACGGACGGTGACCTGAGACGGATCCACGGCCCGATCACGACCGGCGGCGTGCGGCCGCTCTTCCAATCCGTGTCGGTCGGCCGGCCGGCCCGACCGGCCCGGTAGCCGGCCGGCGTCAGGCCACGGGCGGGCGTCGGCGGGCGAGGGCGAGGCTGGTCAGTGTCGTGATCGCCATGGCGGCGATGCCGGCCAGCGCCGCCGTGGTGTAGGCGCCGTCGTCGGGGAAGAGGTGGCCGGGGCCAGTGCCCGCGGCGAGGATCAGGCCGCCGAGGGCGCTGCCCAGGGAGTACCCGACGCTGCGGACGACGTAGTTGACGCTCATGGCGCTCGACGTCTCGCTCTTGGGGGTGACGGCCAGGATGACGCCGGGCATCGCGGCCGAGAAGCCGCCGACGCCGAAGCCGAGCACGCCCATCGCGACGAGCAGTTCGGCCAGGTTCGAGCGGGCCGCGGCGAACAGGGCGAACCCGCCGCCGACCACGACGGCGCTGCCGGCCAGGAGCACGGGGTCGGCGATCCGCGTCCGGACCCGCGGCGTGAGCTTGCCGGCGACGAACCCCAGCCCCGAGAACGGGACGAGGACCAGCCCGGCGACGAAGGTCGTCAGCCCGAAGCCGTAGCCGGCGCCGTGCGGCGTCTGCGCGTACCGGGTGATGAGCGTGAGCAGGAGGTACATGCCGATCCCGCCGACGAACGTGGCGAGGTTCGCCCCGGCGACCGCCGGGTGCCGCATCGCCCGCACATCGACCAGGGGCGTCGTGGCGCGCAGCTCGATGACGGCCCAGACGCGGAGCAGCACCACCGCGACGACGGCGAGGCCCGCCGCCACGGCGAGGTGCCCGCTCCACAGACTCCGTTCGCCGGCGAGGAACAGCACCAGGAGCAGCGCGGCGGCCAGGACGACCGCGCCTGCCACGTCCACGCGGGCGGAGCGGCCTTCGGGGGCTTCGGGGATGGAGCGCCAGGCGGTCAGCAGGGCGGCGGCGGTGACGGCCAGGCCGAGGCCGTAGGCGGCCCGTACGCCGCCGAGCTCGGCGAGCAGGGCGGCCAGCGGGTAGCCGACGCCGGCCCCGATGATCGAGACCACCGAGATCAGGGAGATCACGGCCGCGCCGCGCTCCTCGGGGAGGTGGTCCCGGGCCACGCCCATCATCAGCGCCGTCAGCCCGAGCCCGACGCCCTGGGCCGCCCGGCCGGCCAGCAGCCACGCGAACGGCAGCGGCAGCACGGTGAGCGCGCTGCCGGCGACGACGACCGCCAGTGTGGCGAGGATCGCGGCGCGCCGGTGCGGGCCGGCTCCGAGCCGGCCCAGGACCGGCGTGGCGACGGCGCCGCTGAGCAGCGCGACGGTCAGGGTCCACTGCGCGCTGCCGAGCGAGACGTGGAACGAGGTCGCCACGCTGGTGATGAGCGGCGTCCCGAGGCTGGCGACCGCCGCCACGACCAGCGCGATGAAGATCAGGGCCGGGACCAGCAGCCGCGTCTCGGAACGCGCCACCGGGAACGCCTTCACCGCGGCCGGCCGGCCGGCTGCCCGGTCACCGCCTCGGCCCTTCGCGGTCCTGGCTTTCGAGCTCCGCCAGATGCCGCAGCGCCGGAAGGGCCGCCACCAGCGCCTCGACCTCGTCGGCGGCGAGCCGGCCGATCAACCGCTCGAACGCGTGGACGCCCGCCTGGCGCCGCGTCCGGACGTAGGAGGCGCCGGCCTCGGTCAGGCACACCAGCGTGACCCGCTTGTCGGACGCGTCGCCCCGCCGCTCGACCAGGCCGGACTTCTCCATCACCCGGACCAGGGCGGTCATCGCGGGCTGGGTGACGCCCTCGACCGCGGCCAGGTCGGTGATGCGCCGCGGGCCGGTGCGGTCCAGGGTGGCCAGGGTGGCGGCGGACGTCAGGCTCATGTCGCGGGGCAGGCGTCTCGCGGCCCTGGTGGCCAGGCCGTAGAGGGCCGCCGCGATGGCGGCGCCCGCGCCAGGGCCGGAGTCGTGACGGCTCACGCGGGAAGCATAACAGTTTTATATTCATAGTTTATGTAAAGGCATCGCGGTGGGCTGGAACACGTCGAACTGCTGCCCGGTGAACCCGCTTCGTGGTCGAGTGGTTGCTATGGGGCATAATGCGGGCTGCTGCGGGCAGAAGAGGGACAGCAACCGCGAGCACAGCCCGGGGCGCGAGGCGCCCGACGGCATCGCGGACGGCGGCCGAGAACGGGCCGTACCGCTTCGTCGGGGGCGAGATCGAGCCGCTGACGAAGCCGACCCCTGGCTCCCCGGGTCCGGCGCGCGTACGACAGCCCGGCTCAGGACCGTCACGAGCGGCGGCCCGGCTTACCTCTGCTGGAGTGTCATGACGTCCCCGAGTAGTGACAGCGTTGCCCGGATCACGCTCATGGTGCACCCCTGCGGGCTGCGCCTGGGCGGCGAGATCGACCGCGCCGCCCACCCCCGGCTGGCCCGCGCGCTGGCCTGGGCGGTGGCCGTGTGCGGCGGAGACGTCCGTCTCGATCTGGGCGGGCTGCACTTCATCGACGCCGGCGCGCTGCGGCTGATCGGCCAGGTCGCCGCCGGGCTTCCGGCGCCGCGCAGGCTGATCGTCGATGCGGTTCCGCCGCTGGCCCGCAGGCTGCTGGGCGTGCTGGGCTGGAAGGTGGGTCAGGGCAATCGCCTGTGCCCGGCCCGCAACGGTCACGCCCGCCCTGGCCCGAAGGACGCCGCGCCACCCGAGCCCATCCCCTGATGGCCGCCGCTTTCACCCGGTGGAGTGGCTGTCCTCCAGCACGTCGTACAGGTTGACGGGGTGCTGTTCGGTGCGCGTCAGCGGCTGCTCGGTCCAGACGCATTTGCCGGTGGCGGTGTAGCGGGTGCCCCAGCGGTGGGCGATCGCGGAGATGAGCTGGAGCCCGCGTCCGCCCTCGTCGGTGGCGCTGGCCCGGCGGGGGCGGGGGGTGGTGAGGCTGCCGTCGGAGACTTCGCAGGTGAGTACGTTGCTGCGGAGCAGGCGCAGCCGGATGGGGCCCTTGGCGTGGCGTACGACGTTGCCGACCAGCTCGCTGGCCAGGAGCTCGGTGGTCATGGACAGGTCCTCCAGGTGCCAGGCGCTGAGCTGGGCCCGGACGTGCTCGCGGGCCTGCCCCGCCGCCTTGGGGTCGTCGGGCAGGGGCCAGGAGGCCATGTCGGCGGCCGGCAGCGCGTGGGTTCCGGCGATCAGCAGCGCGGTGTCGTCGGCGGTGCCCTGCCTGGTGGGCAGCAGGGTGCCGGTGAGGTTGTCGCACAGGGCTTCGAGGCAGGCGGCGCAGTGGTCGCCCGAGCTGTCCGGGAGGGCCGCGTGCTCCCGGCACGGCGTCGAGCGCAGTGCCGCGGGGGCCATGTCGCCGAGCGCCGCGGCGAGGTCGGCCATGCCCTGGTCGATGTCGAGGGTGGCGCTTTCGACCAGGCCGTCGGTGTAGAGGACCAGGAGGCTGCCGTCGGGCACCTCCACCTCCACGGTGTCGAAGGGCGGGGTGGCGGCGCCGAGCGGCGAGTTCGGGTCGGAGTCGAGGAAGTGCACGCTGCCGTCGGGGTGGACGACGGCGGGCGGGGGATGCCCGGCGCGGGTCAGGTCGCAGGTGCGGGTGGTGGGGTCGTAGACCAGGTACAGGCAGGTGGCGTAGAAGTCGTCGCCCAGCTCGCTGACCAGGTCGTTGAGGTGGGCGAGCAGCTCGTCGGGCGGCAGTTCCAGGTCGGCCAGGGTGCGGACGGCGGTGCGCAGCCGGCCCATGGTGACGGCCTCGGCCACGCCGTGCCCCATGACGTCGCCGATGACCATGGCGACCCGGTCCGCCGACAGCGGGATGACGTCGTACCAGTCGCCGCCCACCTCCATGTCCTTGCCGGCGGGCAGGTAGCGGGCCGCGGGGGTGACGGCGGGCAGGCTGGGCAGCTCGCGGGGGAGCAGCTCGCGCTGCATCTGGTGGGCGCGCATGTGCTCCTTGTCGTACAGGCGGGCCCGTTCCACGGCCTGGGCGACGAGCCCGCTGAGCGCGGTGAGCAGGGTACGCTCCTCGCCGGTGAACTTGTGCGGCTCGGCGAAGGAGACGACGCACGTCCCCACGGGGCGTCCTGAGGCGATCAGCGGAAGGAACGCCCACGCCTGCTTGCCGCCGGCGGCCGGAAGGTCGGCCACGACGGGGTAGCGCTCCATGTACTCCTCCGCCGAGCTGATGAACATCGGGGTCCGCTCGCGCAGGACCTGCGCGATCGTGAGCTTGCCCGAGGCCGGTATCCGCGTGATCCGGTCGATGAACTCCTGCGTGTAGCCGCAGAACGCGACCGGCCGCAGGTGGTCGCCCTCGACGAGGGCGACGATCAGCCCGACGGCGCCGAACAGCGGCAGGATGTGGGCGGCGGAGGCGTCCGCGACGTCCTGCACGGTGATGGCCTCGGCCAGCGCCCGGGTCAGCCGGCCGATCCCGGCGGCCCGTTCGGCGTCGGCCCTGGTCACGGCGGCGGGTTCGGCCGCCCGCGCCGGCGGTTCGGAGACGGTGTCGATGGCGTCGTGGATGGCGCTGATGTCCATCAGGGTGCCGACCATGCGGGCCGGCCGGCCGTTCTCGTCGGTCATGGAGCGGCCGCGGGCGCGCACCCAGCCGGACGTCCCGTCCGGGCGGCAGATCCGGTACTCGCTGCCGTACATCCGCCCCGTCTGGATCGCCTCGTCGATGTCGGCCAGCACCCAGGGCAGGTCTTCCGGGTGGACGATGCTGGTCCAGGTCTCGATCCGTTCGTCGAACGTGCCGGGGTCGACGCCGAGGATGGCGAGCGTCGCCGCGTTCCACGTGATCCGGCCGGTCCTGATGTCCCAGTCCCACGTGCCGACCGTCGGCAGGTCCTGCCGCAGGTGCGAGCCGGCGGGCTGGTCCCGCCGTCCCGGCCCGGCCGGGCCCGGCGGCGGCGCGGGGTATCTGCTCAGGTGCTCGCCGGCCCACCGGCCCAGCATGCGGAGGAAGGACCGTCGCCGGGCGGGCGGCTCGTGCGGGGAGAGCGTCACGACCGACAACGCGCCGGCCGGCCCTGCGGGGCCGAGCAGCGGAACGGCGGCCATCGCCGTGCCGGCGGGCCAGGACCAGGCGCCGTCCCCCTGCCGCCTGCCCGCGCGTTCTCCGGCGGCGGGGTCCGTCAAGGGTTCCCACACGAACGCGGCATCCCGGAGCGCTCGCGCCGGGACGAGCGGGGCGTCCCGGTCGATGCGCTCCCACGCCTGGGCGAAGGCCGCGGGCAGCCCGCTGGCCGCGACCAGGCGCAGCGCGCCGCCGTGGCCGGGGCCGCACAGGTGCACCATGCCGCCCAGCCCGGACAGCTCGGCCACCGCCTGCTGGAGCGTGAACCGCAGGAGCTCGGTCCCCCACAGCTCATCGCCGACGGCCGCCAGCAGCCGTTTCCGCTCCTCGCAGACCCGGTCCGCCCACGTGGTGCGCAGGCTGCGCGCATGCCGTCCGCTCATCCTCATCCCCCTCTCCAGGACGCGTGTGCGGCATCGGTCCGGGAGGAATCCATAGGTATGGGTTCATATGTCCGAATTGGACTACCCGGAGAATGCGGGTTCGGCGCACGGCCGAGACCGATTTGACCAAAGGCTGACCCGCCACCGCGGCCCGCGACCGCCTCCCTGACCTGCGCAGTCTGGCGCTCGTTGCGGGGGTCACCTCGGTTTTGCGTTCGAGCGCGCTCGAAGGCATACCGTCCCTGCCATGACGACACAGACCTGGATCATCACCGGCGCGTCCCGCGGTTTCGGACGCGCACTGGCGGACTCGGCGCTCGCGGCGGGCGACAACGTGGTGGCGGCGGTGCGCCGGCCCGAGAGCGTGGCCGATCTGGAGGCGAAGTACCCGGACAATTGCCTGATCGCGACGTTCGACGCCCGGGACGTCGCCGCGGCCACGGACCTCGTGCGCGCCACCCTCGACCGCTTCGGTCAGCTCGACGTGCTGGTCAACAACGCGGGCCGGGCCGTGGTCGGAGCGGTCGAGGAGGTCGGCGACGCGCAGTTGCGCGAGTTGATGGAGCTGCACCTGTTCGGCCCCGCCGCCCTCGTCCGGGCGGCGCTGCCCGCGATGCGTGAGCGGGGCAGCGGGACGATTGTCCAGATGAGCAGCCAGGGCGGGCGGATGGCGTTCCCCGGCGTGTCGGCGTACTGCGCGTCGAAGTTCGCCCTCGAAGGCTGGTCCGAGGCCCTGGCCGGGGAGGTCGCCCCGTTCGGGATCCGGGTGATGCTCGTCGAGCCCAGCCGGTTCAGGACGGGCTTCAACCGGGGCGACGTGCTGGAGTTCGCCGAGCCGTCCGCGACCTACCGCGACCTGCTCGCCGACGTCCGCGCGGACATGGCCGGGACCGACGGCCGGCAGGAAGGCGACCCGGTGCGGGCGGCCGAGATCATCGTGTCCCTCGCGCACGGCGACGAGGTGCCGCTGCGGCTGCCGCTCGGGCGCGAGGCGGTCGAGCGCATCTCGCGCGCCTACCGGCGCGGCCTGGACGAGGTCGAGCGGTGGGCCGAGACCGCCCGCGGCGCCGACTTCGACGATGTCCCTCCATCGGTACGGCCGGTCTAGGCTCGTGGTCATGGCCACCGACGATCTCATGACCAGGGCGCTCGAAGCGCTCGGTGACGACGGCCCCCTGTCGGTCGAGGCGATCCACCGCCTCACCGACGTGCCCGACCTGCCCGAGACGATGACCATCGCCGAGGTCGCCGACCTCCTCGACCTCTCGCCCCACACGCTGCGCTACTACGAGCGGGCCGGGCTGGTCGAGGTGGCCCGCGACGGCAACGGTCACCGCGTCTACGACGCCGACGCGGTTCGGCGCCTGGTGTTCCTCACCCGGATGCGGCTGTCCGGCATGGCGATGCGTGACCTGCAGCACTACGTCGCACTCGCCGACGCCGGAGAACACACGGTGCCGGAGCGGCTCGACGTGCTGGTCGAACACCGCGACACCATCCGCCGCCGGATCCGCGAGCTGACCCTTTCCCTCGCGGCGGTCGAATACAAGATCGCCACGTACGGGGGCGCGACCGGGCCGGACGTGCACGCCCTCGGCACCACCACCGGCACCACCACCGGCATCACCACCGGTGCCACCAGCACGGCGCTGCCGGACGAGCCGCCGCGACGGGCACTCCGGGCCGGGTGAGGGCCGCGCGGCGGCAGGCGGTCGACGACGCTTGTGTCCGCGTTGCGACCGCCCCACCCGCGCCTCGACAGAGGAGCGAGCTCAGGGGCGAGGCGGCTACGCGGCCCGGCCCTCCAGGCCCGCGATCGCGATCGTGCCGGAGCTGCCGCGCAGGCCGAAGCCGTACCGGTAGCCCTCGCGGGCCTGCGGGGTGGCCAGCGTGCCGCCGATGCCGGCCGTGCGCAGCCGCCGCCATTGCCCGCCGGTCAGGGCGAAGGAGGTGATGGTGTCGCCGGACAGCACCAGCGCGAACCGGTCACCCGGCTGGAGGTTCAGCGCCGCGTCGCCGGGCGTGTCGAGGAAACGGCCGCCGGCCCGCACGTTGATGCCGGACTGCTTGCGGGTGTGGTTGTACCAGGCGGTCACGTAGTTGTCGCGGTCCTTGACCCAGCCGACGAACACGCTGTCCTCCGGGCCGCCGGTCCCGGCGAACGTTGCGGCCGTCACGATGCTCACGGCGTCGGCCGACGACGGCCCGGACGGGCCCGCCACCAGGCCGAAGAACGGTTGCGCGGCGCTGCCCGCGAACCGGCCGCCGCCGGCCGCGATCGCCGGTTCCGCCTCGCCGTCGAAGGGCTGGTGCACGGTGTAGCCCGCCGAGGTGTCGGCGGTGAAGGCGTCCCGCGCCTCGACGTTCGCGTAGGCGGCCGGGTCGAGCGCCACCTCGACGTGCGCGTACGTGCTCGCCGCCCGCGCCGACCGGTCGTACGTGGCGAAGGCCCGCACCGGGTACAGGCCGGGGCGCGGCGACGCCCCCGGCGGCGGCGTGACCCGCCAGCGCGCCTCGAACGCGCCGCCGGGCCGCACCACCGGCGTCCCGGTGGGCCCGAGCGGCTCGGCCGCCCAGCCCGGCGGCACGGCCAGCGCCACCTTGAGCCCGGTGGCGGGTTTGCCGCCGTCGCGGGCGAACGTGGCCGTCACCGTGTGCCCGGTGACGGACGCGTCCAGCCGGGTGTCGCCCGCGGCGGGCGACCACGCCTGCAGTTCGGTGACGCCGACGTACGCGCCCGGCGGATTGCCGAACACCAGCCGGATCCGGGTCGTGGTCAGCGGCGGGAAGGTGATCCGGTTCAGCGCCGCACGGGGCTCGCGCGGCGTGCGTGCCTGGCCCGGCACCTCCCGCCAGGCCGCGCCGTCCCAGAACTCCAGCCGGTACGAGGCCGGCGCCCGCACCCCGCCCCCGTCGTCGTAGGCGTGGAAGCGCACGTCGCTCACCTGGGTCGGCACGCCGAAGTCCACGCCGAGATGGTCCTCCGGGTTCGGGGAGCGGTAGTTGGTCCACCGGCTGTGCGGGACGTCGTCGTAGAAGATCCGCCCGTCCACCGCGTCCCACACGTCGTCGATGCCGTTGGTGTACGACGCGAACGGCTTGGGGTAGCCGGCGCCGTACGGGTTGGCGGCGTCGTTGCCGGGACGCGAAGAGCGGCCGGGCGTGACGGCGGCCGGCACGCGGGCCGTCAGCTCGCCCAGCGCGGGCCGCGTGGCGACGGGCCGGCCGTCCACGTGGACGCGCAGCCCCTTGCCCTGGCCGTACCTGGTGCCGTCGCGGTCCCACAGCACCGTGACGTTGTGCCCGTGGTAGGGCACGTTCTCCAGCGCGAAGTACTCCCACCCGGCCGGGACCAGCGGGTTCACCACGACCGTGCCGTCCGGCTGCGGGCGGAGCCCGATCAGGCCGCTGATCACCAGGTCGTTGAAGGTGGAGTGGTTGTAGTGCTCGCTGTGCCCCCGGCCGTCGTAGATCCAGCGCGGCTCGTCGGGGTGGTGCGCCTCGGCCACGTACGGCCGGCCGTCCTTGTACTGGGTGAGCGCGTAGCCGCGCAGGACCTGGTAGTAGTCGGCGGCGGTGACCACGTCCTGGTCACGGTCGTTGAGCAGGTTCGCCAGGGCGGTGAGCGTGGTCGAGGTCGAGTACGGCCAGCTCGGGCCGTTCCAGCGGCAGCAGCCGCTCAGCGCGTCCCGCATGAAGAACGGGCTGCGCCGCTCGGCGGTGGTGGGCCCGTACGGCGCGGCGAACCCCTGCGGGTCCAGCAGCTGCTTCCACGCCTGCTCGGTGCCCGGCCCGGCCATCCCGAACGCCCACGGCACGAACCCGATCTGCTCCCTCGTGGACACCAGCCGCTGCCGCGGATCCAGGTCGGCGCGGGCCTTGTGGTAGAAGAACCGCCGCTCCGGGTCCCACAGGTGGCGGTGCAGCGCGTCCTTCAGCGAGGCGGCGCGTCGCTCGAACCTCCTGGCCAGAGCCCCGTCGCCGCGCATCCGCGCGATGGCGGCGATGGCTCTGGCGTCGCCGTACTGGTAGGCGTTGAGCGTGGGCCGGTAGCCGGCGCCGCCGTGGTAGGGGTTGGCCGGGTCGCTCTCGTAGGAGGAGGCGGTGTACTCCATCGCGTCCCACACGGGCACCGACCAGTACAGGCCGAGCTTCTCGTCGTACTGGCCGCCCCACTTGTCGTACTGGCGGACCAGGTCGGGCAGGAGGTCCTCGACGAAGGACGCGTCGCCGGTGACCAGGTAACGCTGGTAGGCGGCGTCGGCCGCCCACCAGGAGTACTCGTGGGCCCAGTCGTCGGTGTCCTTGTTGACGTACTCCTCCCGCGGCTTGGCGCTCGCGCCGGGGCCCCGCAGCCAGTAGGTGAGGTAGTCGTCCACCGGGCGGGTGTCGCGCAGCCAGCGGCCCTCGTACACGTGGTGGCCCGCCGCGGCGACGATGCCGCCGAGCGGCGCGGCGTAGCCGGGGGCGTTGTGGAACTCGGTGATGATGTGACCGGTCGCGGAGTCGGTGTAGCGGATGTGCCGCTTGTAGGTGCTCCATCGGTAGTAGTAGACGTCCTGGATCTCCTGGTCGGGCACCTCCAGGAAGGGGATGTTCGCCTCGTACCACTCCGGCTCGGCGTACCCGGACAGCAGCGCCCGGTGGTCGAGGACGGCGGTGCCCCGGCCGACCTCCGGGTAGACGGGTGGCGGCGCGGATGCGGCACTCGCCGGGGCGGGGGTCAGGGCGGGCTGCGCGAACAGCACCACGAGCATCGCGAACGCCGCAGCCGTGCGTCTCATGGTCACCTCAAACGTTCTCGGGGGGTGACGGCGGACCGGTAAAGACCGAACTCGACCGATGTTGACCACTATTGACCAGCCTCGAACGAAAGGCAAGATCCAGGAGTGCTACTGCTCGGCCAGGACACTCCCGTTTCCCTATCGAACTATGAAAAATGAAGTAGTGTACGAGGCATGGAACTAGGGATCGCGCTGCCCACGTCCGGCCCGCTGGCCGGACCGGCCAACATCGCCCGCGTCGCCCGGGAGGCGGAACGGCTCGGGTACGACTCGGTGTGGACCTACGAGCGGCTGCTGCGGCCCACCGCTCCCGTTTCGATCGCCGGCGGCGAGCCGCAGCCCGTGCCGGAGACGTACCGGGTCGTCTACGAGCCGCTGGAGACGCTGAGCTACGTGGCCGCGATCACCGAGCGCGTCAAGCTCGGCACCAGCGTCATCGACGCCCTGCTGCACCCGGCCGCCGTCCTGGCCAAGCGCTTCGCCACCCTCGACCAGTTCAGCGGCGGCCGCGCCGTCGCGGGGGTCGGCCAGGGGTGGATGCCCCAGGAGTTCGCCGCGGCCGGCGTGCCGATGAGCAGGATCGGGCCCGGCATGGACGAGGTGGTCGCCGCCATGCGGGCCTGCTGGGGCCCTGACCCCGTCGCCTATGACGGGAAGTTCACCCACGTCGCCGAGTCGGAGATCAACCCCAAGCCGGTCCAGGCCCACCTGCCGGTCCTGCTCGGGGCCATGACTCCCGGTGGCGTACGCCGTGCCGCGCGCATCGCCGACGGGCTCAATCCCGTGGCGCTCTCCCGTGACGCGCTCCTGGAGCTGACCAAGACCTTCCGCGCGGCCGTCGAGGAGTTCGGCCGCGACCCCGCCTCGGTCACCGTGGTGGCCAGGGCCAACGTGCCCCTCACCGCCGAGGCCCTGGGCGACGACCGGCCGTTCCTCGGCGGCTCACCCCGGCAGATCGCCGACGATCTGGCGGGCCTGGAGGGCACCGGGGTGGACCACGTGCTCTTCTCCACCTCGGGCCGCGGCCAGGACGACGGCCGCGACCCCGGGATCGAGGAGACGATCGCCCTCTACGCCGAGCTCATCGACCTCGCCCGCCGCTGATCCACCTGGCCGACCGGCTCCGCCGGGGGAGGGGCCCTGCGGCGGTCAGGGGGCGCAGTGGCCGCCGAGGTCGTTGCGATCGGCCCAGTCGCGCAGCTCCTGGAAGGCTCCGCGCAGATCCTCGCCGACAGCGGTGAGCTGGTAGAGGACCGCGGTCGCCGGGCCGTCGGCGAGGCGGCGCTCCACGAGCCCGGCCGCCATCAGCTCGCGCAGGCGGTCGGCGAGGATGCCGTCGGTGATCCCGGAGATCATCCTGGACAGCTCGCCGAACCGCGCGGGCCGCTGCATCAGGGCCACGATGATCATGCCGTTCCAGCGTTTGCCGAGCACCTTGAACACGTCCACGAACCGCACGTCGCACGAGTCGACGCGCGCGTCCGCGCTCGGGGCGAGGCTCCCGGAGACGTGTTCGGCCATGCGCATCAGCTTACCTCCCGGCGCTCCGCCCCTCGTTCTTCCGAAGCCCGCTAGGGGATGGCGAGCCGGTGACCTGGAGCTCCGTTCCCCGCCCACACCGCGGGGGTCCGGCCCGGCCACGGGATTGCTTGTTCGAGCTGCCCGGCGAGGCGGAAGAGCAGGTCCTCACGGCCGTAACCGGCGGCGAACTGCATCCCGATCGGCAGGCCCGTCTCCTGCCGGGCGCTGGCCAGGACGAACTCTTCCCAGCCCACCCCGAGGTCCACCTCGGCCTCCACCACCTGGTGGCCGAGGGATTCGAGCAGCCGCGCGGTGCGGGAGACGGGCGGAGTCCGGCGGCCGGCTCTACGGCGCGCTCGGCATCGGTCCTGACGACCACGCGGCGCGGGCCGCCTACGACGCCGAGAGTCTGCGCTTCTACGGGGCGCCGCACGTCGCGTTCCTGTTCGTCACCTGCGACGGCGGGCCCAGGCTGGCCGCGGACGTCGGCGCGTACATGCGGACGCTGCTGCTGGCGATGACCGCCTACGGCGTGGACAGCTGCCCTCAGGGGCTGCTGAGCTTCTACGCCGGCACCGTCCGCGCCGAACTCGGCATCACCACGGGAAAACGGGCTGAAGCGGCGATCAGCCAGGTGGTGGACGGCAGGACGCGCCGCGCTTCGAGCCGGCCGCGCGAGGCCATCCGGCTCATGACATCTGTCATGCATTCTCCCGTGCGCACGGGAGGGAAAGTCGTGACAGGTGGCACTGCCCGGCGAGCACGCGTTCCCCGAGGGTGGAGGCATGCATCCCACCGCAGAACGTTCCCGGCGCCCCGTCCCCCCGGACGTGCCGTACCACCTCGTGCTCGCCGGCGAGAAGCGCCGTGTCGGCCGCGGCATCCTCGCGATCGTGCTGCTGTACGCCGGCCTGTTCGGCAGCGGTCTCGCCTTCGCCTGGCTCGGCGATGAGGTCGACCGTCGGCTCGGTCGGGCCGGTGACGTCACGGCCGGCACCGGGCTGACGCCGGTCGGGATGGCCGTCACCTTGGCGTCCGTCGCGCTGATGATCCCGTGGAGCATGCTCATCCAGCGCGGGCTGTACGGCGTCCGGGGCAGCTCGCTCCACTCCGTGGCCTCGGTGTTCCGTCTCGCGGTATTCGGCCGGGCGGTCCTGTTCCTCGTCCCCGTCTGGGCGGTCTACCTGGCGGTCTTCTACACCGTCCTGGTGCCGTACCAGCCGGGTGAGTGGGCGGCCGGCGACGTGTTGTTCCTGTTCGCGGCCACGATCGTGCTCGCGCCGCTGCAGAGCGCGGGCGAGGAGTACGGGTTCCGCGGGTTGCTGTTCCGGGTCGCCGCGAGCTGGAGTCGTGGGCCGCGCACCGCGCTGACGCTCGGCGTCGTCGTCTCCGCCGTCCTATTCGCCGTGCCCCACCTCGCCACCGATGTCTGGTTGAACGTCTACTACCTCGGGCTCGGCTTGTCGTTCGCGCTCATCACGTGGCGCACGGGCGGCATCGAGACGTCGTCCGTCCTGCACGCGGCCAACAACGTCCTCGTGATCCTGCTGGTCCTGGCCTTGTGGGCCGATCTGAGCACCGGGGCGGGGATGGACCGCTCGGCCGGCGCCGGGTCCGCCGTCCTCCTGGTCCCGTGCGCGCTGCTGGCCGCGATCACCGCGGTGATCTGGTACCGCACCCGGCGCCGCGGCCCGTCGCTCACCCCGCCGGACGCGGCCGCGAGCGGGCCGTCCACGCCCGCGGCCCGGGTGCTGACGGCAGAATGAGGCGCATGGGCGATCGGTCGACGGTCAGCGAACGCCGGTACGAGACGTACGTCCGCTGGACCGTGTACATCACGGCGGTGGCACCGATCATCTCCCTCGCCGGCGGGGTGCTCGCCACCCGCGGGGCCGTCATGGCGGAAGGTCTCCCGCGGCTCACCGTCGCCTCCGTGCTGACGACGACCCTCGCCGCCGGGAGCGTCCTGGTCAGCCGGTGGGGCCTCAGCGTCCTCGCCGGGCGTCCCTCGCGGCTGCCCGCCGGCGTCGTCGTCGCCTGGTTGCTCGCCCTCGCGGGGCTCGTCGTGGTGGCCCTCGCCGTTCCCACAGGGGAGACGAGGCTGACGGCGGTGGCGGCCGTCGGGTCGGTCACCGCGAGCCTGGTGCCGGTGCTCGACGTGCGGCGCACGCTGTACCTCAACGCGGCGATCCTCGCCGCGGCCGCCCCGCTCGCCGCCTTCGGCGACCTCCGGCTCCTCCTGCGCGACGCGACGCTGGTCAGCGTGTACCTGTGGAGCTGCTGGTTCGGCACGTGGACGCTGCGGGTGCTGCACGAGCTGCGGCAGGCGCACGAGGACCGGGCCGCCCTCACGCTCGCGAACGAGCGCCTGCGCATCTCGCGCGACGTCCACGACGTGTTCGGCCGCACGCTCACCGCGATCGCGGTCAAGAGCGAGCTGGCCTCCGAGCTCGTCCGCCGCGGGAACGCGGCGCGCGCCGCCGCTGAGCTCGACGACGTCCGCAAGCTCGCCCAGGAGGCGGAGACCGTGGTCCGGCG
Source organism: Nonomuraea composti (assembly GCF_012034275.1). Classification (NCBI taxonomy): domain Bacteria; kingdom Bacillati; phylum Actinomycetota; class Actinomycetes; order Streptosporangiales; family Streptosporangiaceae; genus Nonomuraea; species Nonomuraea composti. The sequence goes on along the minus strand of NZ_JAATEP010000013.1, from coordinate 205,184 downwards.
CGTCGTGCGCGGCGAGGCCCGGGTGACCTGGGACGGTGAGGTGGCCGGCGCCCGCTCCCTGCTGGGCTCCGCGGGCATCCGCTGCACCGTGAGCGGTGATCCTGTTCCGGAGGACTGCGCGGAGGGGCTGGCGTGGGTGGTGCGCGAGGGCATGACGAACGTGCTGCGCCACTCGGCCGCCACGCGCGTCACGCTCGCCACGGCGAACCGGGACGGTCAGGTGCGGCTCACGATCGCCAACGACGGCGCGGGCCGCGTCCGGCCGGTCCCGGCGCGCGGCACCGCGCCGGACGGACCCGGCATGACGAACAGCGGCGGTGGCATCGCGACGGACGGACCTGGCGCGGTGAACCGCGGCGGCGGCACCGGGCTGCGTGCGATGTCCGAGCGGATCAGGGAGCTCGGAGGCCACATCGCGACGCGACGCGACGGAGACTGGTTCCTGCTCGACGCCACCGTTCCCCTCCCGGAGAGAGACCCCGCATGATCCGCATCCTCGTCGCCGACGACGAGAACCTCGTCCGTGACGCCATCGCCGGGCTGCTCGACCTCCAGGACGACTTCGAGGTCGTCGGGCAGGCCTCGTCCGGCGGGGAGGCGATCGCCGCGGCACTCCGGCTGCGGCCCGACGTGGCGCTGCTCGACCTGCAGATGCCCGAGCCCGACGGCATCGAGGTGGCGCGCCGGCTCGCGAGCGAGCTGCCCGAGTGCCGCTGCGTCGTCGTGACCTCCTACGGCCGCCCCGGCTACTTAAAGGCCGCCCTCGCCGCGGGCGTGCGCGGCTTTCTGCCCAAGACGGTGTCCTCCGCCGGCCTGGCGGAGGTCGTACGGAAGGTCGCCGGCGGCGGCCGGCACGTCGACCCGGAGCTCGCGGCCGAGGCGATCGGTGCCGGCGACTCCCCGCTCACCCCGCGCGAGACCGACGTGCTCGCCCTCGCGCGCGATGGCGCGCCCGTCGACGAGATAGCGCGGCGCGTCTCGCTGTCCCGGGGGACGGTGCGGAACTACTTGGCGGCCGCCATCGCCAAGCTCGGCGGCACGAACCGGCACGAGGCCGCGCGCATCGCCGCGGAGCACGGCTGGATCTGAGCGGTCCAGCCGCACTCCGAGGGGGCGTGACCGACGGAGTGGCCGCGAACCCGCCGGGCGCGTGGACCGCGTGGCAGGCCCGCGACCTCGACCCCACGCCATGCTGTGGACATACCACTGCCATACCGCCGGTCTTTAGCATTTTTCGCGGCGCTCCGATCACAGGTGGAGCGCCGGGAAATTCCCGTTACCGACAAGGACAGAATCTCATGCGAAAGCTCCGCCCCGCCAAAATGCTCGCCACCGTTGTCGGGATCTCTGCCGCCTTCTCCGTACTGACCCCGGCCACCACCGCCGGGGCCTCCAGCACCACTTCATCCAGCGTCTCTTCGGCCGGCTGCAAGGACAAGTGGAGCAAGCTGAACACCAAGGACGGCTTCGTCAGTTATGTTTTGCAGCTCTGCAGCAATGGCTACGGCGAGGCCCGCGGCAGCGTGACCGACACCAAGAATGACAGCTGGACGGCCGTGGTCGAGGTCTCCTTCAAGAAGAGCAACGGCGACGAGATTTACGGCGGGTACAAGGAAGCCGGCCGGAACAAGGGCCAGAAGAGCTTCAAATGGTCCACGACCCGCACCAACCTCGACCGGATCACGATCAGGGCCAAGCGCTGCCTGCCGAACACGATCGTGTGCAACAACACCAAGACCTACACGCTCTACCCCTGATCTGAGGCGGTTCCGGCGGTGCGCAATGCGCGTGCCTGGCTGGATGGAGACCACGCGGCCCCCGGCTCGCGTGGTCTCCATCCCCGCCGGAACCTCCTGGAAAGCCGGTCAGAAGTACGGTTTCCAGCCGGTGCTGACGGCGGTGGCCTCCGTGAGCTGGTTGCCGCCCTTGCCGTTCCAGATGGTCAGCGCCCCGGTCTCCGCGTGCACGGCGCCGATGTCGGGCAGCCTGTCGCCGTTGAAGTCGCCGCCGATGGGGCGGCTGAAGGCCTTCCAGCCTCCGCCGATCGGGTCGGCGGCTGCGAACTCGTTGTGGCCCTTGCCGTTCCAGATGGTCAGCGTCCCGGTGGCGGCGGAGAAGAGGTCGCCCACACCGTCGGCGTCGAAGTCCGGTGTGCCGGACATGCCCGTCCCGGCGTAGTGGGGGTTCTGCGCGTGGGTGAGGGTCTCCCAAGCCAGGAAGTGCGACATCCCGACCGGGCGCTTCTGCTCGACCCACTGCTTCGCGTACGGGAAGTCGTCGTAGCCGAGACGCTCGTGCAGCGCGTTGAAGCCGACTTCGAAGTGCGCCCCGAGGTCGCGGGTGACGTTGCCGCCGCACAGCCAGGACGGCACCGTGCCGCCCAGTTGGAGGCGGGCGTGCAGGTCCATCGCCCGGCGCAGCCGGTGCTTGGCCGTGGCGTACAGGTCCACGCCCTGGAGGGCGGCCGTCTCCGCGACGTGGGAGATCGCGGCGATGCCCCAGCCGGTGTGCCAGAAGTCCCGGCAGGTCTCCTGGGTCAGGCCGTCCGTGAACGTGCTCTGCCCGTGCCAGTAGTCGATGATCTCGGCTTTGGTGTCGTACGTGCTCTTCGGCGGCGCCTTGGGCAGCGAGCCGTCCGTCGTGAGGTAGATGTAGGCGGGGAGCCTGCCGCGCCAGGTCGCGATCGCGCGGTCGAAGGAGGCCCGGTCGTCCAGGTGCACGGCGATGCCGATGGCGGCATCCGTCATGATCAGCTCCCAGTTGCCGTTCTTGTTCGGCGCACCGGCGATCACGGTCGGCAGGTACACGGTGCGGAGCTTGCCGGCGAACCGGCTCGCCCGGTCCCAGCCGGAGTAGGTGTGCTTGATGAGCTCGGCGGCGCGGGAGAAGTTGGCGGCCGCCCAGCCGGTCTGGAGCGGCGCGTTGCTCCCGGTGTGACCGGTGATCACGGCAGACCACGCGTCCATGATCTGGATCGCCTTGACGGCGTGGCGGGAGTCCTTGGTCAGATACCACTGCAGGGCGTGCGTGTAGGCGGCGAGGGAGTCGTTGCGCTCGTCGGAGCAGCCCTCGTCGGGGTTCGACGACGGGCCGCAGTTCACGACGGCGCGGGGCCTGGCCGGGTAGGACAGCGCCGCGTGGGCACTGCCGCGCAGGGAGCTCCAGGCCGATTTCCACGGCTCGTTGCCGAGGTTGGCCCTGACGAAGTCGAGCTGGGCGCGGCTGACCAGGACGCCGGGATGCGTGAACACGGCCGCCTGCGCGGGCTGTGGCACGGATAAGGCGGCGGCCACGAGAGCGGCGACGGCGAGAGGGCGGGCGAAGCGCACGGGTTTCCTTCCGGAGTGAGGGGGAGGACGCCCATTCCGCCAGTCGCCCGTGCGGCTGTCAACGCCGGCGGGCCGCGAACGCGGCCCCGGCATACCGGCCGCATACCCGGGGGCCGAAATCGCGGCAATCTGCCGGGGAAGGAGCCTGCGAGCGAGGGATGTTGCCGAAGGAATCCGCTGGGTCGCTGGAATTCCGGACCTTCGCCGACGACAGGAGCGCTCGCGCGAGCCTGGAGATCAGGCTGCTCGGCCCGCTGGAAGTGGAGTCCGACGGCAAGGCGGTCAAGATCCTGGACAGCGCCGCCATACCGCCGGGAAGCGAGGAGGCCGCCGCCCGCTACCGCTCGCTCACCGCCGCGAGCGACCTGCTCGTCATCCTCGACAACGCCCGTGACGTACGCCAGGTCCGCCCGCTGCTCCCGGCCGGGCGGGGATGCCGGGTGCTGATCACCAGCCGGGATCCGCTGACCACCCTGAACAACGCCCGGCACCTGCACCTCGGCAGGCTCGACGACACCAACGCGGCCACGCTGCTCGCCCGGCTCGTGGGAGCCGGCCGCGTGGACGCCGAACCGCGGGCGGTGGAGGAGATCGTCCGGCTCTGCGGTGGTTTCCCGCTCGCCCTGCGCATCGCGGTCAGCCACCAGCAACTGCGCGAGGAGGCGGCAGGACAGGACGCGGCGCACCTGCTCCGCCTGCTCGGCCTGCTGGAGCTGCCCGTGTACACGCCCGTCGCCACGGCCGCGCTGGCCGGCTGGGCCGAGCACCGGCGCCTCCAGGAGGCCGTCGCGTGCCTGGAGAGCGGCATGGACTGCTGGGAACGCGCCGGACTGCCCGACCGGAAGGCGGGCATGCTCAACGAGCTCGGCGTCGTCCACACCCAGATGGGGCGTTACGACGACGCGCTCGCCGCGCTGGAGCGCGCCCTCGCCATCATCCGGCGGACGGGGCGCGTCGACCACGAATCGTACGTCCGCAACGACCGGGCGCAGGTCTACCTCCGCCAAGGACGAGGCGCGGAGGCCGTGGACGAGGCGCGGCTCGCCATGGCGATGTTGACACAGCAGGAGCGACGCAGCAGGAGCCGAGCGCCGGCGACCTGGACACCGCCCACGACACTCTCGCCGACTCCTTACGGGCCAAGGGCCTGCTCCAGGAGGCGGTCGACGAGTACGAGCAGGGGATCGCACTCCAGCAGGAGGCCGGCTGCACCATGGGCGTCGCCGTGTCCCACTGGTGGCTCGGCCACACCCTGAACGATCTGGGCCGGCACGAGGAGGGCAGGCAGTTCTGGCGGGTGTCGTTACGGCTCCTGCGCGAGGCCCGGCTCCTCATCCCCGGGGAGGAGGCCCGGTACCTCGCACAACCGGTCCCGGACACGCCGGAGGCGATCGGGAACCAGCTGTGAGCAGCATGCCGATGGCCTGGACGCCGAACGAGCATCAGTAGTCCTTGGGCTGCTCCAGCTCGTACAGGTCTTTGGGAGAAAGGCGCACGGAAACACTCAGGTCGCCCGCGTTGAAGTAGATCTCGTCCTCGGCGAGCAGGTCGGTGTCGAACAGCAGGGGACAGCCGTAGAGCCCTCCCAAAGGTGCCAGCTCGCCGAACGTGCAGCCCGTGTGCGTCTCCAGCTGCTCTTTCGTGGCCAGCTTCACCTCCCGCGCGTCCAGGAGTTTCGCGGCGCGTTGCGGATCGGCCCGCTTCTGCGCCTGGATGACCAGCACGGCGAAGCTCTTTTCGCCGTCGCGCTTCACCCGCAGGAAGATCGACTTCGCTTGCTGCTCGTACCTGGTGCCGACGACCTCGTGATACTCCTCGGCTGAGGCGGCCGGCTTGTGCCGGATCACGCTGTGCGCGATGCCGTTCCGGCTCAGGTAGCGCACGATCCGGTCGTGTGCATCATCCATAGGGTCCTCCATTCGCGGTCAGTGGGATGGTAGTCGCGGATGAGCGGGCAATGGCGCCGACTTTTGCGCGACATGCCGTGTGGAATGGTAAGAGTGATGCGCATGGACAGCCTTGATGGGAAAATCCTTGCAGAGCTGCAGCGTGACGGGCGGCTGACCGTGACCGAGCTGGCCGCGCGGGTGCGGCTGAGCGTGTCGTCCTGCCATCGGCGCCTGCGCGAGCTGGAACGAACGGGGGCCATCCGGGGCTACCGCGCCGTCGTCGACCCGAGTGCGTGCGGGCTGGCCTTCGAAGCTCTGGTGTTCGTCTCGATCACGTTGCAGAACCGCGGCACGGTCTTCGAATTCGAGCAGGCCGTAGCCGCCTTGCCGCAGGTGCACCAGGCGCAGCGCCTCTTCGGCGACCCTGACTACCTGCTGCGGGTACGCACCGCCGATCTGCCGTCCTTCCAGCGGTTCTGGGACGAGCATCTGGCCGCCCTGCCGGGCATCCATCGGGTGTCCTCGACCATCGTCATGAAAGAATTCGTCAGCGAACGGCCGATCCTGCACCAGCCGGGCTGATGTCATCCGCCCGGCGGCCTTGGTCCAGCACGACGGGTGGAACCGGAACGAACGCGAGCATCGGCACCGCGAGGAACCACCGACCGCGGGAGAGGCCGCCCACGACGATGAGCATCAGGTCGACCGAGGCCCTGGCGCGGCGGAGCGCCACGGCGAAGGGCTCGGGCGACGCGGGCGGTCTGCTGGCGCTGATCCTGCCGCTGCTGCCGGCCGGCTGGGTTGGCACCGGCGTCATGTAGGCGGCATGACTGATCTGCCCGAAGGCGCCGCCGTGGTCCGGCAGCGGGCGGCCGTCAAGAACGCGTCTGTCGTCGTGACAGCGCCCCTGTTAAGGTGGGCGCGGTGCGCCGGGAAGTCTGGTCGGCAAGATCGTGCAATCAGTTCCGACCGGAAGGCCGTTCCATGACGACCCCCATGTGGCGCCCCTGATGGGTGTGCTGCTGACCGCGTTCGCGTGCGTGCTCCTGCTGGCCGTCCTGCTGTCCGGCCTGGCCCACCGCACCATCCTGTCCACCGCCGCGCTGTTCCTGGTGGCCGGGTTCGTGCTGGGCGACGGCGTGCTCGGCGTCGTCTCGCTCAAGCCCGGCGACGACCTGGTGGCCACGCTGGCCGAGCTGGCGCTGTTCACGGTGTTGTTCACCGACGGGATGCGGGTCGGCTGGGCCGAGCTGCGCAGCGCCTGGCGGCTGCCCGGCCGGGCGCTCGGCTGGGGCCTGCCGCTGACCTTGGTCATCACCGCCGTCGGGGCGCACTACCTGCTCGGGCTGGGCTGGATCGAGTCGCTGCTGGTCGGCGCGATCCTGGCGCCCACCGATCCGGTGTTCGCCGCCGCGCTGGTCGGCAACGAGAAGGTGCCGCCCCGGCTGCGGCAGCTGCTCAACGTCGAATCGGGCGTCAACGATGGGCTGGCGCTGCCGTTCGTCATCCTCTTCCTCGCGGTCGCGGCCGGATCGGACGACCTGCACCTGGGCGAGCTGGGCCTGGAGCTCGGCCTCGGCGTCGTCATCGGGGTGGCCGTCCCGTGGTTGGCGATCAAGCTGGAGCAGACCCGCTGGTTCGCCGCCTCCACCCCGTACGAGCCGCTCAACGCGCTGGCCATCGGCCTGCTCGTGCTGGCCGTGGGCAAGGCCACGCACGGCAACCTGTTCCTGGCCGCCTTCTCCGCCGGGATCACCGTGGCCACGTTCGGGCCGCGGCAGCGCGAGTCGTTCGAGCACTTCGGCGAGCTGATCGCCGAGGTGTTCAAGCTGGCGGCGCTGCTGGTGTTCGGCGCGCTCATCACCCCGGCGCTGCTCGGCTCGGTCGGCTGGCAGGGGTGGCTGTTCGCGGTGCTCGCGCTGATCGTGGCCCGGCCGGTGGCGATCTGGGTGTCGTTCCTGCGCTCGGGGCTGGGCGTGCGCGAGCAGGCGGCGGTGGCCTGGTTCGGGCCCAAGGGGTTCGCCTCCGTCGTCTACGGGCTGCTCGTGCTGGGCTCCGGGATCGCCGCCGCCGTGCCGGTCTTCCAGCTCGTCGCCGTGACCATCGTGCTGTCGATCCTGCTGCACTCCTCCACCGACATCGTGGTGGCCCGCTGGTTCGACGACGAGCGCGAGGTCCCCGTCTGGTACGGCACCGTCACCCGCAAGATCCGCCGCCGGGAACGCCCCTTCCAGTGACTTTCTCGCCTGAGGGTAGACCTTCGCACGTGAGTGCCCTTCGCCTCAGGAGTGTGCGGTCGGCTCCGGCAGGCGTGGTGGCCGCCACCGCCAGGTGGCGTTGCCGTCGGCGGCGATGCCCTTGCGCCACAGCGGCGCGGGCATGAGCCGGATCATGGTGACCAGGGCCCGGTGCGCCGCCGCGGACGTGGTGCGGCGCCCGTCCGCGCGGGCGCCGCGCGCGGTGGCCTGGGTACGGGGACGGCGCTCGGCGTCGTAGCGGGTCAGCGCCGCCTCGACGCCGGATTCGGCGTGCAGGGCGGCGGCCAGCACGACCGCGTCCTCAAGGGACTGCCCGGCGCCCTGGCCGCGGTCGGGGCTCATCGCGTGGGCGGCGTCGCCGAGCAGCGCCACCCGGCCGCGGACGTAGGTGGGCAACGGGTCCAGGTCGCGGATGTCGATGTGGAGCACGGCCTCGTCCGGGGTGGCGGCGATCAGGTCGGGGATCGGCTGGTGCCAGCCGGCCAGGCGAGCGGCCACCTCCGCCTTCTCCTGCTCGTAGCGCAGGTCCGGCCGGTCGGCGGTGGTGACGAAGGCCCAGTAGACGCGGCCGCGGCTGATCGGGTGGATGAGGAAGTAGGCGCCGGGCCCCATCGTGATGCTGCCGGACAGCTCGCCGGAGTCGCTGGGGATCCCGCTGGTGTCCGCGACGCCGAGCCAGGCGGTACGGCCCAGGAAGCGGGGCGGTGGTGCGTCCGGCCACACCGCGCGGCGTACGGTGCTGCGGATGCCGTCCGCGCCGATCACCACGTCCGCGCTCAGCTCGCCGCCGTCCCAGACGACCGTCACGCCGCCGTCGCCCTGGCGCAGGCCGGTGACCTTGGTGCCGGTGCGGACCCAGCCGCCGGGCACCGCCTCCAGCAGCAGCCCATGCAGGTCGGCGCGGTGGAAGGCGAGCAGCGGGGTCGCCTCGCCCCGGCGGGCACGCTGCAGGTGACGGCCGTCGGGCAGGCGCAGGTTGCCGGCCGAGTAGGAGGGCACGCCCGTGGCGCGCGCCTGCGCGCCGACACCGAGCTCGTCCAGCGCCCGCAGCGCGTTCGGCGCCTGCGACATGCCGGCACCGATCTCACCCAGCTCCGGGGCGCGTTCCAGCACGGTGGCCCGCCAGCCGATCCGCCGCAGGGCGACCGCCGTGGCCAGCCCGCCGATGCCGCCGCCGACCACGATCGCGTGCCCGGTCATGCGTCCTGCCCCGGAAGTGGCGCGTTCTGGAACACCTTGGCCATCCATTCGAAGGTGGTGTGCGCCTGGCGGATGCGTTCGGCCCGGTCGTCGTCCGGGCCGACCAGGTCCAGGCCGTCGCGGGTGATGTCGAGGAACGAGGTCAGGCCGGCGATCTGCTTGCGCACCACGACCGCCCAGGCGTCCTCGGCCATGCGGTAGTAGACGGTGCGCTCGCCCGGCCGGGTGCGCCAGGTCAAAAACCCCATGCCGGTCAGCAGCCGCAGGTTGGAGGTGAGGGAGGCGCGGCTGGCGCTGATCGCGTCGCTGATCTGCCCGGCCGACTGCTCCGGCGGGTCGCACACCATCAGCCAGCCCAGCACCCGCCCGGCGATCGGCGGCACCCCGTCACGCGCCAGATACATGGCGACTCGTTCGACCCAATCCAGCAATGGATCCTGCTCGTTCACACCCACCCCTGTTGCAGTAGTTTCAGTACAAGCTAAACTTACTGTATCAAGTCAGAGGTGAGCCGGGAAGTCTGGTCGGCCCGCGTCGCTGGTCGCCGCGGAGAAGAGGAGAACTTCCCATGCCCTCTCGTGCTCTTCGGGCGCTGCTCGGCAGCGGCATCGCCGCCGGAGTGCTGGTGCCGGTGCTGCTGTGGGCCGACGGCGCCACCCGGCCCGGCTACAGCCTGTGGCACCACGGCGCCAGCCAGCTCGGCACCGGCGAGCGCGCCTGGCTGCAGACGATCAACTTCGTGCTCGGCGGGCTGCTCCTGGCCGCCTTCGCCCTCGGGGTGCGGCGCGTGCTGCGGCCGGGGCGCGGCGCCACGTGGGGGCCGATCCTGCTCGCCGCCACCGCGGCGGGCCTGGTGGTGGCCGGGCTGGTGCCCACCGACCCGGCGCTCGGCTACCCGCCCGGGCAGGCGAACATCGTCACCGCGAGCGGCCGCATCCACCAGGTGGCCGGCTTCCTGCTCTTCGCCGGGCTCAGCGGCGCCGCGTTCGCCCTGGCCGGACGGCTCGGCGAGACGAACCGCCGATGGAGAGCCCGCTCCCGGCTGGCCGGCGCCCTGGTCATCGTCCTCGCCTTCGCCGCCGGCATCGCCTACCGCCTCGACACGCTCGGGATCTGGCAGCCGGCCCCAGGGGGCCTGCTCGAACACCTCTCCCTGCTGACCGGCTTCGGCTGGATCGTCGCCGTCGGCACGTACCTGCTGCGCCGCCACGTGGCGTACACCACCGCGGCCGGCAGGACCGGCTGACGCGGTCGGGCCACGACTACCCTGCGGTGACGCCCGAGACGGCCCTGAGGAAGGCAAGTATCCCGGAGGCAGCCAGGTCGCGGCGCGCCTGATGACACGCCTTCTGCTGGGCGATCTCGAGAATGCGGTCGGCCAGGTGCAGGTAGTGATCCACCCTGTCACGCCGAGCTGTGCCGTCAAGTGGTGCGAATGACCCCCGAAATGCGGCGATCATCCGACCGAGTCTGCTGCGACCAACGCCGTCGTGACCAAGGTTGGGATCAGCACCGCGGAGACACTGCGCACCTGGGTCCGCCAGGCCAGATGGAGGGGAGCCAGGCCCATGGCAAGCAGGGGTTCCTCCCCTTATTTGCGTCTGAATCTCCCTAGGAAGAGTCGCATAACGATCGCGAGAGCCAAAACCGCCATGGCTAGAATCAGGAGCTCGTTCCATCCCATTCCTAGCATTGACACCTCCGGCAGCATACGCGCCCGATCCGGACGCTTCCTCGTACCAGCCTAGGCAGACCGTGCGAGCGCCCGCCGCCGGCGCAATTGAGCAGAGCAACCGATACCGAAGGCCACCACGTAGGCAAGGACACCCATCCGAAGCAGCAGCGCTCACGCTGCAACGGCTCTGTCGCAAATCCCGTCGCCAACTGCCGACCTCCGCCAGGGGATGGACCCTGAGCGCAGGACCAGCCAGTGTATGCCTGTACTACCTAACAGCATGCACGTGCGAGCGCTCATGCACGCCAGGTCGGCCCAGCGCCCCTCGCTGCTCGACAGCGGCAGGCCGGCCCGGCTGACGGCACGGGCCGCCATCAGGATGACGGTGCGGGACGGTACAGCCCGACCTGGCGGTAGACGCTCTTGAGGTAGTCGAGCATGCCGGCGGCGTCCGGCGGGTTCGGTTGCAGGACGCGCCAGGTCACCGCGCCGGCCATCATGTCGATCAGCACGTCGAGGTCGGCGTCGGCGGCCACGGTGCCGTCCTGCTGGGCGCGGCGCAGCAGGGCGGTGGCCAGCTCGCGGCGCGGCAGGACGTGGTGCCGCCAGTAGACCTCCATGAGCTGCGGATGGCTGACGGCCGCGCCCATCATCCGGGCGACCAGCGCGCGGAACGCCGGGCTCGCGGTCATCTGCGCCGCCGCCTCGATGACGCCTTCGATGATCTGCTGGGGGTCGAGTTCGGCGATGTCGGCGGGGGAGGGGACCAGGTCGGCGCTGACCGTCTGCTCGACCGCCTGGGCGATCAGGTCCTCCTTGGTGCTCCAGCGGCGGTAGACGGTGAGCTTGCCGACGCCGGCCCGTTTGGCGATCTGCTCCATGCTGGTGCCCTCGACGCCGCCTTCGATGAACAGCTCCAGCGCGGCGCGCAGGATCGCGGTGTCGGTCTCGGGGTCGCGGGGGCGTCCGCGTCCTCGGCGGTCGGTCAAGCGAGGGCTCCGTCCAGCCAGCGGGTGGGGTCGCCCGTGCAGGCCAGGTGGGCGTCCGGGCGTACGAGCATAGCGGGCAGCGCATCGGCCGGGCGCAGGTGGACGACGTGCTCGCCGAGCCGGCGGCGGGCGGTCTCGTACAGGTCGCGGTCGCCGAGGACCGCCCAGTGGCCGCGTAGTTCGGCGTGCAGCCGGGTGCGGGTGCCGTCGGGGCGTTCGCAGGCCAGGTCGGGGATGCGGTCGCCGGGCCGGGGCCGGCGGCCGCGTCCGCCGAGCGGGCCGCGCCGGTAGCTGACCCATAGCTGGGAGGTGGTGTAGGTGGCCCAGCGTTGCAGCGCTGGCAGGTTGAAGACCGGCACCATGACGCGGTCGCGCAGGAACCGGCCGGCGGGCCTGGCGGCGATGTTGACCTTGGTGGCGGCGGTGCTGCCGCGCAGGACCTGGGTGGCCAGCGGGCGCCGCTCGGCCTCGTAGGTGTCCAGCAGGTGCTCGCCTGCCCGGCCGTGCGCGAGGAGGGCGAGTTTCCAGGCGAGGTTCTCGGCGTCGCCGATGCCGGTGAGCATGCCCTGCCCGCCGAACGGGGCGTGCGCGTGCGCGGCGTCGCCGGCCAGCAGGATCCGGCCTTGGCGGTAGGTGTCGGCCAGGCGGCGGTGCACGCTGAACAGCGACGCCCAGGACGTCTCCAGCAGCCGGCCGCCTTGGCCGCCGGTGCGTTCGGGCAGGATGCGGCGCATCCGCTCGGCGATCCGCTCCTGGCTCGGCTTGTCGTCGGTGAAGGCGGGGTCGTAGGCGAGCAGCCGCCACTGCCCGCCGGGCATCGGCATGGCGCCGAGCATGCCGTCGGGGTGCACCCAGCCGCTGGTGCCGGAGCGGTCGAGGGTGGTGTCGAGGGTGGCGTCGACCAGCAGGAAACGTTCGCTGACCTTGACGCCGGGGAAGCCGATGCCGGCCAGCTTGCGGACGGTGCTGCCGGTCCCGTCGCAGCCGACCAGCCAGCGCGAGCGCACGGTACGGCCGTCGCCCAGCACGGCGGTGACGCCGCCGGCGTCCTGGTCGGCGGCCACCAGGGCGCGGCCCCATTCCGGCCGGCCGCCCAGCTCGGCCAGCCGCTCGCGCAGCCGCGCCTCGACGCGGGCCTGGGAGATGACCATCGGGGGAGCGGCGGTGTGCAGGCCGGGGTCGCCGAACCGGATGCGCATCATCGGGCGGTCGCCGGCGTAGGTGGTGATGGTCATCGCCCGCACCGACTCCTCGGGCAGGCCGGTGAGCGCGTCCAGCCGGTCGAGGACCTCCGAGCCGCGCGCGTGCACGAAGTTCGCCCGGGACGTGGTGGCCGGGCCGGGCGCCTTGTCGATCACCCGTACCGAGACGCCGTGCTGCAGGAGAGCGCATGCCAGGGCCAGGCCCACCGGTCCGGCTCCGGCGATGAGAACGTCGGCTTCCATGGCATCCTCCATATTATTTACGAAACGGTACCGTAAATAATTTAGCGCGCGGACTGCCGGAGGGTCCAGGTCCCCGCCCATCTCGCTCCTGTTGCCATAGGGCGCGTTGGGCCGGGAGGTCTGGGCGGCAGGCTCGCTCCCAGGTGATCGTCACCGGCTTCGGAGCGGCTGTCCTGCGCGGCGCCGCCCTGCTCGCCGGTCAACGATCTCACGCTCCTTCGGTGGCGAGCCGGACGCCGGTACCGGCGCCGGGGTCACAGGTAGCGCAGCCACAGGTACGGCACGCACAACGCGATCGTGACCACGGTCACCACCAGGCCGTACTTGGTGAACTGCCAGAAGCTGATCGGGGTGCCGTTGCGGGCGGCGATGCCGAGCACGACCACGTTGGCCGCCGCCCCGACGGCGGTGGCGTTGCCGCCGAGGTCGGCGCCGAAGGCCAGCGCCCACCACAGCACCTGCGCCGGCCCGTTGCCGCCGTTGGCCTGGACGAGGTCGGCCACGATGGGGCTCATGGTGGCCACGTACGGGATGTTGTCCACGATCGCCGACAGCCCGCCCGACACCCACAGCAGCAGCATCGTGGCCAGGCCGAGCTGTCCCTGGGTGACCTCGGCCGCCGCCTTCGACAGCTGCGGGATCACGCCGGTCTCCACCAGCGATCCGACCATGACGAACAATCCGGCGAAGAACACCAGCGTCGGCCACTCGACCTCGCGGATCGCCTCCTCGGCGGTGACCCGGGTCGCGGCCACCAGCACGCCGGCGCCCAGCACGGCCACCACCGACGGCTCGTAGTGCAGCACCGGGTGCAGCACGAACGCCGCCATGACCAGCGCCAGCACGGCCAGCGACTGCCACAGCAGCCGCCGGTCGGCGATGGCCTCGCGCTCGTTCAGCGCCATGACCTCCGCCGCCCGCTCCGGGTCGTAGACGAAGAACCTGCGAAACAGCAGCCGGCACAGGCCGATGAACACGATCATCAGCACGAGCACCATCGGCGCCATGTGCACGAGGAAGTCGTTGAAGCTCAGCCCGCCCCGGCTGGCGATGATGATGTTCGGCGGGTCGCCGACCAGGGTGGAAGCGCCGCCGATGTTGGACGCCATCGCCTCGGCGATCAGGTACGGCGCCGCCGGCAGCGCCAGCCGCTCGCACACCAGGAACGTCACCGGCGCGATCAGCAGCACGGTGGTCACGTTGTCCAGCAGCGCCGACGCCGACGCGGTGATCACGACCAGCAGCACCATCAGCCGGTACGGCCGCCCGCGCGCCCGCTTGGCCGCCCAGATCGCCAGGTACTCGAACACGCCGGTCTGTTTCAGCACGCCGACGATGACCATCATGCCGAGCAGCAGGAAGATGACGTTCCAGTCGATGCCGGTCTCTTCGGAGAAGAACGCGGAGCCGGCGTCGGTGGCGTGGATCAGCAGCATGATCCCGGCCCCGCCGAGCGCCGCCGCCACCCGGTGCACCTTCTCGCTGGCGATCAGCGCGTACGCGAGCAGGAAGACCGCCACCGTCACCCAGGCGAGCACCGTCACGCCGGCACCGCCCGCTCCAGCAGCGCCTGCAGCGTCACGGCGCCGATGAGCACGCCGTCGTCCACCACCGCCACCAGCGGGCTGCGCGTGCGGGCCATCAACGCCGCCACCTCCAGCAGCGTGGCGCCGGGATCGGTGAGGGGAAGCTCGCGGGGCCGTGGCGGCAGCGCGTCACGGACCGTACGGCCGGCAACCGAGCGCAGGAACCGGTCGGCGTGCTCCTCGTCCACCACCCGCGCCAGCGCCGGATCCTCCTGGCAGTAGTCCGGCACCGCCAGGCGCAGCACCTGCGTGCCGGGCAGCACGCTCAACGGTCTTCCCTGCTCGTCGACCACGATCAGGCCGGGCAGCCGCTGCCGGGCCAGCAGGCGGGCCGCCGCCGCGATGGACGTGTCCGGGGTGACCGTCGGCAGGTCGGTGATCAGGTCGCGCGCACGCATCGGGAAGCCTCGCTCGGGAACGACGACAGGAACTCGCCGACCAGACTTCCCGGCACACCTCTGACAACCTATCAAGAACCGTCCGAACCAGGCGCCTCGCGCTCACCCCCGGGCGTCCGCGATGCCGGCACTCACGCTGACGGTGACCATGGTGACCACGACGGCCGGTGCCCGATGGGTGGTCAAGGCGGCGATGGCGCCGCCGCCGAGACTGTTGCTCACGTCGGCGCTCAGCAGGATGCCGGCGACCAGGTCGCCGTAGCCTTGCCGCTGCGCCCGAGGCGTGCGGAGCAGCGCGGCCGTGACGGCCCCGAGCCAGAGCAGCGGTCCGAGGTCCAGCGGCTGGCCCAGGGCTCGCGGCACACGCATCGCGATCCCCGCCGGCGTCCACGCGGCGGGCACCTGCACCAGCACTGCGCCGGCGACGGCCTACAGCGCCCTACAGCGCCCTGCTGCGCCCAGCCCAGCGGAGACAGCCAGGCGAGGGTGTCCACGTTCGCGGCGTCGCGCCGAGCGCGCGCAGCAGGAAGGCCAGGCCGAGGGCCCCGGCACTGAGCAGACCGCCCAGTTGCGACGCGGCTGAGCCAGCGGGCGGCCCTCCGGAGTGCGGACGCCCGGTTGGCGGCGGCCGGGGACGTTCAGAAGCGGGCGCCGAGGTCGGCGCCGTTGCTGGGGCGCAGGAAGGAGGACGACGGGATCGAGCCGTCCGCGGCGCGCGGGCCGGTGAACGTGCTCGCGTCGGTGCTCGTGAACGTCCAGGTGCCGCCGAGGTCCCAGGAGTTGCCCGAGCCGGACGACGAGCCGAGCGCGGCCTGGGTCCGGTTCGCCACCGACAGGTTCCTGGTCAGGACGGAGACGGAGTCGGCGTAGTCGAAGCCGGTGCCGCCGTTGCGCCAGGCGGTGCTGCGGTCGGTCACCAGGCGGCCCGGGTTGCCGTTGTCGGTGAAGCCGTCCACCGCGTTGTCGTAGGCGATGGAGTTGCGGACGACATGGCCGACCGCCGGGTCCGGGTCGCCGCCGCCGAGCTTGAAGCCGTTGCCGTCGCCGGTGTAGTCGGGCAGGTTCCACCGGTTGAAGCCGTTGCCCCAGGCCACGGACGACTCCACGGTCACCGCTCCGAGGAACATCCAGAAGTCCAGGCCGTCGTCGGAGTTGTTCCAGAGCCGGGCGCCGCGGATCACGTTGCCGCCGCCGGAGCCCTCCTTGATCGCGACGCCGTCGGCGCTCTCGCCGTTCTTGCGCGGGTCGCGGTTGCCGTAGCTGTCCAGGTTGAGGATCAGGTTGTCGCTGGAGGCGCCCTGAAGGTGCAGCCCGGACTCGTAGTTGTCCCTGGTGATCAGGCGGTCGAAGACGCTGCCGGCGGCGTCGAGGCCGAAGATCCCGTACGGGCCGTGCACGATCTCCAGCCCGGCCAGCCGCCAGTGGTCGCCTTCGATGTGCACCGCGCCGCGCTCGGCGCGCGGGATGCTGGAGCCCACCGCGCCCGGCGTGTACGGCATGTTCTCGCCGTCGATGACCACCCGTTCCCTGTTGTACGCGGTCATGGTGATCGGCTGGCCGGGCGTGCCGTTCTTGAGGAGCTGGATGTTCGTGCTGGGCGCGTACGTGCCGCCGCGGATGAAGATCGTGTCACCGGGTTGTGCCAGGTCCACGGCGCGCTGGATGGTGCGCAGCGGGGCCGCCAGGGTGCCGGGGCCGGTGTCGTCGCCGTCGGTCGCCACGTAGAGCGCGCTCGCCTGCTGCTGGCCGCCCGCCTCGACGTCGAGGTGGTCGAGGTTCGGCAGGCCGGCGGAGCCGGTCGGGTCGAGCGTGATGGTGTTGGAGCCGGCCTTCAGCTGGACGGTCGCGGTCTTGGTGGCCCAGGCCGACCAGGCGCCGGTGCCTTCGAAGGACAGGCTCTGGACGGTGGAGCCGTTGACGATCAGGCCGGCGGGGCGCGACGTGGTCGTTCCGTTGGCGAAGCGGATCCCGAGGGTGGCGGCGCCGGCGGCGGAGGCGTTCACGGTGAACTGGACGTGGGCCCCGGTGGCGTTGTCGGCGTTGCAGAAGCCGGTGCCGGAGTAGCCGGCCCAGTTGGACTCGATGGCGCCGGTGCAGACCGCCGGCGACGCCTCGGCCTCGTACCGGGTCGGCGCGGCGGACGCGGGCGAGGGTGACAAGGCGGCGTAGCAGCCGGTCACCAGGCCGGCGCACGCGAGGACAGCGGTGAGGTGCATCGCCCAACTCCTTGGTAAGCGCTTTCCGGAACGGCGCCGAGTCAAGCACAGCACGGCCGGGCACGAGAAGGGGGACTGCGACCCGGCTGCGACCTGGCTGCAACCCGTGCGCAGGCCGCCCCGCCCGGACCGCGCCCGCCGTCGGCCCGGAGCGGATCGGCGCAGCTCGGCACCGACGCCGGCGCTGCCGCCCGGGCCGGCGCTCCGCGGGGCCGCCGCGATGAAACTTTCACCCGGGGCCGGCGGGTCAGGAGAAGAGGCGGTGCGGGTGCACGCCGTCCACCAGCCCCAGGTCCGGTGGATGGATGCTGTAGCCGAGCATGCGGCGGGCCCGGCTGCTGAGCTGCCGCGCCACGTGCCTGCCGGGGGAGAGGGCGAACGCCTCCCGGGTGCGCAGCCACGGCTCGCAGTAGTGCGCGGTGATGGTGAGACTCGTCGCCGGTTGTGGCGGGCGGGCGTGCCAGAGGGTGCCCAGCAGGATGGCGCAGGAGCCCGGCGGGGGAGCCAGGGGCACGCCCGGCGCGGCGGGATCGCCCGCGGGCCAGCGATGGCTGCCCGGCCACACGGTGAGGACGGTGCCGGCGTCGAGCGTCCAGAGGGCCGCGACGGACAGGGCGGGGCGGGGACGCGGCAGCGGGTACGGCTGGTCGTCATAACCGGGCGGACGGGCGGGGGCCCCGCGGCCCACCTCGACGACCTCCAGCTGGGACAGCAGGTAGTTGGGCAGGAGCAGCCGGTCGAGCAGGGCGAGCACGCGCGGGTGGTCGATGAGCGGGTCCGCGGCCCGGGTGTTGTGCAGGACTCCGTACACGCGGCGGACGTGACGCGACCGGAACGGGTCGCGCCCCGCGGGGCCGAGCAGCGGCGTCAGCTCGGCGCGCATCCGGCGGCGGTCGCCGGGACCGAGCACGTCGTGGAGGATGAGGTAGCCGTCCCGGTGCAGCGCGGACAGGGCACCTCCCGCCGACGCGCCTTCGGGCCGGCCGCCACCGGCCGAGGTGCGCCTTTCGCCGGTCGTGGTGGTGACGCGGTCGTCGCCGGCGGTCGTGATGTGCTCGTCGCCGGTCATGGCGCGGCGCTCGCGGGCCTGGCGCCGAGCGCGGCGGTGGTGAACTGCCAGATCTCCTCCAGGACGGCGGCCCGCTCCGGGCGGGGATCCTGGTCGAGCACCACAGCCAGGACCGATCGCATGCCGCCGACGACGGCCGCCGACATGAGCTCCGGATCCCGCCCCCGGGTGACGGCGCCCTCGGCCTGCCCCGCGGCGACGTGTTTGGCACCGAGGGCGATGACCTGCCGGGCGCAGTCGGCCTCCATGGCGGCGACCCTGGCGTCCCCGACCATGCGCCCGAGCACGACCGGGGCGAGCGGCTCGTCGTACACCCAGTCGACCCACCGGGTGAGCTGGTCCCGCCAGCGTTCGAGCCAGGTGCGGCCGGTGAAGTGGCCGAGCACGGTCTCGGAGACGAGCCGGTCGTAGAAGTCGGCGAGCAGGGCGCTCATCAGGCCGCTGCGGGTGCCGAAATAGCGGTACGGCAGGCCGACGCTGAGCCCGGCGCGGCGGGCGACGGCCGCGACCTCGATGTCGCCGGTCTCCGCGAGCTCGGCGGCGGCGGCCTGGAGGATGCGGCTCCTGGTGGCGGCGGCACGTTCGGACAAGGGCTCCACCCCACCCATGTTAGTTGAGTTCAACTCAACAATGAAGACGCCTCCGGAGCTTCAGGGCGGCCACAGCCCGGCCGCGCTCAGGCCGCCCGTTTTGGCAGTGTCTTTGCTATCGCCCGAATGCCGCTCGGGTACATGCTCCGCTAGCCACAGATGACAGCACCGGATGACGCATGCTCCGCCGTTCCCGCAGTCATCGCCGAAGACCGGCTGGCATCGACACAGAGGAGTTGCACGATGGCCGAAGAGGCATCCTGCGTGCTCGTCCGGGCGAGCGACGTGAGCATCGACGACGCGGGCAGGGTCACGATCGAGAACCCGGAAACCGCGCAGGCCCTGATGGCGCTGGCCAGGTACACCCCCAACCCGAGTCATCAAGGTCACGTCACCAACAACTGCCACGGCGGCAACTGCTCGAGCGGCTGCGCCCCCAAATGAACGGAGCCGCCCTTACGGACATTTCCGCCTTCGACCGGGAAATGGTCACCTCGTTCCGCAGCGACCGGCTGCACCTCATCCTGCTCCCCACCGAGCAGTGCAATTTCCGGTGCACCTACTGCTACGAGGACTTCGCCATCGGACGCATGCGTCCCGAGGTCGTCGAGGGCGTGAAGAACCTCATCGACCGGCGCCACGCGGAACTGTCGCACCTGCAGATCTCGTGGTTCGGCGGCGAGCCGATGCTGGCCCGCTCCGTCATCGAGGAGGTGGCCTCCCACGCGAGCCAGGCGCAGCGGCGGACACCGGGCCTCGGGTACGGCAGCGACATGACCACCAACGGCTACCTGCTCGACCACGCGGCGGCGGAGCGCCTGGCCGGGCTGGGGATCCGCAGGTTCCAGGTGTCGCTGGACGGGCCCGCCCGCCACCACGACCACACGCGTGTGCGGGCCGACGGGCAGGGCACGTTCGAGCGGATCTGGCGCAACCTCCTGTCGATCAGGGACGGGTCGGTGGACGCGCACGTACTGCTGCGCGTCCACCTCACTCCCGGCAACCTGGACGTGATGCCGGCGTTCCTCACCCAGGTGAGGGACACGTTCCTGGACGACCGCAGATTCCGGGTGTTCCTCAAGCGGGTGGTGCGACTCGGCGGCGCCGGCGACGCGTCGATGGAGGTGCTCGACACCGAGGACGAGCGGATCGCCGCGCTGGAGGAGATCGTCGTCCGGGACGGGCAGGGCGAGAGCCTGTTCGAGGCGGAGCCGGTGTGCTACGCCGCCCGTGCGAACTCGCTGATGGTGCGAGCGGACGGTCGGCTCGGCAAGTGCACCGTCGGCCTGTCCGAGCCCGGCAACACCGTCGGGCGCCTGCTCCGCGACGGCACGCTGGAGGTGGACGCCCCGCGGTTCCGGCGCTGGCTGCAGGGCTGGGAGTCACGCGATCCCGAGCTGACCGCCTGCCCGTACGAGGCGTTCACCCGGCAGGGCCCGAAACTGCTGCAGCTGACGGCACGCCCCGGCTCCTAGCGTGCCGCCCGCACCGCCACATCCCGCCCGACGGCTCTACTCCGCCGCCGGGCCGGCGTGCCGTTCCCGAGCCGCCTCGATCAGCGGGCCGGCCCCCGCCTCCGCGGGGTGGGAGCCGGCCCGCCGGTCGCCGGAGTGGGTCAGCCCACGTTCCAGACGGAGGAGATGCGGTCGTTCCAGCCGCTCGGGACGAGGGTGGGCACGTCGGTGTTCGGGGCGATCAGGATGGAGCTGCCGCCGAAGTTGATGTGCTCGTAGTAGCGGACGGTGCAGTTCGTGCCGCCCAGGGAGCTGATCTCGTCGTTCCAGTCGTGCGCGTGGAACGGTCCATGGTGGACGCCCGTCAGGTCGTTGTACGCCTGCCGCGCCCCCAGCCAGAACCAGTCGCCGCCGTAGTCGACGTGCTCGAACATCTGGACTTCGCCCTGCGTCGGCGGCCGGGGGTCGCCCGTCGCCGTCCGCGCTCCCCGCAGCTGTGAGGCCGCCCAGAGCGCGCCGTTGAGCGCGGTGTCGTCGGTGAGCGCGACCAGCTCGTGCGCGCCGTAGATGAAGGTCAGCGGCCTGCCGTCGTAGCGCGACAGGTCCTGCGGGTCGTGCTCGACCCCGTCGAGGACGACGGCCATGGACGGCGGCCGGTGCCGGACGGGCCCCGCCTGGGGGGAGCGGGCCAGCGCCCGGATCGGGTCCACGCCGACGGGCGCGGCCGAGCGGGGCGCGGCGAGCGCCTTGCCGACCAGCGCCTCCAGGGTGGTGATGCCCTGCTCGCGCAGCAGCGCCAGCACGTCGTCCTCCTGCAGCCCGCCGACGTGTGCCGAGAAGTCCAGGAACCGCTCGACCTGGCGGCGGGTCTGGGGGGAGATGGTGGTGTTCGACATGGTCGCCCTTCCTGCTGGTGTCCGTTGTGACTCCTTCATGGTGGGAGGGCGACGCCTGCCGGGCAGCCCCCCAACCTTGGGGATGGCCGGCAGCGCGGCAGGCGGCCAGACTGGCAGGTGCGTCAGGCGGTGAAGGCGGCCATCAGCTCGTCCCTGCCGCCCGCGCCGGTCTTGCGGAACAGCGCCTTGAGGTGGTCGTGGACGGTGTGCGCGGACAGGCCGAGCAGCCGCGCCACCTGCTTGGGCGCCGCTCCCCGGCACAGCAGCTCCAGCACCTGGCGCTCGCGCGGGGTCAGCGCGTACCAGTCGCAGAAGGACGGCAGCACGAGCGCGGCCGCGGGCGACTGGATGACGACGGCGACGTCACCGGTGCCGTGCGCGTCCAGGGCCTGCCCTTCGATCATCAGCCATCGCCCGAAGCCGGCCGGCGGGGCGCAGACGAGCGAACGGCCCGCCCCGGCTGCGGTTCCCCCTGCGGTGGGGCAGGCCGTCCGATGGACGTTCGCGCGGGCGTCCAGGGCGAGGGCCGTCACCACGGCGGGCATGAGCCAGCCCGGCGTCCCCTGGCGGCCCAGCAGGTTCAGCCACGCCTGGGCCTGCGGCGTCACCGTGCGGATCGCCTGCCCGGCGCTCACGGTGATCACCCCTGCGGGTAGCGCGGGGATGGTCGGTGCGAGCGGCGCCGCCGTGACGTGCCGGCGCAGCAGCGTCATCAGCGCCGGCCCGAGCTGGACGGCCCGCCGCACGTCGTCCTCGCGGAACGGCCGGGCGTCGCCCGCGCGCACCAGCCCGAGCAGCCCCCACACACCCCGGCCGTCCCGCAGCAGCACCCGCAGCTCGCCGCCGCCGCCCTCCGCCCCGCGCGCCACCGCGGCCGGAACCCGCTGTCTCGCCAGCGCCGCCGGGCGGCAGGGGTCGCCGTGGCCGGTGGAGCGGCGGGCCAGCAGCGAGCGGACGAGCTCCTCCTCGTAGCGGTGCCAGAAGCTGAACGACCCCTGCCCCAGCCCTGTGGCCGGGCTGGTGCCCACCAGGCGCAGCGCGTCGTGGGGCAGCCACGGCCCGATGGCGGCGGAGATCGCCGCGCCCAGTTCGGCGACGCCGATCGCCAGCAGCGGCAACGCGCGCAGCTCGTGGGCCGCGCGCTCCTGACCGTCCTTCACATCGCCACGACAACACGTGGAGTGATGGCTTGCAAGCGCAATGTAGTCAACGGTCATCCGTCCATGCGCGGGCCCGGCGCTGCTGTGAATCTACAACGTAAAGGAGCGTGCCCGTGACAAGCACCTCGACAGGCTGCCGAGCAGAACCGCGCCTGCTGCGAGATCAGGAACCGGACGGGTCCTGCGTGGCGGCGGTGCTGTGGCGCTGGTAGTGACGTGCCGCACGGGCGCGGTTGCCGCAGGACGGCTTGCACCACTCCTGCCGCCCATGGCTGCCAGGCCCTCCCCGTCCTCCTCGGCACGGTCAGCGGCTTGTACGCGCACGCGGCCCTGGCCATCGCCGGCCTGTCAGCCCTCGTCATGCACTCCAGCCAGGCCTTCGCCGCCGTCAAACTCCTCGGCGCGGCCTACCTCGTCGGCCTCGGCCTGTGGACCTGGTACTCGACCACCCTTCCCCCAACTCCCGCGCCCCAGCCGAAACGGCCGGGCTCCGTCTACACCCAAGCTCTGCTCGCCAACGTCCTCAACCCCAAGGCCGCCTCCATCTACCTGACCCTGATCCCGCAGTTCATCCAGCCCGGAGACCCCCTCGGCGGGCAGATCCTCACCCTGGCCACCGCCCACGCCCTGCTGATGGCGGTATGGCTGCTGACCTGGACGACGCTCCTCCACCGAGGGGCGCACCTCGTCCGCAAGGTCCGCTTCAAGCGTGCGATCGGCAAGGTGGCCGCGGTGGCGCTCGTCATCCTCGGTGTCCGAGCAGCCACCACGTAGGCGGCAGCGAGAATCGGCCCGGTGATCACCGGACCGGTGGTGTGTCCGTCGCGCCGGATCAGGGTGCCGGCACCTCGGCAGCTCCGGTCGATGGGGTGTCCGGGGCGACAGGGCCGAGCGTCTTCCAGCTGTCGGTGCGCTTGCCCTGTAGGACGATGCGTTCCCACCCGTGAGCGGCGCAGACGCAGCGGGCGCCCTGCTCGCGCAGGGCGCGGTGGAGGCCGGCGCGCTTGACGGTACGGCTGACCGTGCCGTCCGGCAGGGCCGGGCCGTGCGGTGATCGGCCGATCCGCCTGCCGCGGGGTCCGCAAGCCGAGCCGCGTGCTGAGGTGATCCACAAGCCTCGCACCAAGCGTGGGGACACCACAGGAACGCCGATCCACCGCCCGGGCTGCGCGGCCTCTGGGACCTGCTGGACTATCCGGCCTGGAACGCGTGGTGCCACGCCCCGTGGCGGATGCTGCGCGCCCACACCTGGATCGTGCACCTGCCCGGCACCGGGCCGACCGATCACCGCCAACCAGCTCGCCTAAACCGACCGCGCCCTGGCCGCCCCGCACGCCACCGGGCTCGCCGAAGCCGACAAGGTGCAGATCGTGCTGCGCATCGCCACCTGCATCCAGGCCACCGCGCGACTGGCCGCCGAACTGGGCCAGAGCACCCGCGGAGAGTCGATCGCCGCATCCAGCGCGCTGCCCGGCGAGCTGGTGGACGGCCGGCGCTTCCCCGCGCGCTTCGCCTTGATGTTTCCCTTGTCGCGTCGATCAGGGCCATCCGCTCCGCGGAGAAGCAGGGTGGGTCATGAGTGCTGGAGCAGGCCGATGAGGGCGAGCAGGTCGGCGTGCGCCTGGGGGGCGGGCGCCGCCCGGTCCAGCCGATCGCGGGCTTGGGCGGTGGCCTGGTGTATGGCGGCCTCGGTACGTTCACGCCCGCCGCACCGTTCGATCGCCTGGACCAGGTCGTCCAGGTCTTGTCCTCCAGGTGCGCCCCGGGGTGCTGGGCTGATGAAAGCCGGGGGCGGCCGTCATGGTGGTGGCGGCGGAGGTTCGGATCAGGCGAAGAACCGGGTCAGGTGCTCGACGACGATCTCGGGCTGTTCCTCCGGGATGTAGTGGCCGCTGCCGGGCACCTGCACCACCTCGACGTCGGTGCCCTTGTCCGGCAGCACCGCCCGCAGGAGCATGTGGCCTGCTTCGCCGCCACCCAGGCCGAGCAGGGGCGTGGTGACCTCGCCGTACGTCTTCTCGTCCGCGATGTCCTGGCCGAACGCGCGGTACCAGGAGTTGCCGGCGCGGATCGCGTCCGGTGTGGAGTAGGCGTGGGCGTAGATGGCGCGGTCGCGGTCGCCGATGGCGGCCGGGTCTTCGATGAGATAGTCGCACATCCAGTCGATCAGCTCGCGGGAGCGGCCCGCGAGCAGCCGCTCGGGCAGGCCGGGCACCTGGTTGAACGCGAACCACCACAGGAAGCGGCCCGGGCCGGCGTGGATGTCGCCGTCGATCTGCTGCCGTCCGGGGCGAGGGAGCAGGGAGTGGTTGTAGAAGCGCTCGTCGGGGTGCGCGATGTCCAGCAGCGCGATGCGCCGGGCGTGCGCGGCGTGGTTGGCGGCGAAGGCGTAGGCGACCATGCCGCCGATGTCGTGGCCGGCGATGTCGACGCGGTCGTGGCCGAGGTGACGGACGAGCCCGAGGATGTCGGCGGCCATCGTCTTCTTGTCGTAGCCGTCGCGGGGCTTGTCCGAGCCGCCCATGCCGCGCAGATCGACGGCGATCACCCGGTGGCGTTCGGCCAGCGCCGGCATGATCTTGTGGAACTCCCACCATGTCTGCGGCCACCCGCCGAGCAGGAGCAGGGGCTCGCCGTGCCCGCCCGCCACGTAGTGCAGACGGGTTCCGTTGACGTCGGCGTACCTGCTGACGAATCCGCCCTCGAGCGAGCGCGCCAACTCGGCGTCGGACGGTACTTCTGCCACGATGATGTCTCCTTCGTCGTCGATCTCAAAGCGATCTCAAAGCGATCTCAAAGCGCGGTGGCGCCGAGCCGCCTGCCGAGCAGCTCTTCGTCCCCGGTCACGCGGAATGGCCCGGGGCGCCGGGTCGTAGCCGCGCGTAGGCCGGCAGCGGCGGCTCACCGGTTCTCCGATCCGCGGTTCTCCAGGAACTCGCCCATGTGGTGCTCGGTCAGATCGGCGAGTGTCCAGCCGGCACAGGTGGACACCGGTGTCCGCGGATCCGCACGCGCCAGGAGTCCGACGAAGCGCGCGTCCACGGCCTCCACCCGCGTCGCAGAGCTGCTCGTACATCAGGCGACTCATGAAGACGGACGTGACCTCCCATTGGCCGGCCTGGATTCCGGCACCGGTTCTACTGCTGTGACGGCCAGGGAGGATATGCCTTGACACCAGCGTCAAGGTCAAGATCTGCGCGGCTTCGCCAACGGCCTCGGACGCGACCGCGACGCCGCTCTGACCCCTCCGCACTTCAACCGCCGGATCGGCAGCCAGGGTTGCCGAAGGCCGCGGATGGGACCACGGTGCGCGCCTGCTATGACGGAAGCTGCGAGATCATGGTCACCGAACGGGGTGAAGATCCCGTTGCACCCCCGTTTCGGCCCCGCGCCGCGCGGCAAGCAGAGCATCGACATGGCCGTGGTCGTCTCCGAGGGTTCCAAGGCCGTCATCTCGCTGCGTCCTGGCAAGTGAGCGTGGGGAACACCGCCTCTCCAGCCGGAGAAACGGGTTCGGCCGGCGCGCCTGCCGACTTCTTGAGGCCACGGGCGCACATCGCGTAGTGGTCCCGCACTCGCAGAATGGCCGCCGATGGTGAACTGGCGGTTGAGGCATGCGGTCCAGATGCCCGCGGTCTGTGTCTTGCGCGGAATCCTGCCGCCCGCGGACTCCTTGAGGGGCAACGCTTTCATGCCTGGCTGCGCCGCCACACGTTGCTTACCTCAGGCCGCTTGAGGGAGGACCGGCGCCGCGTACGGGTAGCGCGAAGACATTGTCCCGATATCGTCGCTGGTGCCCGCTCTCGTGGGCGCGGCGGCGCGAGCGTGGGGAAGACCAGCGCCATGACGGACCTGTCCATCGACGTCCAGCGCTTGCCGAGCTGTCATGTCGTGCACCTGGAAGGCGAGCTCGATCGCATGACCCAGCCGCCGTTGGCCGAGGAGCGCGGAGGCGCCCTGCGGCTGATCGGCGTGCACGGCGCCCTGGCGCGGCTGCTGACCATCACCGGGCTGGTGCACCTGTTCCCGCCCTGTCGCGACTTCGCCCAGGCCACCACCTGGGCGGGACCGTGCGGACGGTCCAGGTGATCGCGGGTCACAACGGCGGGGACGGCGCGGGGTCGGGCCCCTGCGGATCGGTCACGTCCGTCTCCGGGCGCAGCCGCTGGGCCGCATCCAGCCGCCAGCCGAGCAGGGCCAGCAGGCCCGGCACGCTGGCCGGCGCGTGCCGCAGGACCAGCGCGCGGTGCGGCGGCAGCCCGGCGGCCGTCTGCGCGATCAGCCGCAGGCCGGCGGCGTCGATGAAGGTCAGCTCGGATAAGTCCAGGTGGATGTCGGACTTGCCGGTGCGCAGCGCCCAGGCCAGCGCGCGGGCCAGGAGGGGCCGGCCGGCGCGGTCGATGTCGCCGCGTACGCGCAGGCCGAAGGGGTGCACCATGGCAAGCACGTCGGCCCCGCCGTTACCGGGACCGTTGCCGGGATCGTCGCCGGGGCCGCGGCGGTCGTCGCTTCGGTCGCTCATCGCACTCCACGCCACAAGGGGCTGCTCGGGGCGGAGCCGAACCGCCCCGGCCTGCTCTCGCGGGGCAGGTCCACGGCAGGGCGGGTCAGGACGAGGGCGCACGCAACGAAGGGCGCCGCGAGGCGATCGCCGAAAGCAACAGCGCCCGGCGCGCCGCGCGAGCGCTCAGCTGCGGCACATCGGGCGAAGGGGAGAGCAGATGTCGGGCGATCAACCTTTCCCGCCAGGCACCGGCCAGGCCGTCGCGCCGGCCGCGGATCAGGCAGCGGCGGGCGTTCTGACCAGGGGCGCGCCCGGCTCGGCTCGCTTACTCGGACACTTCACCTTCTGCCCTCACTCGTGCGCTTTAGGCCAGCACCCTCCCGACCCGGAGGTGAGGTAGCCGTGCAGGCCTCCGTCCGGCTGCAGTGCCCCATCACCTACGACCTGGCGCTCATCCGCGACCTGATCCGGGTCTACGCCCGCCATGCGGGGCTGCGCGGCGCGCGGGGAGACTACCTGGTGGTCGCGGTCAACGAGGCCGTCACCAACGTTCTCGAGCACGGCGGCAGCGGCGGCACGGTGAGCGCCTACACCGGCCCGACCGGCGTCATCGTGGAGATCTGCGACCACGCCGGCCGGCTGCGGGCCGAACACCTGGCCGTCGTCGACTCTCTGTCCTCGCCCCCGGCCGACACCGAGAAGCTGGGCCTGTGGCTGATCCACCGCCTGTGCGACGAGGTCAGCCTCGACCACCCGGACGGCCACAGCCGCCTACGGCTGCGCATGGATCTGCCCCTGACCGCGTACCTGCGGCCGTGGCGAGGCGGAGATCCCTCCTCAGCGGCCAGCTGAAGTGAGAATGTCCTTACGCTGCTCCAGTGCCCGCCGGCTCATCGGCGGGCGTCGTCCGAGGCGCTGGTTCCTCTCGCCGAGGCCGTCGCGACAAGCCGGCCGTGCCGCCTTGACCCTACCGGCCCCTCGGCCTCGCCACCGCGGGCGTCCGCCTCGCCTGGTCTCTTGGGCGTCAGTCCGGCAGCCAGTGCAGCTCGTGCGCCAGGGCTTTGGCGACGGTACGGACGCGGCGGTGCAGTGGCGACGGCTCGCGCGGGAGGACCAGGTGGATGGTCAGGCCGGGCGCGCCCCGCAGCGGTCGCCAGGTGAGACCGGCCGGTTGCGCCGTGGCCGCGGCTTCTCCGGCCGGGGCGAGGGTGACCCCGTCGCGCAGGTCGCGCTGGGACATGTCGACAGAGAGCGCGGGGGTGTGGAGTTGGGCGTGTGGCCGGGTGTCTCGGAACAGTGCGGACAGCTGATCGTGGACCACGGGGTTGGCGGTGCGGTCCGGGAGTCGCAGCGGGTACGCGGCCGCGTCGGTGATCTCGATCTCCGGGTGGCCGGCCAGCGGATGGTGCTGCGCCAGCTGGACCCCGACGCGCATGCGCCGGAGCAGGAACCGGCGCACGCCGCGGCCCGGCTGTTCACCGCGGGTGATGCCGGCGTCGAGGCGGCCGTCGGCGACCGCGGGGGTGATCTCCGGTGTCGCCATCGGGGCCGCGCGGACCTCGAGTGCCGGGCTGCTGCGCATCAGCCGGTCCACCAGGGCCGGTGCCGTCTCGGCCCCGGTGCTGAGGCTGTATCCGATGCGCAGCGTGCCGCGTTCGCCGGCCGCCGCGCTCCGGGCGGTGTCCCACGCCCGGTCCAGCGCCGCCAGCGCGGGCGGCGCGGACTCCGCCAAGGCGGCACCGGCCGGGGTCAATGCGACGCTACGCGTGTTGCGGACCAGCAGGGGCGTACCGAGGTCCGCCTCCAGTCGGCGGATCCGGGCGCTGAGCGCGGGCTGGGCGATGCCGATCCGTGCGGCCGCGCGGGTGAAGTTCAGCTCCTGCGCCAGCACCAGGAAGTAGCGCAGGCTGACCGTGTCCGGCGCCACGTGCCCTCCCTGCCGATGGATGCCGATGGATGCTGATTAATGCTGATTAATGCCGATTGATAACGATGCGTTCTGAGTCTATCCCGTACTGATCTTTCCCTCGACCGCGCATCAAGCTCTAACCTGCGCATATGACGATTCAACTGATCGCGCTACCTGGGGCCGGGATCGATCGATCCGCGTGTCCGTGCGAAGCCGGACGTGTCCGGCCCCAGACGGGAGGTTTCCATGGCTAAGGGCTACTGGGTCAGTGTCTACCCCACCATTTCCGACCCTGAGATGCTGACCGCCTACGACAAGCTGGCCGGTCTGGCCGTCCAGGCTGCGGGCGGGCGCCTGCTGTCCCGGATCCCGTCCCGTGGCGGTCGAGTGGTCGCCCACGAGGCCGGAATGACGCAACGCGTCGTTCTGATCGAGTTCGACAGCTTTGAACAGGCGGTCGCGGCATACGAGAGCGAGGCGTACCAGAAGGCGCTGGTGGCCCTGCCCGACGACTTCGAGCGCGACTTCCGCATCATCGAAGGCGCCGACTGACCGGCGGGCCCGGCCATCGTGGTGCATGGTCATCATCCACTGTCCGGTGCGGGACGGCGCCGGACGAGGCAGGACGGTACGCCCCGGGACGCGTTCGCTCGGCCGGGGCGGCCAGGTACGGCCATCGGCGGAACGCCGTTCGCGGTGGCCGGTTCGTTGAGCGGCGAAGGAGGGGCGATGTCCTGGCCGGAGGTCACGGTGGTCGATGCGTGCGTGCGGCGCGACGGCCGGGGCGGCAGCCCCACGGCCGTCACCGACGACGATCCGGCGGCGACGGACGCGGACCGGCGTGCGGTCGCCGCCGCGGCCGGCACCTCGCACGCGGCGTTCCTCGGCCCGGGGCGGACGCCGGACGGCGGCCGGCCGGTCCGGTTCTTCACCGCCACCGCCGAATTGTCCGGCTGCGGCCACGGCACCGTCGCCGCGCAGGCCGTCCGGTTGACCCGCACCGGGCTGGACGAGCTGAACGACCGCCAGCACACCGGCGGGCGCACGTTCGACACCCTCGCGATCCGCCGCCCCGCCGGTATCGAGGTGTGGTTCGACCAGGGCCTCGTCACGCTGCGGCACCCGGTGCCGGACGAGCGCGCCGCGATCGTCGCCGCGCTCGGGCTCACCGCGGACGACCCGCATCCGGCCGACGCGCCGCGGATCGCCGCGGCCGGCGCCCCACGCATGCTGGTGCCGGTCCGCGACCGGTCGGCGCTGCTGCGCGTCCGCCCGGACTTCGGCAGGCTGGCAGCGGCGTGCCTGCGGTACGGGCTCCTGGGCTGTTTCGTGTACGTACCGCCGGCAGGCGACCGGCCGGGTGCGGCGCGGATGTTCGCGCCGGCGATCGGGGTCGACGAGGACGTCGCCAACGCCAACAGCACCGGCTGCCTGGCCGCCCACCTGCTCGACACGACAGGGGCACAGACGGTCGCGATCGAGGTGGAGCAGGGGGACGCCCTCGGCCGGTCGGCGGGCGTGCTCGCTTCGGCCCGGCGCGGGCCGGCGGGCATCACGACCCGGGTCGGCGGGTTGGCGGTGGTCCGCGACGGGCACTGACCCGGAGACAGTCCCGATGGCCGGCTTGCCTGCTTCGTGCCGGGCGTGTGAGCCCGTCCCATGATCCGGGCACCGTCCATCTCTGAGCGAGCGGCCTGTCACTGCTCTGACCTGGTGAATTGCTGGTTCTGGCCGCCGTTGCACGGATACTGCTTGAGCTGGACGTCGTTGGCGGTGGACGAGCCGGGCAGGTCCGCGCACTTGCCCGAGTGGCGGGCCACCAGGCGGACGTAGCCGCCGCCCGCGTCCTGCAGCGTCCACTGCTGGTTGGTGCCGGTGCCGCAGCTGTACTGCTGCAGGGCGGCGCCGTCGGCGGTGCTGTTGCCGTTGACGTCGAGGCACTTGGCGGAGTTGCGGGCGATGATCTGGACGTGGCCGCCGCTGATCGACTGGACGCGCCACTGCTGGTTGGTGCCGCCGTTGCAGTCGTACTGGATGACGGGGGCCAGGTTGGCGGTGGAGCCGTTGCGGACGTCGGCGCACTTGCCGGAGTGGCGGACGGTGAGGCGGTCGTAGCCGGTGCCGGTCGGGGTGATGGTGCCGGCGGCGGTGTCGATGGTGAGCTGGCGGGCGTAGGTGAGGGTCATGGTGGTGCCGGTCGGGAACTGGAGGGGGAGCCAGACGTAGCGGGAGTCGTTGACGGGGCCGCCCCACCCGCCGGCCCAGCGGTCGCCGAGGTAGAGGTAGGACGTGCCGGTGGTGCCTTGCACCGGGAGGACGAACGCCGGTTGGGAGCCGTAGGTGAGGGGGTCGCCGACGTTCTGCCAGGCGGTCCAGGGGCCGGTGATGCTGGTGGCGGTGGCGTACTGGGCCTGGTTGGGCTGCCAGCCGGTCGCGGCGGAGGTGAGCAGGAAGTAGACGCCGCCGCGCTTGAACAGGGCGGGCGCCTCGCGGTGGTCGCCGGCCCACATGCGCACGAGCGTGGTCACGTCGGTGAAGTCGGCGCTCAGGCGGTAGACGTGCAGGTCGTAGTTCTCGTTCGCGGCGGAGATCATGTAGCCGGCGCCGTCGGTGTCGACGAACGCGGTGATGTCGCGGGACATGTGGCCGAGCGGGCGGAAGCTGCGCAGGTAGGTGTAGGCGCCGTCCACGGTGCTGGAGACGGCGACGGCGGCGCGGGCCTCGCCGTAGTCGCGGCCGTTCTCCTTGTGCATCCACATGACGAAACGGCCGGTGGCCGCGTTGTAGACGACCTTGGGGCGTTCGATGTTGGCGACCTGCAACTCGGCGGCGCTCGACTGGGTCAGGACGTGGTTGCGGAACTCCCACGTGCGCAGGTCCGTCGAGCGGTAAGCGGAGACGTAGCGGAAGGTGCCGTCGGCGTTGCGGTTCTCGCCGAACCAGTAGTAGGACGAGCCGACTTTCAGGACGCCGCCCCCGTGGGCGTGCAGCAGGTTGCCTGCGGTGTCAGTGAACTGGGCTCCTACGGGCACGGTCACGGGAGCGGTCCCCGTAGCGGGCAGGAGGCCCAGGACGAGGGTGGCCAGCAGGGTCAGGATGCGCGGCATGAGGGTGCTCCTCTCAGCCTTCGTTTCGACCGGTGATCAGCCTTTGATACCGGTGAGCAGGACGCCCCTGACGATCCACCGCTGCGCGATGAGGAAGAGGGCGACCAGGGGCAGGATGGCCACGAGCGCCCCGGCGAACAGGGCCGGCAGGTTGACCGCCTGCTGGTTGAGGTTCGTCGACAGCGCCACCTGCACCGTCCAGAACTCGGGGTCCTGGCCGATGACCAGCGGCCACAGGAACGCGTTCCAGTGCTCGATGAAGGACAGGATGCCGAGGGAGGCGAACAGGGCGCCCGAGTTCGGGAGCGCGAGCCGCCCGTACAGGCCGAGGTGACTGAGCCCGTCCACGCGGCCCGCGTCCTCCAGCTCGCGCGGGAAGCGCAGGTAGAAGCCGCGGAACAGGAGCACCGCGAACGCGCTGAACAGGCCGGGCACGATCAGCCCCCACAGGGTGTTGACGCCGCCGAGCGAGCCGACCACCACGAACGTGGGGATGAACGTGGCCGCGCCCGGCACCATCATCGTGGCGATGATGAAGAAGAAGACCGGTTTCGAGGCGGCCACGGGGATGCGGGCCAGCGCGTACCCGGCCATGGAGGCCAGCAGCGTCGACAGCGGGGCGCTGATCGTGGCGATCAGCGCCGAGTTCCACAGGGCGTGCGCCAGCGGCACGGCGTCGTTGCCGAACGCGTCCGCGAAGCCCTGGAAGCTGATCGTCTCCGGCCACCAGTGCCAGTCCAGCGAGCCCAGCTCCCGCTTGCTCATCAGCGCGTTGCGGATGAGCAGGTAGAACGGCAGCAGGAACGGCACCGCGAAGACGATCACCGCCACGTACGAGCCCAGGTGGCGCCTTCTCATCAGCCCTCCTCCTCGGCGGTCCTGCCGAACCCGGCGAAGCGGCCCTGCAGCAGCGTGAACACCACGATCAGCATGGTCACCACGAACGCCCCCGCGGACCCGGCGCCGTAGTTCTGCTCGCCGAGCGCCGTCTGGAACAGGTAGATCAGCGGGGTACGGCCGTCCGCGCGGCCCAGCCCCGACAGGTTGGAGGCCAGGATGTTGTAGAACTCGTCGAACGCCTGGAACGCGTTGATGATCAGCAGCAGCACCACCGCCACGGACGTGTTGCGCAGCATCGGCCAGGTGATGTGCCGGAACAGCCGGCCCTCCGACTCGGCGCCGTCCACCCGGGCCGCCTCGTAGAGCTGGGCGGGGATCTGCTGGATGCCGGCCAGGAACAGGATCATGTAGAAGCCGGTCTGCAGCCACAGCCGCACGGTGACCAGCACGATCCAGTACAGCGGCGGGTCCACGGCCGCCACCCAGCCGATCGCGTCGTCGTGGCCGAGCAGGTACGCCAGGCTGTTGGCGACCCCGGACGGCGTGCCGCTGAACAGGCTCATCTTCCACACGAGCGCGCCCACCACGTAGGAGACGGCCGCCGGGATGAAGAACGTGGTCCGGAACAGCGCCCGGCCCCGGCGCAGCCGGTTCACCAGCACCGCCAGGCCCAGCGACAGCGCGAACGTCACCGGCACGATGAACAGCGTGAACAGCAGGATCGTGACCAGCGAGCGGGTGAAGGCGGGGTCGCCGAGCAGCCGCCGGTAGTTGTCGAGGCCGTTCCAGTCGCCGAGCGCGATGGTGCCGCGGGCGTCGTTGAAGCTGAGCAGAAACCCCCAGCCGATGGCGACGTACTTGAAGACGAACAGCCCGGCCACCATCGGCAGGGTGAGCAGCAGGAACGCGCGCCAGGCGGGCCAGCGTGCGGCCCGCCGCCCGCTCGGGCGGCGCGAGCGCCCGGCGGCGGGGCGGGCCGGGGCCGTGGTCGTCACAGCACCGGCACCTTGTCGAGGAGGTCCTGCGAGCGCTTGGCCGCGGCGGCGAGCGTCTTGCGCGCGTCGGCGCCCTTCTTGACGATGTCGGTGATGGCGTCCTCCCACGGCTGGCGCACCTCGGGCGTCCACAGCGCGGGCTGCTTGATGCCGTGCGCGGCCACGGCGTCCATGACGGTCTTGGCCGGGCCGGAGGTCAGCTTGTCGGCCTTGGCGGCGGCGCTGTTGCGGGGCGGGATGTGGAAGCCGTAGGCCAGGCTCCAGTCCGTCTGCGCGGCGGTGTTGTCCACCCACAGCCAGCGCACGTACTTCTTGGCCGCCTCCAGGTTGCGGCTCTTGCCGTTGACCACCTGCACCCAGCCGCCCATGTTGACCACGGCCCGCCCGCCGGGGCCGAACGGCGGCAGCGGGAAGGCGTCGAAGTCGTCGCCCAGCGCCTCGGTCAGGCCGGGCACGGCCCACAGGCCGACCCACTGCATGGCCGCCGCCCCGTTGATCAGCGCGCCGGGGTCCCACCAGTCGGTGGAGTAGCCCTGCAGCATGGCCTTGCTGTCGTAGAGGTCCTTGACGGCGGTCAGCGCCTCGGCCACCTTGGGGTCGTCGTAGGTGATCGTGCGGTCGTCCACCAGGAGGTTCCCGCTCGACCAGGCGGTCATCTGGCCGAGGTCGCCGATGCCGTCGTTGCCGACGAACAGGCCCTTCTGCTTGCCCTGCGTGAGCTTCTTGGCCGCCGCGGCGAACTCGGCGAAGCTTTTCGGAACGCTCACCCCGGCCTTCTGGAACAGCGACTTGCGGTAGAAGACGAGCATCGGGTCGATGATCATCGGGACGGCGTAGACCTGGCCGCCCCACGTGTACGGCTGCAGCACCTTGGGGTTGAAGTCGGCCTTCTCCGCCCCGAGCACGTCGTCCAGCGCGGTGACCTGGCCGGCCTTGACCATGTTCGGGCTGACGTCGTTGACCTCGTACACGTCGGGGCCGTCGGGGGTCAGCACGGCGGCCGTCCACTTGGTGGCGTAGTCGCCGGGGATCCAGGAGACCTTGACCGCGATGTCGGGGTTGGCCTTGGTGAAGTCGGCGGCGTACTTCATGGCCGCCTGCTGCGTGCCCTCCTCGCCGTACTCGTGGTACCAGTGCGTCAGCGTGATCTTCGCGCCGCTTCCGGCGGGTGCCGACGTGCCTTTGGCCAGCGGGTCTCCGGTGGAGCACGCGGAGACGGCGGCGCCGGCGACGAAGAGCACGGATCCCTTGAGCAGTCCGCGCCGGGTGAGTGGTCTGTCCATCGGGGCCACCTCTCGTGGGGGGAGTGAGTCGGGGCCGATGTCAGGTAACCGGTTACTTCAGACGTCGTGAGCCGGACGCTAGACGCGGATCTCCGGTGGCGTCAATGCGCTGTTAACTTTTCGTTACAAACGTGCTGGGGCGGGGTTGACGGGTCCGGCGGGATCTCTTAGCGTCCTGGGCATTGCTCAAGTAACCGATTACCTGACCCGGCGCTCACCTGGGAGAGACCGCATGACCACACCCCGACGCGTCACCATCAGGGACGTGGCCAGGAAGGCCGGAGTCTCGGTCGCCACCGTCTCGCGCGTGCTCGGCGGCGACTACCCGGTCCTCGCGGTCACCCGCAACAAGGTCATGCGTGCCGTGCGCGAGCTCGACTACGTCCCCAACGCCCACGCCCGCGCCCTGTCCGCGGCGCGGCCCGGCGCGATCGCGATCGTCGTCAACACCATCGCCGTCCCCTACTACGCGCTCATCGCCCAGGGCGTCGAGGACCAGGCCGCCCAGGAGGGCCGGCTGTCGCTCATCTGCACCACCGGCGGCGACAACGGCCGCGAGCTGTCCATCGTGCAGCTCCTGCGCGAGCAGCGCGCCGAGGCCGTCATCCTCGTCGGCAGCGTGATCGTGGACGAGGAGTACCGCAAGCGCATGACCGAGTACGCCCACGCGCTCGCCGCCGCCGGCTCCCGCCTCGTCCTGTGCGGCCGGCCGCCGCTGGGGGAGGGGGTGCCCGCCCTCGTCGTCGGCTTCGACAACACCGGCGGCGCGCACGCCGTCACCGCCCACCTGCTGTCGGCCGGCCACCGCAGGATCCTCTACCTCGGGGTACGTCCCGGCCACACCACCTCCGACACCCGCGTGGCCGGCTACCGCAGCGCCCTGGCCGAGCACGGCGTGGCGCTCGACCCGTCGCTGGAGGTCGAGGCCGAGTTCGACCGCGACGCCGGCTACGCCGCCATGAACCGCCGCCTGGCCGAGGGCCCGCCCGACTTCACCGCCGTCTTCGCCGGCAACGACCTCGTCGCAGCGGGAGCGATCCAATCGCTGCACGAGCACGGGCTGCGCGTCCCCCACGACATGTCGATCGTCGGCTACGACGACGTGCCGCCCGCCCAGGACCTGCACCTGACGACCGTGCACCTGCCGCACGACGAGCTGGGACGGGCGGCGGTACGGCTGGCGCTCGGCCGGGTCACGACCAGCCCGATGACGCTCGGCACCCATATCGTGGTCCGCGACTCGGTCAGGCCCCTCGGCCCCCGATGAGCCCACACGTGCTCCCCACGGTGGCTTTCGCCCTGCATCCGCCGCTGCTGCCCGAGCTGTTCCCCCTCGACCTGCGGCGCCGCCTGTCGCTGGTCGGACGGGTCCGCGAACGCGTGATCGACGCCTTCGACGGGCCCCTCGACGCCGACATCCTGATCACCGGATGGGGCTGCCCGCGCATCGACGCCGACGTCCTGGCCACCGCGCCCCGGCTGCGAGCGGTCGTCCACGCGGCAGGCAGCGTCAAGGGCCACCTGACGGCGGCGGTGTTCGAGCGCGGCATCGCGGTGTCGTCGGCCGCGCAGGCCAACGCGGTGCCGGTGGCCGAGTACGCGCTCGCCGTGCTGGTGCTGGCGGCCAAGCAGGCGTTCGCCCGGGCGCGGGCCTACTCGGCGGGCGCCTGGTCCGGCGACGCCCTGCCCGGCGTGGCCACCCCCGGCGAGCGCGTCGGGCTGGGCGGGGCGACCGTCGGGGTGATCGGGGCCTCGCGGGTGGGCCGTCTCGTCATCGGCGGGCTGCGCTCGTACGGGGCGCGGGTCCTGCTCAGCGACCCCTACGTGTCCGCCGAGGAGGCGGCGCGGCTGGGGGCGCGGGCCGTCCCGCTGGACGAGCTGTGCCGCGCGGCCGAGCTGGTCACCGTGCACGCGCCCGAGCTGCCGGAGACGCGCGGGCTGCTCGACGAGCGGCGGCTGGCGCTGCTGCGCGACGGGGCCGTGGTGGTCAACACCGCGCGCGGGGCGCTCATCGACACCGACGCGCTCGTGCGGCACTGCTCCGGCGGGCGCATCTCGGCCGTCCTCGACGTCACCGAGCCCGAGCCGCTGCCGGCCGGTCACCCGCTGCTCGGCCTGCCCAACGTGCTGGTCACCCCGCACATCAGCGGGGCCAGGGGGCGGGAGCTGCGGCGGCTGGGGGAGTTCGCGGTGGGGGAGGTCGAACGGCTCGCCCGCGGCCGGCCGCTGCGCGGCGCCGTCCGCGTCGCCGACCTCAACCGCATCGCCTGACCCCAGGAGCACGACCCATGTCCCCGTCCCATGCGCCGGTTCCCGAACACGAGGCTTGCGCCCCGTCTCGAGCGCGCCCGCCCGTTCCCGAGGAAGGCACGGAGCGGCTCGTGCGGGAGATCCGCGAGGAGGCCGAGCGGGCCCGCAGCACGCCCGCTCCCGAGCTGACCTTCACCCTGTGGCGGCGCTTCGCCGACACCGGCGACCGGCTGGCTCACGAGCGTGCCTACTTCGAGCGGCGCCGGCGCCTGGCCGCGTTGGCGCTCGCCCCCGGCCACACCCCCGACCCGGCATTGGACGACCTGCTGTGGTCCGTGTGCGACGAGTACACCTGGGTCCTGCCCGCGCACGAGCCGGACGACCGTCCCTTGGACACGTTCGTGGACCTGTTCGCCGCCGAGACCGCGCACGCCCTGGCCGAAATCGTCACCCTGCCGGGGCCGCGCATCGACGCGCGGGTCCGGGAGCGGGTGCGCGCGGAGGTGGACCGCCGGGTCCTGCGCCCCCTGTACGCGGGCGCGCCCCCGATGTGGTGGGAACGATCCGCTACGAACTGGGCGGCCGTCTGCGCGGGCGCCACCGGCATGGCCGCGCTCGCCCTGGACTCGCCCCACCTGCCCGAGCTGCTGTCCCGCCTGAGGGGCGCGATCGAGGCGTTCCTGGCGGGCACGGGCGCGGACGGCGCCTGCCTGGAGGGCCCCGACTACTGGTCCTACGGTTTCGGGTACTTCGTCTACTTCGCCGAAGCGCTGCGCGAGCGTACCGGCGAGGACCTGCTGGACGACCCGCACGTACGGGAGATGGCCGCCTACCCGGCCCGGGTCGATCTCGGCGGCGGCGCCCGCCCGGCGTTCGCCGACGCGCAGGGGCGCGGCGCGTACCCGGCCGGGCTGCTGTCCCGGCTGGCCGGCCGCCTCGGCGTCCCCGTCCCCGAGCCGGGGGTGCCGTCCTTCCACGACGACGCCTGCTACCGCTGGGCCCACCTGAGCCGCACGCTGCGGTGGTTCAGGGAGGTGCCGGGACGGCGGGCGGAGCCGTGCTCGTACCTGCCGGACGCCGCGATCGTCGTGGCCAGGGCGGGCACGACCGCGTTCGCCGCCAAGGGCGGCCACAACGACGAGCCGCACAACCACCTCGACCTCGGCCACTTCGTCCTGCACGCGCACGGCCGGACGGTGCTGGACGACCTCGGCGCCCCCGAGTACACCCGCGACTACTTCCGGGAGGGCCGCTACCGGGTGCCGCACGCCTCGGCGGAATGGCACTCGGTGCCGCTGATCGACGGCGCCGCCCAGCTGCCCGGCCGCGAGCGCCGCGCCGAGGTGCTGGCGTACGAGGAGAAGGGCGGGAACGTGACGTTCGCGCTGGACCTCACCGCCGCCTACGCCGGCCCGCACCGCTTCACCCGCACCTTCCACTGGCGGCCCGGCACGCTGGAGATCGTGGACGACTTCGGCCTCGCGGCCCCGGACGCGCTGGTGGAGGAGCTGTTCGTCTCGCGGGTGCGGCCCGTGACCGGCCTGGACACGGTCACCTGGGGGCCGGTCGAGCTGCGGGTGCCGCCTGGCTGGCGGGCGCGGGCCGAGGAGCGGCGGGTGCGCGGTCACGACGGCGCCGAGGAGAGCGTCCATCGGGTACGGCTGGCGGCCCGCGTCCCGCCGGGCGCGCACCGCTTCCGCTTCACCGTCAGGACGTGACCGCGTGCGGCGCCGGAGAGTCCGCGTGCTCGGGCCCCCTGCGGCGCCCCGGCAGGGCCATGGTGACCGCGGCGGCCATCAGCGCGGCGCCGCAGCCGATGAGCATCCCGGTGTGGAAGCCGGTCTCGGACGGCAGCGGATGCCCGCCGAAGTCGATGGTGAGCTGCGACAGCACGACGCCGATCACGGCGGCGGACGCGGTGGTGCCGATGGAGCGCATCAGCGTGTTGAAGCTGTTGGCCGCGCCGGTCTCCGACAGCGGCACGGCGCCCATGATGAGGGCGGGCATCGAGCCGTACGCGAAGCCGACGCCGACGCTGATGACGCACGTGATGACCAGCAGCCCCCACGGGGAGCCGAGCAGGATGAGGGACAGCCCGTACCCGAGCGCCATGACGAGGCTGCCGACGATGAGCGTGACCTTGGGACCACGCGCGGCCGACAGGCGGGCGCCGAGGGGCGAGCCGACCATCATCATCAGGCCGGACGGCGCCATCCACAGGCCCGCCGCCAGCATCGACTGGCCCAGGCCGTAGCCGGTGGCCGCCGGAAGCTGGAGGATCTGGATGACGATCAGCGCCTGGGCGTACATCGAGAAGCCGACCACGATCGAGGCCACGTTCGTCAGCAGCACCTGAGGCCGGGCGGTGACCCGCAGGTCCACCAGCGGGTCCCGCACCCGCAGCTCCCACCAGCCCCACGACGGCAGCAGGACGACCGCGGCGGCCAGCAGCCCGAGCGTGGTGCCGCTCGACCAGCCCCAGTCGGCGCCCTTGGAGACGCCGAGCAGCAGGCATACCAGGCCCGCGCCGAGGCCGAGCGCGCCGATGAGGTCGACGCGGCCCTTCGCCCTGGCCGGCGTGACCGGCACCAGCAGCCAGATCAGCACGGCCACGACCAGGCTCAGCGCCGCCGATCCCCAGAACAGCGCCCGCCAGCTCGCGTACTCGGCGACCGCCGCCGCCAGCGGCAGGCCGAGCGCGCCCCCGATGCCCATGGACGAGCTCATCAGCGCGATCGACGGGCCCAGCCGGTGCGGCGGCAGCACGTCCCGCAGGGCGCTGATGCCCAGCGGGATCATGCCCATGCCCATGCCCTGCAGCCCCCGCCCGATCACCATGGGGGCCAGGGAACCGGCGAAGGCGCAGATGACGCAGCCCACGACCAAGGGGAGCGAGCAGAGGAGCATCATGCGCCGCTTGCCGTACAGGTCGCCCAGCCGCCCCATCACGGGCGTCGTGACGGCTCCGGCGAGCAGCGTGACCGTGATCACCCAGGAGGCGTTCGAGGCCGTGGTGCCCAGCAGCGTGGGCAGCACACCGATCAGGGGCACGACCACGGTCTGCGACAGCGAGGCGACGATGCCCGCCACGGCCATCACGGTGACGATGCCGTGGGAACGGGTGCCGGATTCGCCGTCTGCGGCGCTGCCTGTGCCACTGTCTTCCACGCGGATCCCCCTCGACACTCTCGACGTTGGAAGCGCTGTGCACTCTACACATAATGTGTTACATGCACAGTTTGCGAGTTTGCGCCACATCGGCGGCACCCGCAACGGAGGGACAGAAGGACCCGGCATGGACAAGCCCACCCACCTGATCGAGTACGAGACGATGCTGCTCGGCCAGCACCGCCACCCCGACCGCAGCGCGTACATCCTGCTCAGCCGCATCCGGGTGGCGGGCATGATGTCGATCGGGCAGCTCAGCGAGGCCTTCCGCCTCGACGTGTCCACCCTCAACCGGCACACCTCCGCCCTGCTGCGCAAGGGCCTGGCCGAGCGCATCCCCGACCCCGACGGCGGGATCGCCCGCAAGTTCCGCCTCACCGAGGAGGGCGAGCGCTACCTCGACGCCGAACGCGCCAGGAACATCAACGGCCTGGAGAAGGTGCTGGCCGACTGGAGCGCCGAGGACGTGGCCGCCTTCGCCGCCTACCTCAGACGCTTCAACACCGACATCGAACGCCTCGCCGGCCACCCCTGGCCCCGCACCGACGTGTAGCACCCGGACCTGCGGGGTAGCCGTGGGCGCGTGACGCACGACTTCGGCTTCGCCTTCGAGGACCGCTACCGCCCGCTCCTCGCCGCACTCGGCATCCGCCCGTCCACCTGCCGCCTGACCCTGACGGACGAACTGCTGCGCGTCCGGTTCGGCCCCTGGCTGGTCCTCTCGCCCCGGCACAACGTCGCCGGCGCCGCCCTGTCCGGCCCGTACTCGCCGCTGAAGGCCATCGGCGTGCGCATCTCCCTGGCGGACGGCGGGCTGACGTTCGGCAGCAGCACGACGCAGGGGGTGTGCCTGCGCTTCCACCGCTCGGTGTCCGGCAGCGAACCCCTGGGCCTGCTCCGCCACCCGGCCCTGACCGTCACCGTCGAGGACCCGGCCCGCCTGATCGGCCTGCTCACCCAGGAGAGCCGCACCCCGTCCGACCAGCTCTCATAGGCGAACGGATATCGAGCGGCCGTCGATATCGCTATTGGACATGCTGGGATCATCTCTGCTTGAGTCCTGATCTTCGATTCCCGATGGACAGGACTTGTGACATGCCGGTGGTGGCCGTCGAGGAGGAGTTGCGGGCGCTGGAGGTGGCCTTCGAGGGGCGCATCGGTGCGTACGCCGTGGACACGGGCACCGGGAGGAGTGTGGCATACCGGGCGGGGGAGCGGTTTCCGTTGTTGTCCACGTTCAAGGCGCCCCTGTGCGCGGCGGTGCTGTGCCGGGCGCGTCGTGAGCGGGGCGGGTTGATGGGCAGGCGCCTGCGGTGGCGGGCCTGCGACATGACGCCCAACTCGCCGGTGACCGGGCGGCATCTTGAGGACGGGCTGACCGTGGCAGAGTTGTGTGCGGCGGCCGTCACGCGGAGCGATGGGACCGCGTCCAATCTGCTGATGGAGCTGATCGGCGGGCCTCGGGGGATGACGGCGTTCTTTCGCGGGCTGGGGGATCCGGTGTCGCGGGTGGATCGGTGGCATCCGGGGTTGAACGAGTGGGTGCCCGGGGATGAGCGTGACACCACCACGCCCGCGGCCATGGCGGGCGTGCTGCGGGCGCTCGCGGTCGGCGGTGCTCTGCATCCTGAGGATCGGGAGCGGCTGGTCGGGTGGCTGCTCGCGAGTCAGGTCGGGGCGGGGCGGGTGCCGGCCGGGTTGCCCGCGGCGTGGACGGTCGGGCACAAGACCGGGACGAACTCGGACGGGTTCGGGGGCGGTCATGATGTGGCGGTCGTCTGGACGGAGGCGGGCGCCGCACCGATCGTCATGGCCGTCTACACCAACCGCACGCCTGGGCTGCCGACCGATGACTCCGTTCTTGCCAGGACCGCGAAAGTGCTGGTCAGGGCTCTCGGCTAGCGTGCTTGTCCCACCAGTCGAGGACGCGGGTGCCGTACAGGGTGAGCCATTTCGAGGGCTCGCCCGCCGGTACGTCCACCTCGAACCACACCGTGCCGGGGAGCCTGCCGGCCTGTGTCCAGGTGCCGTCGGGGCGGCGGGCGGCGCGGACGAGGTCGATGGCCTCGGCCATGCGCGGGTCGGGTGGGGTGCCGTCGAGCAGGGACGCGCGGCGGAAGTAGTCGGCGGCGTTGAGGACGCTGTAGAACCAGCGGAACGGGTAGGCGAAGCGGTCCACCCACGGCGCCACCGGCTCGCCCGTGGACAGGCGGCGGAACAGGCCGCGGCGCAGCAGGTACTCCTCGCCGGAGCGGCGGGCGGCGCGCACCGCCTCCTCGCCGCCGCCGGTGGCGCTGTCGTAGGTGAGCAGGCCCTTGAGGGAGTTCAGTGTCGAGTGGAACGAGGAGCGGGTGGCGCCCTCCACCCATTCGCAGTTCCAGCCGCCGTCGGGCAGCTGGTGCTCGACGAACCAGCCGGGCAGGCGGGAGACGTCGGCGCCGAGCCACAGGCCGTTCTCCAGCGTCCAGGCGTTGATGCAGCAGTCGACCTCGCCGCCCCAGTACGGCAGGTCGTCGTACTCCCAGCGGCTGTTCTTGGCGAGCAGGTCGGCCGTGCCGCGCAGGGCGGAGGCGTCGAGGCCCCATTCGCGCAGGGTGTTGAGCGTCCACGTCGTCGCCGTCCAGGGCTGGGCGTTGTCCTGGGTGGCGGCCGGGTCGGCGAAGTCGAAGCCGGCGGGGAAGAACGCGCCGCCCGCCCACTGGCCGTCGGGGTCCTGGAGGGCGAGCAGGCGCGCGCCGAAGCCTTCGGTCGCGACCTTCGCCCGGGTCGCCTCCCACACCTGCGGCGGCTCGTGCAGCAGGTCACGCTCGACCTGCCAGCGCAGCGCCGGATCGGAGTCGCGAAGCCATGGGATCAGGGCGTCGGGGACCATGATGCGGAGTATGCCACCTTTCCGGG
The DNA here is from genome assembly GCF_012034275.1 of Nonomuraea composti. Taxonomy (NCBI): domain Bacteria; kingdom Bacillati; phylum Actinomycetota; class Actinomycetes; order Streptosporangiales; family Streptosporangiaceae; genus Nonomuraea; species Nonomuraea composti. The sequence goes on along the minus strand of NZ_JAATEP010000013.1, from coordinate 162,076 downwards.
CCCGCGCCCCGGCCCAAGGCCGGGCGGCCTGCCCGGCCCCGGAGACCTCGTGGTCAACAGCCCGCGTGCTGCGCAAGCTGGAGATGATGGTGCCGCCCGACGTGGTCGCCACGCTCACGATCACGCCGCTGACCGCCAACGCGCTCGGCTCGCTCAGCCGGCTGATCGACATCGCCGTGGCGTTCGAGCACAACCCGACCGTCGCGATGCGCGCGGCCGACCTCATGATGGACGAGATCGGCGTCATCCTCGCCGCGGCCGGCAACTACACCCGCCCCGACTACCAGGACGCCATGCGGGCGATCCTGCTGGAGCGGGCGCCCAGCATCGCCAAGGACGCCGGCAAGCGCGTCCAGCTCGACAGCCACCTCATGACCAGCGGCATGGACGCCCTCGCCACGGCGCTGTCGATCGCACTGGGCACGCGCGACCGCGACCAGGTCTCCCGCCCCACCGAGAAGATCGACTATTTCGAGACCGGGCTGCTGCTCGGCAAGCTCAAGAAGGGCCAGACGGTCGCGCCGCGCGACGACGTCCTGGTCGCCGCGCTCAACCCGAGCACGCCGTTCAACACGCCCGACCCGGGCCGGCTCGTCGCCGACGTGCTCAAGGCCCTGCAGACCCGCGAGAAGGACGACCCGCCGTTCGCGCTGATCCTCGACAGCACCATCGAGACCGCCGCGCCCGGCGGCGGCACCCAGCTCGACACCGTGCTCGGCGGGCTGAAGGACGCCGTCGCCGACGGCCGGCTCGAGATCTTCCTGTGCAAGAGCTTCCAGAAGTACGCCTCGTTCGGCACCGGCAAGGTGGCCGCCGGGGATCTCACGCTGCTGTCGAAGCCGGGCGCCCGGCCGTCCGGGTCGACGCGCGCCCAGGCGATGCTGCACGAGGCCGACCTCGACCTCGCCCGCCACGACGAGGCGCAGCTCGTGGTGCACATGCTCAAGCACGGCCACCGCGACGAGCTGGCGCTGGTCGCCGACGCCGCCGAGAACGCCCGGTTCGTGGACGCGTTCTGCTGGCCGATCGACCCGTCGGATCCGGCCCAGGGATCCACGTACGTGGACGGCATCCCGCTGCTCCTGCGCTCGACGCCCACCGGCAAGGTGGACGCCCTGTTCAAGAACCTCGTCCAGATCGACCAGCGCGACAGCTTCTCGTTCCTGCGCACCTCCTACGTCGGCGGCATCCCCGGCCCCTGGGAGTCGCCGTCGCCGCAGGACGGGTGGTACGTGCGGATCAACCCCGGCCACGAGTCGAAGGAGAGCATGGTCGAGTGCTTCTACGCGTTCGGCCACCTGACGACCAGCACGCCGCCGGGCGCGAAGGGCCCGGTGCCGGCCGGGGCGGACCTCGGCAACCTGCAGCTCAAGTCCGTGCGCGAGCACCTGGCCGCGCTGAACGGCGTGGCCGACGGCGACGACCCGGACCTCGCGCGGTTCCGTACCAACGTCATCGCCTCCTACTGCGCGTTCGCCCTGCAGAACGTGCGGCCCAGGGCGAGCGTGCTGCCGCTGCTGCTCGCGTTCTTCGCCCGTCCCATGGACGGCGTCACGATCGAGACCCGCCGCTATCTCGCCGGCGAGCTGCTGTCGCTGGCGCAGGCCAAGGACCTCGACCCGAAGACGTTGGGGGAGTGGAGCAACGCGGCCCGGGCCGTCCCGATGCCCGGCGCGATCGCCGCCGACGGCACCGCCGCCCTGTCGGCGCTGCGCCGGGCGGCGGCGGTGCTCCCGGCCTGGCAGCTCAAGCCGCTCGCCGAGAAGCTGCGGCTCAAGCTCGACGGCGACACGGAGGAGGCGACCCGGCTGCGCGGGTCGGGCGACGGGGTGCGGCTGCTCGCCCTGGTGGGCCAGGCACTCCGCCCGGACGCGACCTGACCGGCCTCATCACGACCGGCCATCACGATCGGCCCTTTCACGATCGGCTCGCGGGCTCCTCCGGGGTGCGGAGCCTGGCGATGATGCGGTCGAGGGCGGCCAGGTCGGCGGGGTCGAGGGCGAGCAGCGAGCGGGGCGGCCGGGCCAGGATGCGCTCGGCCTCCTCGGCGACGGCCGTGCCCGCCGGCGTCAGGGCGACGATCTTGCTGCGGCGGTCGCCGGGGGAGACGCTGCGGGTGACGTAGCCGCGCTGCTCCAGGTCGTCCACCATGAGCGTCGTGTACGGCTTGTCGGTGGACAGCTCCGCGGTCAGCTCCCGCATGGTCATCGGCCCGGCCAGCAGGCGGCGCAGCGCCTTGACGCGGAAGAAGCTCATGCCGAGCGTCTCGGCCACCTCCTTGCGGCGATCCTCCTGCCGCAGGACGAGGTCGTACATGCCGGACCAGACGCGGGCCACCGCCGCCTGGTCGGGGCTGTCGGTCATGAGGCGTCCGCCATTCTGTCGGGAGCGGGGGCCAGCCGTTCGGCGGTACGGACGGCGCTGCGCCGGGCCCAGCCGGTCGTGGTCAGGATACCGAGCAGAACGATCACCAGGCCGCACCCGGCGATGATCCGCCAGCCGATGTGGCTGGCCGCCGGGAACCCGGCCGCGAACGGCCCCACGACGGCCGAGGTGACCAGCGAGCCGATGACCGCGACGCCGAGCGACTGGCCGATCTGGCGGCTGGTCGAGGCCACGGCCGCCGCCACGCCGGCCTGGGCGCGCGGCATGCCGGACACGGCGGTGTTGGTGATCGGCGCGTTCACCGTGCCGAAGCCGAGGCCGAACAGCACGTACGCGACCATGAGCAGCCACGTCGGCGTGTCCGCCGACAGCGTCGTCATGATCAGGCCGCTGGCCCCCATGGCGGTGCCGGCCACGAGCAGCGGGACGCGCGGCCCGGCGTTCCCGACGATCCGGCCGGACAGGGGCGCGCAGAGCACGGTCAGGCCCGCCATGGGCAGCGTGTAGAGGCCGGCGTGCAGGGCGGACAGGCCCAGCACGTCCTGGAGGTAGAGGGTGTTGACGAACAGGAAGCCGGCCAGCGCGGCGAAGGCGCACACGGCGATGACGGTCGCGCCGGCGAACGGGGCGCTGCGGAAGAAGCGCAGGTCGATCAGGGGTTCGGCGCGGCGCAGCTCGTACGGTGCGAGGACGGCCAGCGCCAGCGCGGCGACCGCGAAGCAGCCCAGCGTGCGCGGCGAGCCCCAGCCGGCGGCGGGGGCCTCGATGAAGGCGTAGGTCAGGGTGGCCAGCAGCACGATGACCAGCACCTGCCCGACCGGGTCCACCCGGCGCGGGCGCGGCGCCCGCGACTCCGGCACGAACAGCGCGCACAGCACGAACGCGGCCACCCCGACCGGGATGTTGATCCAGAAGATCGCCTGCCAGCCGACCGAGCCCACCAGCGACCCGCCGACCAGCGGGCCCAGCGCCATGCTGATGCCGACCACGCCGCCCCACACGCCGATGGCCCGCGCGCGCTCGCGCGGCTCGGTGAACGTGTTGGTGATGATGGACATGGCGACGGGGTTGAGCATGGAGCCGCCGACGGCCTGCAGCGCCCGCGCCGCGACCAGCCAGCCGAGGCTGGGGGCGAGCGAGCACATGAGCGAGCCGAGCGTGAACAGCGTCAGCCCGGTCTGGAAGGTGCGGCGGCGGCCGATCCGGTCGCCGGTCGAGCCGGCCAGCATGAGCAGGCTTGCCAGCACCACCGTGTAGGCGTCGATGATCCACTGCAGGCCGGAGAAGGAGGCGTTCAGGTCGTGGCGGATGGCGGGCAGCGCGATGTTCACGATCGTGTTGTCCAGGCCCACGATGAACAGGCTCATGCAGCAGATGGCCAGGACGAGCAGGCGCCGGCGGGGGCTCAGCGCGGGGGCGGCCGCGGGCGGCGCGGTCGTCCGGCTTGTTATAGGCATATAACGATTATATTCGCATAACTAATGTTTTGTCGCCGGGGGCCGGCGACGGAGCCCCGCTCCGGCGGGGTGCGGGCGATCAAGAAGCGGGGGCGGGCGGGCAGCGGACGCCCCGCTCCGGCACGGTGAGCGCGATCAGGGAGCGGGGGCGGGCGGGCAGCGGACGCCCCGCTCCGGCACGGTGAGCGCGATGAGGTACGCGTCGATCGCCGCCGTGACGCAGCCCGTCATGCCGTAGACGCCGTGGCCCCAGCCCTCGTAGGTGAGCAGCACCGCGTTGGGGCCGAGCAGGCGGGCCACGTTCGACGCCCACGCGTACGGGGTGTCCGGGTCGTGCAGGGAGTTGGCCAGCAGCAGGGGAGTGCGGCCCGCGTACCGGGGCCGGTGCTGCGGGTTGCTGACCGGGTGGCCCTGGCAGATCGGCAGGTCGCCCATCGGCATCGGGTTGTAGCCCAGGTCCGGGGCGCGCCGGCCGGCGGCGGCCAGCACCTCGGCGTACTCCTCATGGTCGCGCACCGACAGGTCGTGGTCCTCGCAGAGGGTCGCGGTCGGCAACTCGGCGACGTCCCCGCCCAGCAGCCGCTTCAGCCAGGCGCCCAGCACCCCGCCCGGCGGCGCGCCGCCCGGCTGCGGCGGCAGGTCCGGCGGCACCCGCCCGCCGTCCAGGGCGCCCAGCACCCCGGCCAGCCGCTGCCACTCGGGGCCCTCGGTGAGCACCACGCCCAGCCATCGCAGGTTGTGCGCGGTCAGCGGGCCGCCGCCCGGGTAGGTCAGCTCGCCGCGCTCCGCCCGCCCGATCAGTGACCGCCACAACGCGCGGACGTCCCGCCCGTGCAGGACGCACTGCGCGTCCCGCCCGCACCAGGCCACGAACGCGTCGAAGGCGTCCTGGACACCGGCCGCCTCGCTCTCCTGGAACTCCCGGACGCCCAGGGTGTGGTCCATGCTGCTGTCCAGCACCATGGCCCGGACCCGGCCGGGGAAGAGCTCGGCGTACATCTGCTGCGCCAGCGTCCCGTACGAGACGCCGTAGGAGGTCAGCTTCTCCTCGCCGAGGGCGGCGCGGATCGCGTCCATGTCGCGGGCCACGCTCACCGAGTCCACGTGGTCGTAGAGCGGGCCGGTGCGCTCACGGCAGTCGGCGCGCAGCCGCCGGGTGTAGGCCGTCCAGCGGTCGTGGTCGGCCTGGCCGGTCATGATCGGGGGCGGCATCTCCCGGTACAGCGACGCCGAGCAGATCACCGCGTTGCTGCGGGCGACGCCACGGGGGTCGTAGCCGACGATGTCGAAGCGGCGCTGCACCTCCTCGCTGAAACCGGAGGGACGCAGCAGGTCGTCCACGCCCGAACCGCCCGGCCCGCCCGGGTTCGCCAGCAGCGACCCGATTCGCGCGCGTGGATCTTTCGCCCTGCGGCGGGCCAGCGCCAGATCCACGGTCGGGCCGTCCGGGTCCGCCCAGTCGACCGGCACGGCCAGCCGGCCGCACTCCACCTCGGGATCCTCCCGGCACGGCACCCAGACGATGACATCCCGCCGTCCGCGCGGGACCGTCGCGACCGCCGTCGAGACGGGCAGAAGGACCACCATCACCATGAGGACGGCGGCGAGCCTGGACAATCCCCGACGCACCCTGCTCCAAGCCTCGCAACGTTCCCGATCTGCTGATGAACGAATGTAACAGGCGGCCCGGGCCGGGATTCACGCCACGGCGACGGCCACGGGGGCGTTTGCCGTTCCGGCAACGGAAACCGGGCCCGCGCCCGCCCGGCCACCACGATGGGCAGCCCGTACGCACGACCAAGCAGGAGCACCCACACCCATGCACGTCTTCGTCACCGGAGCGAGTGGCTACATCGGCGGCGCCGTCGCCACCCGCCTCCTCCAGGCCGGCCACACCGTCACCGGCCTCACCCGCGACGCGGCCCACGCTCACGCCCTCACCCGGCTCGGCGTCCAGCCCGTGATCGGAAGCCTGGACGACGCCGCCCTGCTCGCCCAGCACGCCCGCCACGCCGACGCGGTCGTCAACGCCGCCGACAGCGACCACCGCCAGGCGGCCGAAACCCTCGTCGCCGCCCTGGCCGGATCCGGCAAGCCGCTCGTCCACACCAGCGGTTCCAGCATCGTCGCCACCGGCACCACCGGCGACGCCACCGAAACGATCTTCGGGGACGACCTCCTCGACCCCGGCTCCACCTGGCAGCCAGGCCACCCCGTACGCCGGGCGCGCGTCGCCGTGGACCGCCTCGTCCTGGCCGCCGCGCGGCACGGCGTACGGACGGTGGTCCTGTGCCCCAGCCTGATCTACGGGGACGCGCGCGGCCTGCCCCGCGACAGCGTCCTGATCGCCGCCCTGGTCCGGCAGGCCCGCGCCGGCGGCGTGGTCCGGCACGTCGGCGCCGGGCGCAACATCTGGTCCACCGTGCACCTCGACGACGTCGCCGACCTGTACCTCCTCGCCCTGGAGCAGTCGCCGCCCGGCACGTTCTTCTTCGCCGAGAACGGCGAGGCGTCCTTCGCCGCGATCACCAGCGCCATCGCCCGCCGCCTCGGCCTGCCCGGCCCTCTTCCCTGGGAGCCGGGCTTGGCCGGCGACGTCTGGCACCCGGAGTTCGCCCGGCACGCCCTCGGCTCCAACAGCCGCGTCCGCGCCACCCGCGCCCGCGCCCTGCTCGGCTGGCGCCCCCGGCACCACTCGATCACCGACTGGCTCACCACCGCCGACCTGGGCGAGCGGGACCGGTGACGAGCGGGACCGATTCCCCGAGAGACCGGTGACGAGGCGAGCCGAGGCACGCTACCCGCGTCGCCATCGGCGTCACTCGTCGTTGTCGCTCATCCCTGTCGCTCATCCCTGCCGCTCATCGCTGTTGCTGTCGCCGTCGGGGCTCGCCGCCTCCCCGCCCCGCGTGATCTGCAGGGGCGCGGCGGCCGGCCCTCCAGTGAGCTCACGCCCCTGCCGCAGCGTGTATTCGAGCTGCCTGGCCAGCCGCGGCAGGCTCGCCGGCGGCAGGTACGCGTCCGCGCCCGCGTCGAGCAGCCGCCGGACCGGCCCGTGGTACTGGACGCCCAGCTCGTGATCCTCGATCTCGGTGATGACGACCCGCGCCTTCGGGAACATCGCCCGCAACGCCCCGATCAGCTGCGGGCTGCCCGGAGGCACCAGCAGCACGTCGGCCGTGGTGGGGGCGGCGTGCATGTCGAGCACCACGTAGTCCGCCCCGAGCTGGTCGGACAGCATGGTCCTGGCCGCGGCCGACAGCTCCATCGCGGTGGCCACCACCGTCACGCTGTCGTAGTCGACCGTCGGCTCATCGGTTTCCTCGTCCGCCGTGCCGGCCGTGGGATCGACGACGGTGCCCTGCACCACGGCGACCGTGCTGGAGATCGTCGCGATGGACGCGCCGTCCCGCGTGACGACCAGGCTCTCACCGGGCTCGAGGCCGTCGATGAGCTCCACGAGGTCCCCGGGAAGACCGGCGACGTCGAGATTCCGCGCCGCCCGCTTCCGGCTCACCACGCCGGGCACATCGGTCGCCCGCTGATCGCCCTGCTCGCGCGAAGCGTTCCGCTCAACAAGATGCCCCCATCAGCCCCGCCCTTCCTGACACCGTGATCCTGTTGGACGCTCCCGCACGATCATTGGTTCGAGCGCCGTCACCGCGCGGGCGGGCTCACCGTGAGGGTGCCGCTGCCGCTGCCGGTGTCGAGGTCGGCCATCGTCCCGAGAGCGACGGCGTGCGGATCCGGTCCGTGCCCGAACTCGAGACCGCCGAGCACGGGCACGCCGAGCGGAACGAGCCGGTCCCGCAGAACGTCGACGAGGTTCCACCCGCGATCGCTGTAGTCCGCGAACCCGGGAAACCGCCCCAGGACGACCCCCTGGAGACCGGCCAGGGCGCCGGCGCGGATGAGCTGGGTGAGCTGCCGGTCGATCACCCCCAGCCCCACCGTCCGCTCCGCCTCGACCAGCAGGATCGCCCCGGCGAGATCCGGCAGCCCGGCCCCGACCATCCCGGCCGTCGCCCCCAGCCACCCGCCCAGCAGCCGCCCCCGGGCCCGCCCAGGAACCTCGGCGGCGACCGAGAGCAGCCGCGGATTACGACGGTACGTGACAGGCTCGACGCCCGTGAGCACCTGCCGAACGGTCGCGATCGCATGAGGACCGACAAGACAGCCGTGGACGCCAGGCACCCGGCACCGACCCCAGATGGCCAGATGCAGGTACGTGATGTCACTGAACCCCACCAACGGCTTCGGATCCGCCCGGATGGCCTCGAAGTCGACCCCGTCCACGATTCGGTAGGCCCCCGCCCCGCCCCGCGTGGTGACGACCGCCCGCACCTCGGGATCGGCGAAGGCGGCATTGAGATCGGCCACCCGATCCGTGTCCCGCCCGGCCATGTAGCCGTGCCGGTCCAGGACATGCTCACCGACCTTGACCCGCAACCCCCAACCGCCCAGCAACCTGGTGAGGTCTTCGACATCGCGAGCGTCGGGAAAGCTGGCGGGGGAGACGAGCGCGACGTGGTCGCCGCTCTCCAGCCGCGGCCAGCGTGTCTCCGAGGGCTCGTGCCCTGCGCTCGTCATGGAAGCCCCACGATCATGTCTCCGACACGCCTCACGGCGATGATCTCCGGCCCTTCCGTCCGGAAGTGGTCCGCGGTCCCGAGCCGGCCACGCTCACTGGCCGGGTAGCCGTTGGCTTGCGCCCACTCCCGGACGGGGCCGTGCTTGGGGGAGGTCCCCCGGAGCGGGGTGAAATCGGCGCCGGACATGATCGGAAACTACCGTTGGAGGTGACGCCCTGTCTGCCCTGCGAGCGAGCCACCGTTCGTGCCGGAACCCCGCGAACCGTTCCCCCGAGGACTTCCGCGACATCACTGCTGATGAGACGGTGCCCGGGCGGGGCGTTCAGCCGAGCTGCCGGGTGATCGTCGGGTCGGTGATCGCCGTGTCGTCGGCCAGGAGGAACGCCTTCGACAGGATCACCGACAGGGTCCCGCCGTCGTCCTCGAACGGCAGGAACACCGATCCGGCCGCGCCGCCCCCGCCCGCCGGGACGATGCACAGGTAGGCATCGTTGGGCTCCATCAGGACGTTCGCCGACCCGAGATGGATTTTGTACGTCTTCAGATCCCCCCGGACGACAAGGAACCGGTCGGTCAGCTCCAGCCGGGAGGCGATCTTCAATCTCGGCAGCAGCCGCGCCAGCGCCTCGCGCCGGATCTTGGCCGTCCCCGTCAGCTCGCCGAAGCCGTGGGAGTGCCAATAACGTTCGTGGCCGACCAGCGCCTGCTCGTCGCGGGCGACCGAGGCCACGCCTACGGCGAGGTCGGCCTCGCGCAGGATCTCCGACAGCACCAGCGGCGGCAGATCGGCCATCGACGCCGGTCGCCCGTCGCGGTGGAAGGTGATGGCCTCAGTGGCGCACAGCAGGGGATCCCCGTACCCGGAGACGATGTGCAGGGCCCAGCGGGCCTGCCAGCCCGCCAGGTCGCGCACCACCTCCCCCTGGTCGCCGCCGTTGTCGTAGTCCCAGTCGCCGATGGAGCGGCCGGTCCAGCCGCGCTGGCCGAGCAGGGTCCGGGCCTGGCCGTAGCGCAGGACGTGGCCGGCGAAACGGTTGGAGAAGGTGCCGGTCCGCTGCTCGGCGGGGGTCAGCGGGTAGAGCTCGCGGAAGACCTGCTTGAACGGCTGGCGCACCCCGCTCTCGATGAGATGGTCGCGCCACGCCGCCACCTCGCCGGCGGTCGCGTGGATCGGGTGCCACAGCCCTGCCACGGCGTCGGGGGCGGGGCGGTGGCCGGCCAGTTCCCAGCCGCCGGCCGTCTTGACCGGCAGGGCAGCCGGGCCGCCGGCGATCTGCCAGACCAGGGCGCGGGCGTAGGGGCCGGTGACGGGATGGTCGAGGAAGTACTCGCTCACCTCGCGCCACTGCCACGTCCGTTCCTGGACGATCGCCTGCTCCAGGCGGAACCGCTCGGCCGCCTGCGCCAGCTTGAGCTCCTTCAGGACGGCCCGCAGGTCCGACAGCTCCGCCCGCAGCTCCTTCGGCAGCGACTTGACGGTCTTGCCCGCGGCGTTCACGTACCGCAGGGCAGGCACGCCGGCGCACAACCTGACCCGGTAGTCGCCGATCCGCTCCTCGCGGACGCCGTCGGCGTCCAGGCCGAAGGTGGGGACCGTCCGGTCGAGCAACTGCTCGCGGGTCAGCCCGTTCGCGGCGGCCACCGCGTCGAGGGCGAGGCTCAGATTCCTCTGTACGGACCTCGCGCGCACCTTCGCCTGGATCCTGGACAGCGGGACGATCACGTCGAGGCCGCCCCTGCGGGCCAGGACGCCGACGGCGGCGTTGGTGACGGGTTCGCAGCGGCAGGTGGAGCCCATCCCGTTGCTGCCGGTGCCGCACGTCATCGCGACGTCGGTGACGAGCGAGGTCACCCAGCGCTCGTCGATGACCTCGCAACTCCACAGGATGCCGCGCACCACGACGATGGTGTCCTCCCTGAGGAAGACCGTGTCCCGCCACTCGTTGTCGCCGTACCGGACGACCCAGTCTCCGCCCCGGTAGGCCGCCAGCCGCGTGAGCAGCTCACGGACCAGGGCGACCGCGCCGGGGGTGAGCATCCGCTCGGCGTTCCTGAGCCACCGGGCGCTGGGCCTGGTCGAGCGGGCGGTGTTCCAGTGGCGGAACAGCGGCAGCACCTCGGCCAGGCGCGCGCCGTACTCCTCGGCCAGCATGCGGGCGAAGGGGTCGGTGTCCCCGATCTCGGTCCGGACCACCCCGGCCGGGCCGTTCTCCGCGGGTTCGGTGAGCAGCTCGGTCACCTGCCCGGCCAGGAGCGCCCGCGCGTCCTTCAGCCCCGGCCCCGACGTCAGCCGGCGCAGCAGCTCGCGGCGCTGCCGGTGGTCGAACCGGCGGGCCGCCGCGAGCGGGATCCGGAACAGCTCCTCGTAGCGGGTGTGCCCCTGCCGCACCCAGTATCCTGCCCGCTCCATGAGGTGATGAGCTTCGAGGTAGGTGAAGTCGATGTCGCGCTCGGCCACCGACCGGACCATGCGCAGCACCCGCTCGTCGTAGTCGTGGCCGCCTTCCGGTCCCAGCCAGAGTCTCATCTGCGCGTACGTGCCGTAGACCCGCCAGTCGACGTCGGGACCGGGCTCGAGCCCCTGCTCGGTGAGCTCGTCGAACCGGAGGTAGGCGGCCCTCGTGGCCGGCTCCAGGTGGTCCCATCTGCCCGCTGACGTCATCACTCGGCTCCACTCATGATCGCAAACGCTGGGGGTGATCACGAATATCAGCCGGAACCGACAGTTCTCCCGTCACCGGCCGTCTGGGCGCGTCGAGGACGACAGCGAGCCGCGGTCCGCTCCCCACAAGAGCTTGGGACGGCCGGGCCCGGGTCTTGTGGGGAGCGGGCGGCTCAGTCGATGATCGCCGTGACTTCGGCCTCGACCAGGATGCCGGGTTCGAAGAGCACGTCCACCCCGATCAGCGCGGCCGGCGGCGTGGCGATGTCGAACTCGCGGGCCGCCTGCTCGACGCCCGCGTTGAAGGCGTCGTACATCTCCCTCTTCCAGCCCGCGGCGTACCAGGTGAAGCGGACGACGTCGTGGAACGTCGCCCCGGCCGCGTCCAGCGCCGCGGCGACGTTGCGGTAGACCTGGGCCACCTGGCCGGCGAGATCGCCCGGCGCCACCAGCTCGCCGTTCCCGTCCCAGGCGACCTGCCCCGCGATGTGGACCTGCCTGCTCCCGCTCGCAACCGCGACGTGGTGGTAGAGCGGAACCTGGACGTGCCCGTCAGGGTTGATGAGCGAAACAGCCACGAGAACTCCCGATCAGTCAGTTGGCGGAGGCCCCGGAAACGGCCTCCGTACTCTCTTGTGGTTACTGGGAAACCATAGGAGAGCGAACGCTGACGTGGAAGAACGCACTTTTCCGAAACCGGGGAACCTCATGGTGACCAAGCAGCTCGGCGGCCCGTATGCATTGAGCGCCGCGTATTCCCCAGGCGCGCGCTCTGCGGCGCTCCAGCCCGTGAGCAGGGCAGGGTAGGCGGTCGTCGCTCAGCCGTTGTGCAGCGGCCGCCCGCTCATCCGCCGCCATGGGGTGCTCTCAGACGGGCGCGATCGGGGAGGAAGACGAGCGTGGTCCGCACCTGCTGGAGAAGGTCGCCTGACGTGGTGATCGCTAGCCGGCGAGGCGGCGTGGTAGGCGCGCTGGCCGCAGGCGGGGCCGCAGGAGCGGGGTGGCCGCCCGGTGGCCCGCACCGGCAGCGGTGCGCCGCACTCGCCGCAGTGCCGCGGGGTTTCGTGACGCGGTGAGGAAGACGGGTCACGGAACGGGTCGGGTTTCGTGACGGTGCGGGCGTCGAGCAGGTCGTCTTCAGCATCGTCGCCTCCCTGTCCACCCCCACGCCCGCCTCCACCTCTTGCCCCGCACGGAGCGGGCGGGGCAAGAGGCTGATCGAGGAATACCTGCATGACCATGTGGCGCTGCCGACCGTGCTGCGCCCGGTCCGGTTCATGACGAACCATCTGGGCGTCGGCGCCGTCGCCATCGACGGCCTCTCGCCTGACGGCGTGCATCGCCACCTGTTCCCGCCGCACGAGCCCATGCAGGTCATCGCGCTGGAGGACATCGCCGAGTTCGCCGCGCTCGCCTTCGCGGACCCGGCCGGGTTCGCCGGGCGCACCCTGGAGCTCGCGGGTGACGAGCCGACCCCGGTCGAGGCCGCCGCCGCGATCGTCGCGGCCACCGGCCTGCCGATCCGGTACGAACAGATCACCGGCGACGACGCCGCCCGGCTCGGGCCGGAGGTCGCCGACACCATGAGGCACTGGCAGGCCGGTCACCGCTGGCACGCCGGCCTCGAGGCGCTGCGCGTCATCCATCCCGGCCTGCGCGCCGTGTCCGACTGGCTCGCCGAATCGGGCGCTTCCGCCATCCGCGCCCACCTTGCGGGGACCTGAGCCGCCCCGGGCCGCCATCCCGGCGCACCCCACAAGCGCTTGTCTCGCATACCCGGACGACCTGGTTCCACGGCCGCCGCGCGGTGGCGACCGGGGCACGATGAGGGCGTGGTGCCGGCCATCCCCGGACACGCCCCCATCCCCCCTGGCTTCTGATGGAGATCAGCCGCTGTGCCGCCGCACACGCGCGTCCTGACGGCTCCGATGGCCTACCACCAGACCGCGCCGGCCGCTCGGAGAGAATGCCCTGTTCAGGGCTGGATGTTCGCCAGATCCTCCAGGAGGCTGGGGTGTGTGGGTCGCCACCCGAGGGCCTGGCGGGTGTGGGCGCTGGAGGCGGGTTGGTCCATGGCGAAGATCGGGCCGAACGGGCCGAAGTTCTCCTGCGGCACCTGCTCGACCGGTAGTCCCAGTTGCCGGCCGATGACGGTCGCGATGTCGCGCACCGCGTCGCCCTCGTCGGCCACGGCGTGCCAGGTCGTTCCGGCGGGTGCCGACTCCAGAGCCAGGCGGAACACAACCGCCGCGTCGAGCGCGTGCACGGCGGGCCAGCGCTGGGTGCCGTCGCCGGGGTAGCCGGCGACGCCGGTGCGGCGCGCCTGGTCCGTCAGCAGGCCGGCGAATCCGCCCTTGCCCTGGTTGTGCACCGTGCGCGGCATGCGGACCGCCGTGGCGCGCACGCCGCGCGAGGCCAGATCCAGCAGTGCGTTGACCGAACGGCCGCGACCACCCACCGGTCCGTCGGTCGGCGCGGGATCGGCCTCGGTGGAGGGGCGGCCCGGCACCCAGGGCGTACCCGAGACCGTGACGATCGGGCGGTCGCTGCCGAGCAGTTCCTCACCCAGGACGGCCAGTGCGGCGCCCTCCTCGGCGATCGACCGCGCGAGGGCCTCGTCGGTGCTGTAGTCGCTGCCGAAGGCCAGGCTGATCACGCCGTCGGACTGCGCGGCGCCGGCGCGCAGGACGTCGAGGTCGGCCAGCTGCCCGCGCAGCACCTGGGCGCCGGCGTCGGTGAGGGCTTGCGCGGACTTGTCCGAACGGGCCAGCGCGAGGACGGTGTGGCCATGGGCGAGGAGTTCGGCGACGACGGCGGAGCCGATCGTGCCGGTGCCGCCGGTGACGAAAACGTGCATGAGTATCTCCCGGAGTGACGAGACCTTTGTCCCATCACCATACACAGTGACGGGACGCTTGTCCCATCACCTATGATGGGGTGCATGGCGCGATGGCAACCGGAGACGACCCAGCGACTCATCGTCGCGGCCGTGGACCTGTTCACCGAGCAGGGGTACGACGCCACCACGGTGGCGCAGATCGCCGAGCGCGCCGGCGTCACCAAGAGCACCTTCTTCCGGCACTTCTCGGACAAGCGCGAGCTGCTGGTCGCTGGCCAGGAGACCCTGAGCCGCCTGCTCGCCGAGGGAATCGCTGAGGCGCCCGCCGACGCCAGCCCCCTGCAGGCGGTCGCGGCCGGTCTCGAACGCGCATCCAGCGCCATGGGGCCGGCGAACCGCGAGCTCGGCCCCCGGCTGAGGGCGGCCATCGCGGCCAGCACCGAGCTCCAGGAGCGAGACGCGCTCAAGAGCGTCGGCCTGGCCGCCGCCATGACCGCCGCACTCGTCGCCCGCGGCGTCGCGGACCCTACCGCCCATCTCGCGGCCGAGCTGGGCGTCCTCGCCTTCAAGCGAGGTTACGCCCAGTGGTCGGAAAGCGACCGCGATGACCCGCGCGGGCTCGCCCACCACGCGCTGTCCGCCCTGCGGGACCTGCGTGCGGCAACGGCGTCGCTGGGCTGACCGGCCGCAGCCGACGATCACGTGCCATGGACGCGCGTCGGCGGGTGGAGGGCGAACGTCTCACGAGACACGGCGCTTGATCAGATTCACCTCTTCACGCCGAGCACCAGAACCCAGGCGGGGAACGCGGTCCAGACCACGACGCCAGGAACCGCACCGGCGGCCCAGGCCCAGGGCACGTCGAAGAGGCCGGTGACGAGGACGCCGGCTCCGTATGCGGCGACGGCGATCGGCAGCGCGATCACGATGGCGCGGCCGAGGCGGGTCACGGTCGGATGCAGGACGTGGGCGCGCGCGCCCACCACGCTGACCGCGCCGGCCCAGCACATGCTGACGACGCCGCTCACGCTCACGGGGACGACCACGGACTCGAATGCCAGCCTCTCGGCGACCAGCAGGACTTGCAGGACGACGATGGTGACGGCGGCGGCGAGGCCGATCCAGGTCCACGCGCGGACGCGCGCGTGGACGGGCATGAGGCGTCCCAGGGCCAGGATCACCGGCACGAGCGCGGCGTACTGGACTGCGACGAGCACGTCGTTGGCCAGGCCGAACCAGCCCTCGCCGGGGGTGTCGCCCCAGGGTCGCGCGGTGACGAAGAAGAGGATCAGGAAGGCGTTCGCCAGCAGGCCGATGACGCCGCCGGCCGCCGCCCATCCCCGCACCGGCGTGGGCAAGTGGAGAGTGACGCTGTTCATGGGGTGTCCTTCATTCTCGGGAGTTGCCGAGGGGGCCGCCGATGAGGAACGGCGTCGTGACGTTCTCGTACATGAGGTGGACGAGGAGCCCTTCCCGGGCGTGTGGCAGGTTGTGGCAGTGGTCGACCCAGATGCCGGGGTTGCCGGCGCGGAAGGCGATGTCGTAGGACTCGCCGTCCTCGACGTTCAGCGAGTCGATCCACCACGGGCTCCCGGTGGCGGGCACGCCGTCGCGGGACAGGACCAGGGCGTGGTGGCCGTGCAGGTGCATGGGGTGGACCTCGCCGCTGTCGTTGACGATCGTCATGCGGACCACGTCGCCCTCGGCGACCATGAACATCGGCACGTCCGGGTAGAGGCGGCCGTTGACGGTCCAGTAGAGGCCGGGGAGACCGTCGACGAAGCCCGGCCGGCGGCCCATCTCGTAGCGGAAGACGCGGTCCGGGCGGGCTGCGTCGAAGGTGACGGGGGCAGGGGTGCCGTAGGTGAGGAGGTCCAGCGTCACGGGCGGGCGTGCACGCGGCGGCACGGCGGGCACGCTGCCCGGGTGTGCGGCCAGAACCACCGACAGGGGGCCGCCGATCTGCATGCGGACGGGGGTGCCGACGGAGGGCATGGTCACCTCGACGTCGGCCCGGCCTCCGGACGTCACGAGGATCGCGGCCCGCCCGATCGGCCCAGGCCCGTGCAGGTCGGTGCCGTCGACGGCGACCAAGCGCGGCATGGCACCCGTGACCCACACCGGGATCGGCCCGTTGTCGGTGTTGATCACGCGTACCCGGGCCTTCGTGCCGGGCGGCGCCGGCACGGTGAGGTCGGACTCCGAGCCGTTGAGCGTGCGGATGCCGTTGTAGAGGTGGGTGAGCGCGACGACGTCCACGGTGGCGTCGGGCGCGCGCGCCGGCCGGATGATCAGGGCGCCGAGGAGCCCGCCGGCGACCTGCTCGTGGGAGAGCTGGTGGGAGTGGTACCAGAACGTTCCGATCTGGCGGGCGACGAACCGGTAGACGAACTCCTGGCCGACGCCGACCGCGTCCTGGGTGACACCGGCGACGCCGTCCTCGCCGCCCGGCACGTCGACGCCGTGCCAGTGCAGCGTGACCCCGCCGGGCACCGACTCGTTGATCAGCCTGACCTGGATGAGCTGCCCGGCCTCGGCCTGGATCTCGGGGCCGGGGGAACGGCCGTTGAGCGTGTAGCCGCCGACCTCGCGGCCCGACGCCAGCCGGACGCGTTGCTTGCGGGCGGTCAGCGTCACGTCGACGTCCGGCTCGCGCTGCCGCTCGGTGACCAGGGACGTGACGCTGCGGGTGCCGCCCTCGTGGTGGCCGTGCGCCTGCCCGCCGCTGTCCCGGTACCCCATCTCCATGATCGAGTACGCCGCCGGTAGCAGGCTGGCCCGCCACATCCAGGCGAGAGGGGCGACGACGGCCAGCGTCGCGGCGACCGCCGCGACGAGCCGCAGCCGGCGGGGGCGCGCCATGACCCGCTCAGGCCCGCTTCGCGGCGGGCGCGTCGGCGGGCGCGTCGGCGGCGGCGGGCCGCGCGCGGCGGGCGGCGTGCAGGCAGGCGGCGAACAGCAGCAGCGCGTTGAGCCCGTGCAGCGCGCCCATCCAGGGCAGGTCATGCCCCGAATAGCCCAGCATGGCCTGGACGGCGACCAGGCCCAGCACCAGCGCGGCGAACTTCACCCCGCCCGCCACTCGGGCGAAGAACGAGACGATCAGCAGGACGAGAGCGAGAACCGGGATCACCAGGCCCCCGTTGACGCCGTGCACGATGATGCCGATGACCTCCGGGAAGGCGAACTCCTCGCTCTCCATGACGGACTTGTCGAACACGTTGCCTTCCGTGACCCACTTGCCGAGTCCCGCGATGGCCAGAACGATCGCCATCGCCTGGATGGCGACCTCGGCCGCGATGACGTATGCGAGGATCTTGTACACGGTTCTCATGACGCGTGTCCCTTCGACGCGCAGGATCGGATCGCTCAGGTGACAGCTCGGGTGACAGCTCTGGTGACCAGGGCGGCGCCGAGCGGACCGGCGCCGAGGACGTAGGGAGCGCCCGGGTCGGCGGTGAGCGTGCCGAGCAGCGCGGCGACCGCGGCGATCAGGCTGATCGCCGGCGGCACCAGCCCGGCCCGCCCGGTCACGTACGCCAGTCCCGCCAGGCCAGCGGCGGCGCCGCAGACCAGGGCCAGGAGCAGGAGGGGGTGCGCCGCGAGCCATCGGCCGCCGGCCGCCCTGAGCGCCGCCTCCACTGTCCCCGCGGACGCGACGACGCCCAGCAGGGCCATGGCGGCGGCGGCCGATGGCTCGCGGCGGGCATGACCGGCGATGTCGCGGTAGACCAGGGCGGTCGCGACGACGGTGAGCCAGGCGCCGGCGCTCCAGATCAGGTCGCAGGACGGCGAACGCGTCAGGGACCCGATGAGGCAGGTCGCCGCCGCCGCCATCAGGCCGAGTCCGCTGGTCAGCTGCGTGCTCATGGCGGCCAGGATGGGCGGGCCCGCGTCCCGGCGTCACGGGACGG
Organism: Nonomuraea composti; assembly: GCF_012034275.1. Classification (NCBI taxonomy): domain Bacteria; kingdom Bacillati; phylum Actinomycetota; class Actinomycetes; order Streptosporangiales; family Streptosporangiaceae; genus Nonomuraea; species Nonomuraea composti. The sequence goes on along the minus strand of NZ_JAATEP010000013.1, from coordinate 144,227 downwards.
CCGTCCCAGCCGGTCCGGGAAACCGTGCCGGGACGAGGCGACCTGGCCGCCCCCAGGGGCCGGGGCACCCTGAGGGCTGGGCATCGCGAAGGGGAAGCGTGGAGGCGGCTGGTACAGGGAGCGCTACGGGGACAGGGAGTGCTACGGGGACAGGGAGCGCTACGGGGACAGGGAGTGCTACGGGGACAGGGAGTGCTACGGGGACAGGGAGTGCTACAGGGAATCGGCCGGGCCGCCGCCGAGCCCCGCCTCACGTGCCCGGACGATCGCGGCGGACCGGTCGGCCACGTGCAGCTTCGTCAGGACGTTGGAGACGTGGTTGCGCACGGTCTTGCCGCTCACGCCGAGGCGATGTGCGATCGCCGCGTTGCCCAGACCCCGGGCGACGAGCTCGAGCACCTCGTGCTCGCGCTCGGTGAGCTGCGGGAACGGCGACGCCGTCGCGGCACGCGCGAAATGGGCGAGCAACTGCGCGGCCACGCCGGCCCCGAAGACCGCCTCCCCACGGGCGACGGCGCGCACCGCGGCGACGATCTCCTCTCCGCCGGCGCCTTTGAGCGCGTACCCGTGGGCGCCCGCGCGCAGGGCGGCCAGCACGTTCGCGTCATCGTCGTACATCGTGAGGATCAGCGCGCGACTGGGCAGCCCGACGGCGCGCATGCGGGCGGTGACCGTGAGACCGTCGCCGCCGGGCATGTTGACGTCGAGCACGGCGACGTCGGGCCGGTGCTCGACGGCCAGGCTCAAGGCGTCCGCGCCGGTGGTGGCGACGCCCGCCACGGTCATGCCTGGCTCGGCGTCCAGCACCGCGCGCAGGCCGGAGACGAAGATGGGGTGGTCGTCGGCGAGAATCAGCCGGATCATCGGGCCCCTCCCGGAGTCGTCGGCAGAACGGCGTGCACGTGGGTGCCTCCGCCGGCCGGGGAGCGCGCCGACCAGGTCCCGCCCACCTCGGCGGCCCGTTCCCGCATGGATCGGAACCCGACACCGGGCGGCCGGTCGGGATCGAGCCCGCGGCCGTCGTCGCGCACCGTCACCTCGACGCCGCGCTCCGTCAGGGCGATCGTCGCGACGCAGCGGGCCGCCCCGCTGTGGCGCGCCGCGTTGGTGATCGCCTCGACGGCGATCCGGTACGCCGCCGTCTCCACCGCGGCGGGCAGCGCCGGCATCTCCTCGGGGCCGGCCACCTCGATCGACATGTCGCCCGCCAGGGGAGCCGCGCGGGCCCGGACCGCGCCGACGACGCCGAGCTCGTCCAGGGCCGGCGGGCGCAGTGCCTCGGCCAGCCGGCGCACGTCGGTCAGCGACGCGGCCGCCTCCGCTGAGATCTCGTCGAGGAGGTGACGCGCCACCGATCCGGGCGGCACGTCGCGGGCCGCGAGCCCGGCCTTGAGCCCGATCGCGGCGAGGGCCGGCCCCAGCCCGTCGTGGAGATCGCGGCGCAGCCGGCGGCGCTCGTCCTCCCGCGAGGCCACCACATCGGCACGGGAACGGACCAGATCCTCGTGCAGCCGTACCGCCTGGACCGCGGTTCCCACCTGCTGGGCCAGCGACCCGACCAGGTCGAGATCGAGGGGATCGAGAGGATCGTCGCGGTCGCGCGCCGAGATCCGCAGCCGCCCGATGAGCGTCCCGTGGTGACGCAGCGGCTCGGCGTGCACCGGACCGGCCGCCACGCCGTGCTGGGCGGCCGGGTGGCAGGTGCCCGCGGCGTCCACCAGGTCGATCGCCACGTACGGCACCCGCAGCGACCGGGCCACGGTCTCGACGATCGCGGGAAGCACATCGGCGGGCAACAGCACCGCCTGTAGCCGGGTGCCCAGGCGGGTCAGCGCCCCGGCGGGGTCGTGCCGGTCGCCGTACATCACCCGGTTGACCGTGCTCTGCGCCAGGTTGCGCAGCGGCGCCAGCGCGAGCGCCGCCCCGGCCGCGGTGAGCGCGGCGGCCACCGTGTGCGACAGCTTCAGACCGCCGGCCAGCAGCGCCACGACGGCCGCGTACCCGGCGGCCAGGATCGCGACCACGCTGGCGTAGACGAGGGACCGGTTCGCCAGCCGCTCGATGTCGAACAGCCGGTGCCGGCGCAACGCGACCCCGATGCCGGCCACGAACGGCAGCCCCGACAGCCCGAGCGCGCCCCACGGCAGCGGGTGCGCGTCGGCGATGAGTTGCGGCAGATGCCAGCCGGCGAGCCCGAGCGCGGTCGCGACGGCGCCGCCGCCCAGCAGCCAGCGCATCCGGCCGCGCATCAGCGGATCCGAGTTGCCGCGGTAGCTGAGGAACCCCCACACCGTGCCGGTGACCAGGGTCGCCGCCACGATCGCCGTCTGGCCGGTGTGGAGCAGGCCGAGCCAGGCGAGCGCGTCGGGCGCCGGCAGCGCGGCGACCCCGCACCACAGGGCCATCGCGGACGGCGGTGCGGCGTACGCGACGGCGATCGCCTTGCGGGTGCGAGCCGAATGGGGCCGGCAGGCCGCGAACGCGATCGCGAAGGCCGGCAGTGCTCCCCAGGAGATCGAGTACACCCCGATGGTGTTGAGGTGGAACAGCCACAGCTGGGGGCCGCCGGTGGCCAGGGCCAGGGCCGGGAGCCCCGCGACGACGGTGAGCGTGCTGCCCAGCAGGCCGGCGGCGAGCACGAGCAGCGGGGCGGTGGCGGGCTCGTCGGGCCGGCGGAGGTACAGCGCGGCGGCGAGCCCCGCGAGCGCGACGACGAAGAGGAGGTCGCCCCAGCCTTGCAGGATGAGCGGGTACGGGTCCGGGAGCGCCACCCGGACGGCCACGACGGTCGCCTCGTTCTCGCGTACGACGTCGTACAGGAGCGTCGTCCCCGGCAGCGGGCGGGCGACGGCACCGGGGCCGCCCGCGAGAGGACGCCCGGCGACGCCGGTGACCAGGTCGCCGGACCGCAGCCCGGATCCGGCGGCCGCGGCCGGGACGTCCACCGCCACGGCGCCGGGCCGCCAGCCCAGCAGCACCACGCTGCCGTCCGACGGCGCGTCCAGCCGGACCGCCGTCGCCATGACGCCCAGCACGACCAGGACGATCGCGACCGCCGCCGGAGCCGCGCGCCGGCGCCGCGCCGGAATCGTCCCTGATCGCCAGGCGGACATGAACTCATCGTCACCGACGTTCACACAGAACGCCATCACTCTGACGCCTACGGTTCTTGACCCTATGGCGGAGACGGCCGGGCGCCGGCTCCGGGCGGAGGGCCGGTGTCCGGACGCGGCGACGATGACAGTGTGTCCTGTTCCTGACCAGGACACGACGGACTGACTGTTTGCCGCCCGCGCGGACGCCTGCGAGATCCAGGATCGTGACGACGCCGGATGCCGGTGAACGCACAGCGCTCGACGCGGGTGCATCCAGCCCGGCTGTCGTCCTCAAGCCCCTCGGACACCGGCGATCGCGCCTCGGGGGACCCTTGACGGGACAAATGAACGCTTTTTTAATTCCTTCAGGGACGGAACCCAACCCCCCGAACGCTTGATCCCCGCCCTCGACCACCCAACCCCCAGTACAGACGGGAACGAGGCAATGAAGATCCGGATCGACTCCGAGCGTTGCCAAGGGCACGGCCGCTGTTACGACCTCGCCCCTGACCTGTTCGGCGAGGACGACGAAGGCTACGGCACCGTGCTGGGCAGCGGCGAGGTGGCCGCCGGCCAGGAGGGGGAGGCGCGCCTGGCGGTGGCCAACTGCCCTGAGAGGGCCGTCGAGGCCGAGAACGGAGCGGCTCTATGAGCGTGGACGACGGGCGGATCCGCCCGGCGGGCGTGGACGACCGCTTCGGCCCCGATCTCGACGAGGCGCGCAGGAACCGCCCGATCCCGGTGGCCAGCGAGATCGTCACCGACCCGGTCTCCGACTGGGCCGCCGACTTCTCCCACGTGGACCCGGTGTGGGCGGCGGACCCGTACCCGATCCAGGACGAGCTGCGGCAGCGCTGCCCGATCGCGCACACCGAGCGGTTCGGCGGCGTGTGGCTGCCGACCCGGTACGAGGACGTGGCGGCCATCGCCTACGACACCGACCGGTTCTCCTCGCGGGGGATCATCGTCAGCAACGTCCGGCCGCCGCGGGAGCTGGCGCCCATGGGCAGCGTGCCGCCGATCTCGTCCGATCCGCCGTTCCATCACGACGCCCGCAAGCTGCTGCTGCCCGCGTTCACCAAGAGCGCGGTGCGCAAGCAGGAGGAGGCGACGCGCGCGTACTGTCACGAGCTGATCGACGCGTTAGAGGGCCGGGACGTCGTGGACGGCGCGGGCGAGTACGCCCAGCACATCCCGGTACGGGTGATTGCGAACCTGCTGGGGCTGCCGGCGGAGGACGGGCCGCTGTTCCGCCGGTTCATCGAGACGTCGCTGGAGAGTGTGAACAAGCGGCCGGAGGAGCGCGCCGAGGGGTTCGCGGCGCTGGCGGACTACCTGCTGGCGCAGATCCGCGAGCACGTGGACCAGCCGCGCGACGACCTGATCACGTACCTGATCGACGCGGAGCTGCACGGGCGCAAGCTCGACCCCGACCACGTGCTGGGCACGATCATCCTGCTGCTCATCGCGGGCATCGACACGACGTGGAGCGCCATCGGCGCGTCGCTGTGGCACCTGGCCAGGACGCCGCGCGATCGGGAGCGGCTGGTGGCCGAGCCGGAGCTGCTGCCGACCGCGATGGAGGAGCTGCTGCGGGCGTACGCGCCGGTCACGATGGCGCGGCTGGTCAGGCAGGACATGCAGTGGAACGGCGTGGAGATGAAGGCCGACGACTGGGTGCTGCTGTCGTTCCCGGCGGCGAACCGGGATCCGGAGCACTTCGAGCGGGCCGATGAGGTGGTCATCGACCGGGAGGTCAACCGGCACGCGGCGTTCGGGCTGGGCATCCATCGTTGTGTGGGCTCGCATCTGGCGCGCATGGAGCTGAGGGTGGCGCTGGAGGTGTGGCTGGAGCGGGTGCCCGTCTTCTCCCTGGCGGATCCGGCGGCGGTGACGTGGGCGGCCAGCCAGGTCCGTGGCCCGCGCACGCTGCCCCTGCGCATCGGCTGACAGCAGCGGGATCCGCCGCCCCGCGCCCGGCCGACGCGGCGGGCGCGGCGGGGCCCTCAAGGTTCCGCGACTGGACGGTGCTGCGGCGTGGCTTCTAGAATCAAAATCTAGAATAATGCTCCTCCAAGCCGAGGGTGGGCCATGCCGCAGCGGATCTATGTCGATGGTGAGTGGGTGCCGGCGAGCGGCGGCGCCCCCATACCGGTGGTGAACCCCGCCACCGAGGAGCCCTTCGACGAGGTGCCGCGCGGCGGCCCCAAGGACGTCGCGCGCGCCGTCGAGGCCGCCGCCGCCGCGCTGCCCGCCTGGTCGGCCCGCCCCGCCGCCGAGCGGGCCGGGCTGTGCGCCGCCGTGGCCGCCGCGCTCGGGGAGCGCGCCGACGAGCTCACCGAGACGATCGTGAACGAGCTCGGCATGCCGATCAAGCTGACCCGGGCCATCCAGGTCGGCTCGCCGATCCGCACGTTCCTGTCGATGCCGGAGGTCGCCGCGGGCATCGCGTTCGAGGAGCCGATGGGCAACTCGGTCGTGTACCGCGACCCGGTCGGCGTCGTCGGCGCGATCACCCCCTGGAACTACCCGCTGCACCAGATCGCCGCCAAGGTGGCGCCCGCGCTGACCGCGGGCTGCACGGTGGTGCTCAAGCCCAGCGAGGTGACGCCGCTCGACGCGTTCGTGCTGGCCGAGGTGATGCACGACGTCGGCATCCCGGCCGGGGTGTTCAACGTCGTCTCCGGCACCGGGCCGGAGGCGGGGGAGGCGCTGGCGGCGCACCCGCTCGTGGACATGGTCTCGTTCACCGGCTCCACCCGCGCCGGGCGGCGGGTGGCCGAGCTGGCCGCCGCCGGGGTCCGGCGCACGGCGCTGGAGCTGGGCGGCAAGTCCGCCAACGTGCTCCTCGACGACCTCGACGACGCCGCGTTCGAGGACGCCGTGCGCAAGGGCGTGGCCGCCTGCTACCTGAACTCCGGCCAGACCTGCTCGGCCCTGACCCGGCTGCTGGTGCCGCGCGAGCGGCTGCACGACGCCGAGCGCGTCGCCGCCGGCGAGGCCGCCACGTACACGCCGGGCGACCCGCGCGACCCGGCCACCCGGCTCGGCCCGCTGGTCTCGGCCGTGCAGCGCGAGCGCGTCCGCGCGCACCTGCGCTCGGCCGCCGAGGACGGCGCGACCCTCCTCACCGGCGGCCCCGACGCGCCCGACGGGCTGGAACGCGGCTACTACGTGCGGCCCACCGTGATCACCGGCGTCGCCCCCGAGTCGCGCATCGCCCAGGAGGAGATCTTCGGCCCGGTCCTGGTCGTGCTGCCGTACGACGGGGAGGACGAGGCCGTGCGCATCGCCAACGGCACCGCGTACGGGCTGGCCGCCGGCGTGCGCGCCGCCGACCCCGGACGCGCCCGCCGCTTCGCCAGGCGGCTGCGGGCCGGGCAGATCCGGATCAACGACGGCGCCCACAACGGGCTGGCTCCGTTCGGCGGCTACAAGCACTCCGGGTACGGCCGCGAGTACGGCCGCTTCGGCCTGGAGGAGTTCCTGACCACCACGTCCGTCCAGCTCTGAGCCGGGGGAGAGCGACACATGCGAGGCGTCATCCTGCGTGAGACGGGCAAGCCCGTCGAGGTCACCGACGAGCTGGCCGTGCGCCCGCCGGGCCCGGGGGAGGTGCGGGTGCGGCTGCGCGCCGCCGGCGTCTGCCACTCCGACCTGTCGATGTGCGAGGGCCGCCTGCCCGCCCGGCTGCCGCTGGTGCCCGGGCACGAGGGCGCCGGGGTGGTGGTCGAGCTCGGCCCCGGCGTGAGCGGCCCGCCGGTCGGGACGCACGTCATCCTGTCGTGGATCCCGCCCTGCGGCGGCTGCGCCCTGTGCCTGGGCGGCCGGCCGAACCTGTGCGTCAGCGTCCGCCCGCCGTCGTCCACCGTGACGGTCGAAGGCGAGCCCGCCCACGCCGGCCTCGGCGTGGGCTGCTTCGCCGAGGAGACGGTGGTGGACGCGCGCGCCGCCATCCCGATCCCGGACGACGTGCCGTTCGACGTGGCCGCCGTGGTCGGCTGCGCGGTGCTGACCGGCGTCGGGGCCGTGATCAACACCGCGGAGGTACGTCCCGGCTCGTCGGTCCTGGTGATCGGCTGCGGCGGCGTCGGGATCAACGTCATCCAGGGCGCCCGGCTGGCCGCCGCCGCCCCCGTCCTGGCCGTGGACCAGGTGCCGGAGAAGCTGGAGGCCGCCCGGGCGTTCGGCGCCACGCACGTGGCCACACCGGACGAGCTCGGCGACGCGGTCCGCGAGCTCACCGGCGGGCTCGGGTTCGACTACGCCTTCGAGGTCGTGGGCCGCCCGGCGACGATCCGGCAGGCGTGGCAGGCCACCCGGCGCGGCGGCACCACCGTCGTGGTGGGCGCGGGCAGCCGCGACGACCTGGTCACCTTCAACGCGGCCGAGCTGTTCGCGACCGAGCGGCGGCTGACGGGCTGCCTGTACGGCTCCGGCGACGTCCGCACCGACTTCGGCCGCCTGCTGCGCCTGTGGCGGGCCGGCCGGCTCGACCTGGAGGGCCTGATCAGCCGCCGCATCACGCTGGACGAGGTGGGCGAGGCGTTCACGGCGATGGGCTCGGGCGACGTGATCCGGTCCCTGGTCATGTTCTGACCTGCGCCGTCGGGGGCCGGCATCGTCGGGGGCCGGCGCCGTCGGGGGCGGGCGCCGTCGCGGGCTACGAGGGCAGCCACGACGGCCACCACGGCAGGACGCAGTCGCCGGGCGTGCCCTCGGTGGCCACGTCGTACAGCACCATCGCCACCGGCCCGGCGACCGAGACGGTCACGCTGAGCGCCACCAGGACGGGCACCGGCCACACCCGCCCGGCCAGCGGCGGCAGCCGGGCCAGCAGGTGGAACGGCAGCGCGACGACCGCCGAGAGGCCGCAGCCGAACGTCCAGGAGGCGTCGCCCGCCCTCGGCAGTCGTCGAAGGATCACGGCGCCATCGAAGCAGACGCGTGTGGTGGCGCGGTGCGGCGCGGGTGCGGGTTGTGTGCAGATCGGCCGGTCAGTCCTCCGCGTGCAGCATCGGTACGAGGAAGCGGCGGGCGACAGCGGCGAGCTGGGTGTCGTCGTCGAGGTCGACGACCTGGCTGGGAATGGCCAGGAAGGAGGCGGAGACCCGGACCATCATCTCGGCCACCAGGTCGGTGTCGAGGCCGGCGGGCACGTGGCCGGCGCGTTGCTCGCGGCGGAGCTGGCCGGCGACGAACCGGCGGACGGTGGCGAGCGTCCGGCCGCCGTCGTTGATCATGGAGGGGACGAGGAGGTCCGGCTCCGCGGCGATGAGGCCGCCGATGAGCGGGTTGGAGCGGATCGCCCGCAGTGAGCTGACGAAGCCCAGCACCACCCGGTCGGCCGCGGTGCGGGCCTGCTCGATGTCGATGAGGAACCGGTCGAAGTAGCGGCGGAACTCCCGGCGGACGACCTGCTCGACCAGCAGGTCCTTGGTGGCGAAGCGGCGGTAGACGGTGATGCGGGAGACGCGCGCCCGCCGGGCGACGTCCTCCATGGTCGAGCGGCGGATCCCCATGCGGCAGAACTGCTCGTAGGCGGCGTCGAGGATGCGCGAGCGGGCCTCGTCGGCGTCGTCGACGCGCTCCACGGCGTCGAGGTACGCGCGATCCAGAAGGGATCCCGGGCCTGGCTCCGAGGGTGACATGAGCATGGACAGCGCGGAATCCACGACCACCTCCTGTGTCTTCATTCTGCCCCAGTCACCTCACGACGGCCGCTCCGTCTTGTGATGGGCGTCACGTTGTGCTCTCATGATACGCAGATGCACTTAGCGTTCCACCGTATCAAGCACGTGTTCCCGGCCTCGACCAGAGGAGGAGCGAAGGCATGGGCGAACTCAGCAGGCGCAACATGTTGAAGGCGGGCGGAGCGCTGGGCGCACTCGGTGCGCTGAGCATCGCGACTCCCGCGCACGCGTGGACGTGGTCGCCCACCGGCTCGGTGGCGGGCACCGGGGCCGGCCTCGACCCGCGCTGGGTGTGGGACGAGGAGGCCGACCCGCTGGTGGCCGCGCTGCTCGACAACGGCGACGTCCCCCGCGTCAACGAGCTGTTACGCGCCTGGACCAAGAACGGCCAGCCGCTGCCCGCCGGGCTGCCGGAGGACCTGCGCGCCTTCATGGAGCGCGCCCGTCAGCTGCCCGCCTGGGCCGACCAGGGCAAGCTGTCGCTCGCCGTCGAGTTCAACAAGAAGCGCGGCCTGTACCTCGGCCTCCTGTACGGGCTGGCCAGCGGCATGATGAGCACGGTCATCCCCAAGGAGGCCCGCGCCGTCTACTACTCGCAGGGCGGCGCGGACATGAAGGACCGCATCTCCAAGACCGCCAAGCTCGGCTACGACATCATGTCGCAGAACGCCTACCGCCCCGACGGCGAGATGATCGTCACCTGCGTCAAGACCCGGCTCGTGCACGCCGCCGTGCGGCACCTGCTGCCGCAGTCGCCGCACTGGCCGGACGTCGCCGACGAGGACATCCCGATCAGCCAGCGCGACATGATGGTGACCTGGCACAGCCTGCCCACGACCGTCATGCAGAAGCTGGCCGCGTGGAAGGTGCCCATCCCGGCGGGGGAGTCGGAGGCGTTCCTGCACTCCTGGCAGCTGTGCGCGCACATGCTCGGCATCAAGGACGAGTACATCCCCGCCTCCTGGGCCGAGGCGAACAGCCAGGCCGAGCAGGTGCTGACCCCCGTGCTGGCCCCGACGCCTGAGGGCGTCAAGCTCGCCGACATCCTGCTCGGCCTCGGCTCCTCCGTCGACGCCGGCATCCTCAGCAAGCCGATACTCGGCGCGTTCACCCGCTTCATGCTCGGCGACGAGATCGCCGGCTGGCTGAAGATCCCCCGGGAGCCGGTGTGGGACCCGCTGCTGCGGCTGTCCTGGAAGCCCTTCATCGCGGTCCGCGAGGGGCTGCTGCCCTTCCCGCTGGCGCCGGAGGCGTACTGGCTCTTCGACGAGTTCCTGCGCAAGGCGACCCTGCTCTTCCTGTCGGAGGCGCGGCCGATCAGCATCGAGATCCCGCAGACCAACCGGCCGTCCTGAGCCGCGCGCCGGACGACGGCGGGCTCACCAGGTGACCCAGACGTCCTCCAGCCCGCCCGACAGCAGGCCCTTGCGCAGGCGCAGGCCGTCCACACCGTCGCGCAGGGCGAGCGTGGGCAGGCGGCGGGTGAGCGTGCCGAGCACGACCTGCAGCTCCAGGCGGGCCAGCGGCTGGCCCAGGCAGTAGTGCGCGCCCGCGCCGAAGCTCAGGTGCTGGGCGGCGTTGGGCCGGCGCGGGTCGAACCGTTCGGGGTCCTCGAACCGGCGCGGGTCCCGGTTGGCGGCGGGCCGGCACGGGATGACGGTGGCGCCCGCCCGCACGGGGGCGCCGCCGAGTTCGAGGTCCTCGGCCGCGACGCGCGGAAAGCCGATCACGCTGAGCGTGGTGTCGAGGCGCAGGACCTCCTCCACGGTGCCCTGGATGAGCGCCGGGTCGTCGATCACCGCCTGGTAGCGCTCGCGCTCCGACAGGAGCATGGCCGCCATGATGGCGATCATGTTGGACGTCGTCTCGTGCCCGGCCAGCAGCAGCGCCCGCACGGTGGCGATGAGCTCCTGGTGGCTGAGCCGGCCGTCCTCGCTGTCGGAGATCTGGGTCAGCTCGCTCAGCAGGTCGTCGCCGGGGTCGGCGCGCCGGGCGTCCACGAGGTCGGAGACGTAGGAGTCGAACTCCTGGTAGGCCTGCTCCACCTCCTCCTGGCTGTAGCGGGTCAGCGTGAGCATGACCTGCGACCAGTGGGCGAACCGGTCCTGGTCGCGGCTCGGCGCGCCGACCAGGGCGCAGATGACGCGCACCGGCAGCGGCAGGGCGAGCTGGGCGGACAGGTTGGCCGGCGAGCCGGACTTGAGCAGGTCGTCCACGAGCTCGTCGGCCATCGCCTGCACGCGCGGGCGCCAGGTCTCCATCTTCTTGACGGTGAAGGAGCGCGTGAGCAGCCGCCGCCACCGCAGGTGCCCCTCGCCCTCGCGCATGTCGGTGCCGGACGCGGCGCGGTTGAAGATGCCGCCGTCGCGCGTGGTGGAGATGCGGGCGGCGTCGGGGCCGCCGCGGCGGAAGCGCTGGTCGGTCAGCGCGGTGCGCACGTCGTCGTAGCCGGTGAGCAGCTGCGCGGTGTCGCCGCTGGGCAGCCGCACGTGCGCGACCGGGCACTGCTCGCGCAGCTCGGCCCACTCGCGCGGCGGCTCCAGCGTGGCGTCACGGTCGAAGGGATAGTTCGGCGTGGTCATCGCGGCCCCCATGTCGTTGACAGCTCGGACCAACTTTAAGGCGCTTGCCTTAGTTAAGCCAGGGTTTCAGGTGTGCCACTCGTGATCGGGCAGGAAGCGCACGTCGTACCGCTGCGGGACGGTGCCGAACCGCTCCGGCGCGGGCACGTACGGCGTGGCGGGCAGGCCGTGCTCGTCGGTGGGCGTGCCGAGCGATTCGAAGAAGCGCTCGAACGTGCCGCCGGGCCCGGCGGCCACGCCGACGATCTGGCTGTGGTGACGCTCGATGCGGTAGGCGTGCGGGCAGTTCTTGGGGACGAAGCCGAAGTCGCCCGCGGTCAGCAGCTTCTCCTGCTGCGCCCCCTCCAGGTCCTCGACGAAGAGCCGCACCGCGCCCTGCGTGACGTAGAAGACCTCGTAGGTGCCGGCGTGCAGGTGCGCGGGGATGATCGTGCCTTTGGGGCCCTCGCAGGTGAAGAAGTTGAACGTGTTCTCGGTCTGCTCGCCGCCCGCGTAGATCGTGATCAGGTCGCCGAACAGGTGGGCGCGGTCGCCCATGCCCTTCTCGACGAAGTACGGCCGGCCGGGGCCGGGCGGCAGGTGGGAGCGGGTGCGGTAGGGGGTGGCGAATTCCATGGTCATGGGCGGGTGCTCTCCAGCCGGGATCGGGTTGTCAGGTAGCCTGACATTAGGAGGGATGGGAGACTCTGGCAAGACGCCGTACCGACGAGAGCCTGGAACGCACACCGACATGACGCAGCCGGCCCGCAACCTGCCGCAGCGCCTGGCCGAGGCCAGGCGCTGGTTCGACGACGGGCTCCTGGCCAGCATGGAGCGGGCCGGCGAGCGCCCGCTGACCATCGCGCAGGCGTGGGTGTTCGCCACCCTCGACGACACCGGCACCACCGTGTCCGAGCTGGCCCGGCGCATGGGCGTCACCCGGCAGAGCGCCCACCAGGCCGTGCACGGCCTCATCGCCGCGGGGCTCATGGAGCAGGTGCCCGACCCGTCCTCCGCCCGCGCCCGGCTGATCCGCACCACCGAAGAGGGACGGCGGGCGCACGAGCTGGCGCAGCGCTGCATCGCCGTCATGGAGGGCGTCCTGGCGAGCCGCCTCGGCGAGCAGGCGGCGGCGGCCCTGCGCGCGGCGCTCGAAACACCGTGGGGTGACCCGCCGCTCGTGACCGTCCCGCCCGACGGGCAAAAGCCTTAAATGATCAAATGAATGGGCGAAAGAACAATTTCCCGATAGTTAGGATTCAGCGGAAGGACGACGAGAAACCCCTGGGGCGGGAGCGCACTTGTGATCGAAAAGGCGGAGCCGGAGACTGACGGGGCCACCGCGTCGGGAGACGCGATCGGCCGGGTCCTCGGCACCCAGGCCGCCTCGCCGCTGTCGTTCTGGGTCGGCCTCAAGCCCGGCCGCGTCGTCCAGCTCGACGACGTCGTGGTCACCAGGCGCGACGCGCCCGGCTTCGGGCAGGTGCTGGTCGCCGGGGTGGTCTCCGCGGTCGAGGCCCGGCACGAGGGCGCCGCCTTCGCCTCCGACGTGTTCCTCATCGCCGACGGCGCGCTGCCCGCCGCCGTCGTCGAATGCGCCGAGGTCCGGGTCACCAGGGTCGAGCCCGAGGTGTTCGTCCCGCCGCTGCCCGGCGCGCCCGCCTACCGCGCCCAGGCCGGCGACCGCGACCAGGCGCTCTATTTCGACGTCATGGACCGGCGCGTCCCCATCGGGCTCGGGCGCGACGGCCGCCCGATGTACGTCAATTTCGATTTCCTCGACGGCACCCGCGGCGCGCACGTGTCGATCTCCGGCGTTTCCGGAGTGGCGACGAAGACGTCGTTCGCCACATTCCTGGTGTATTCCATTTTCCAGTCGGGCGTGCTCGGCGCGGAGGCCGCCAACACCAAAGCGCTGATCTTCTCCGTCAAAGGCGAGGACCTGCTCTTCCTCGACCACCCCAACACGCGCCTCGACGCCGCCGCCCGCGCCCAGTACGACCGGCTCGGCCTGCCCGCGGCCCCCTTCGGCAGCGTCCACGTCTTCGCCCCGCCCCGCCCCGGCGACCCCAACGCCGTCCCCGACGTGCAGGCCAGGACGCGGGCGGTCAGCGCCTACTACTGGACGCTGGCCGAGTTCTGCGCCGAGGAGCTGCTGCGGTTCGTCTTCACCGACGCCGACGACGAGCGGGCCCAGTACTCCCTGCTCGTCGGCCAGGTGGCGGCCCGCCTGCAGTCGTGGGCCGAGCCCGTCGGCGACGGCGGCGCCGTCCGTGTGCGCCGCCCCGACGGTGACGCCGGGCCGGTCTGCCGCACGTTCGCCGACCTCGTCGACTTCCTCGCCGGACAGCTCGCCGACGAGGGCAGCCGCGCCGCGTGGACCGGCGCCCCCACCCCGCTCGGCACCGTGAACGCGTTCCTGCGCCGGCTGCGCGCCGCCGTCCGGCCGCTGGCGCCGATCGTCCGCGGCGACCTGCCCGCCGGCCGGCCGCACGCGATCGGCACCTCCGGCGCCCAGGTCACGATCGTGGACCTGCACAACCTGCCCGACCGCGCCCAGCGGTTCGTGGTCGGCGTGACCCTGCGCGGCGAGTTCGCCCGCAAGGAGAGCGCCGGCACGGCCCGGCCGCTGCTGTTCGTCGTGCTGGACGAGCTGAACAAGTACGCGCCCCGCGAGGGCGAGTCGCCCATCAAGGAGATCCTGCTGGACGTCGCCGAGCGCGGCCGCTCCCTGGGCGTCATCCTCATCGGCGCCCAGCAGACCGCCTCCGAGGTGGAGCGGCGCATCGTGGCCAACTGCGCCGTCCGCGTCGCCGGCCGCCTCGACCCCGCCGAGGCCACCCGCCCCGAGTACGGCTGGCTGCCCGCCACCTCCAGGGAACGCGCCACGATCGCCCGGCCCGGCACCATGTTCGTCACCCAGCCGGAGATCCCCGTGCCGCTCGCGATCACCTTCCCGTTCCCCGCGTGGGCCACCCGCCCCGCCGAGGCCGGGCAGCGCCACCCCGTCACGACGGGGATCACCGACCCGTTCGCCGGGCTGCCCGGCGCCGACGACGACATCCCACCCTTCTAGAGGTCACCCCGCATGAAGATCCTGCACACCGCCGACTGGCACGTCGGCAAGGTACTCAAGGGCCGCCACCGCACCGACGAGCACCACGCGGTGCTGCGCGAGCTCGTCACGCTGGCCCGCGAGGAGGACGTGGACGCCGTCATCGTCGCCGGAGACCTCTTCGACACCTCCGCCCCCACCCCCGAGGCGCAGGCGCTCGTCCTCAACGCCGTGCTCGCCCTGCGCGAAGGCGGCCGCGACGTCGTGCTGCTCGCCGGCAACCACGACAACCCGCAACTCCTTGAGGTGTACCGGCCGGTGCTCGGCCGGCTCGGCATCCACGTCGTCGGCGCGTTCCGCCGCCCCGACCAGGGCGGCACGCTGTCCTTCACGGCCCGCTCCGGCGAGCCGGTCCGCCTGGCCGCCCTGCCGTTCCTGTCGCACCGGTACGTCGTCCGCGCCGCCGACGTGCTCACCGGCACCCCCGCCGAGCACAACCGCGACTACGCCGCCCGCGTCGCCGAGCTCGTCCAGGCGCTCACCGCCGGCTTCGACACCGGCACCGTCAACCTCGTCACCACGCACGGCACGCTGCCCAGCGGCCGGTTCGGCGGCGGCGAGCGCCGCGCCCAGTCCATCTTCTCCTACTACTTCGAGCCCACCGCGTTCCCCGCCACCACCCAGTACGCCGCCCTCGGCCACCTGCACCGGCGCCAGCAGATCCCCGGCCCCTGCCCCATCTGGTACAGCGGCTCCCCTCTCGCCGTCGACTTCGGCGAGGAGGACAACGCGCCCGGCGCGCTGCTCGTCACGGTCGAGCCGGGCCGGCCCGCCGCCGTCCGCGAGGCCACCATCTCCTCGGCCCGCGCGCTCGCCACCAGGACCGGCACCCTGGAGGAGCTGGAGGCCATGGCCGCCGACCTCGGCGACACCTGGCTGCGGGTGATCGTGGCCGAGAAACCGCGGCCCGGCCTGGCCGAGACCGTCCGCGAGATCCTGCCCACGGCGCTGGAGGTCAGCGTGCACGAGCGCTTCCAGCCCGTCCGCGACCCCCGCAGCACCGGGCCGGCCGGGGCCGCGCGCGGCCCGCGCGAGCTGTTCCGCGACTACCTGTCCGGCGCCGGACGCGACAACGCCCAGGTCGCCGCCCTGTTCGACCGGCTCTACGAGGAGGTGGGCGGCTGATGCGGCCGCTGCGCCTGCACCTCGACGACTTCGGCAGCTTCCGTGAGCCCGCCACCGTCGACTTCGCCGACGTCGACTACTTCGTCCTCGTCGGGCCGACCGGCGCCGGCAAGAGCACGCTCATCGACGCCATCTGCTTCGCCCTCTACGGCACCGTGCCGCGCTGGGGCAAGGAGAACGTCATCGCCCACGCCCTCGCCCCGTCCGCCGTCGCCGCCAAGGTGGCGCTCGTCTTCGAGACCGCCGGCCGCCGCTACGCCGTCGTCCGCGCGCTCAAACGGGACGCCAAGGGCAAGGTGCACACCGCCGAGGCCCGCCTGGAGGAGCTGCTGACCTCCGTGCCGGCGACGGCCGGCCTCGACGAGCTGATGAGCGCCGTCGCCCGGCCCCTCGCCGAAGGCGCCGCCGTCACCGCCGAGATCCAGCGGATCACCGGCCTCGAGTACAAGTTCTTCACCCAGTGCGTGGTGCTGCCGCAGGGCCGCTTCGCCGAGTTCCTGCACGCCCAGCCGCGCGAACGGCAGGACCTGCTGGTGCAGCTCCTCGACGCCGACGTCTACGAACGCGTCCGGCAGCGCGCCGTCCAGGAGGAGAGCGCCGCCGCGCAGGCCGCCGCGTTCGCCCGGGCACGGCTGGCCCGCCTCACCGACGCCGACGAGCCCGCCCAGCAGGCCGCCGAGGCCCGCCTCTCCTCGCTGCGCACCCTCGACGACCAGGTCAGAGGCTCCCTCGACACCCTCAGGAACGCGGCCGGCGAGATCCGCCGCCTCGCCGCCGAACGGGAGACCGCCCGCGAACGCGTCGCCGCCCTGGCCGCCCTCGCCCTGCCGCCCGAGGTGCCCACCCTCGCCGAGACCGTCCGCGCGGCGGCGTCGCAGGTGCGCGAGCACGCCGCCGGCGCCGAACGCGCCGAGGCGGCGGAGCGGCGGGCCGAGGACACGCTGGCCGCCCTCGACGATCCCGGCCTGCTGATGAGCCTGCTCAGCACCCTCGACGACCACGAACGCGCCGCCGCCGACCTGCGGGCCGTCGAGGAACGCGCCGCCCGGGCGCGCGCCGGCCTCCCGCCGCTCGCCGAACGCGCCCGCGCCGCCGAAACCGCGCTCGCCGAGGCCGAGCAGGCCAGAGACCGGCTGCGCGACGCCCACGCCGGCGCCGACCTGGCCCGCCGCCTGGTGGTCGGCCAGGACTGCCCCACCTGCCTGCGCCCCGTCGAACGGCTGCCCCACCACCCGGCCACGGCCGACCTGCGGGCCGCCGAACGGCACGTGAAAGCGTGCCGGGCCGAGGCCGACCAGGCCCGCGCCCGCCGCACGGAGGCGGACACCGAACTCCGCCACCTCGAACGCACGGCCGGAGAACTGGCCGAACGCGTCACCCGCACCGCCCACGACTTGGCCGCCCAGGCCGCCCCGCTCGTCACCGCCACGCAGCCGAACGGGGCCGGGCGGCGGGTTGATGCGGCGTTCGCGGATGGCGGCGCGGGTGGCCGGGGCGTTCCGTCTCCTGGTGTCGAGCGTGACGAGCTGGAGGGGCGGCTTGCGAGCGTGCGGGCGGCCGAGCGGCGGGCCGCCGAGCTGCGGCAGGCCGCCCGGGACGCGCGGGCGCGGCTTGCCGCCGCCACGCGGCGTGCCGAGGAGCTGGCCGGGAAGGCTGATCGGCTCTGGCGCGACCTGGAGGCGGCGCGGGACACCGTGGTGCCGCTCGGCGCGCCGCCCCTGGAGCGCGACGACCTCCACGACGCCTGGACGAGCCTGCTCGCCTGGCGCGACGAGGCCGCCGTCCGGGAGCGGGCCGCGCTGGAGGAGCGGGCCGGGCGCGTCGCCGAGGCCGAACGCCAGGCCCGCGCCCAGTGGTCCGAGGTGGTCGCCCGCCTGACGGCCCACGGCGTCCCGATCCCCGAAACGGCCGCCCACCCGGCCGGCCCGGCACACGGCGGCACCGCTGCCCCGCGCGGGCGCTCAAACGAGGGCGCGACCGGCCTCTCAAGCGAGGGCGCGAGCGGCCTCGGCGAGACGGCGAGCGGTGGGGCTCCTGATGAGGCGGCGGTCGCGCGGCTCGGGGAGGCGGTGGTGGCGGCGGTCGCGCGGGCGCAGGCACATCTCGCGAGGGTGCGGGAGAACCGGGCCGCCGCCAGGGAGCTGGACGAGCGGGCCAGGGCCGAGGAGGAGCGGGCCAGGGTGGCGAAGGAGCTGGCCCAGTGCCTGCGCGCGGACGCGTTCGAGCGCTGGCTGTGCACCGAGGCACTCGACCTGCTCGTCACCGCCGCCTCCGAGACCCTGCGCGAGCTGTCCGACGGCCAGTACGAGCTGGCACTCGGCGCGAGGAACGAGATCGAGGTCATCGACCACGCCGAGGCGGGCCTGCGCCGCAACGCCCGCACCCTGTCGGGCGGCGAGACGTTCCAGGCCGCGCTGGCCCTCGCCCTGGCCCTGTCGGACCAGGTGGCGGGGCTGTCGGCGACGGCGGCGCGCAGCCTCGACTCGCTCTTCCTGGACGAGGGCTTCGGCAGCCTCGACCCGGCCACCCTGGACACGGTCGCCACCACGCTCGAACGCCTGGCCGGCGGGCGCGAGCGCATGGTGGGCGTGGTGACGCACGTGCCGGCGCTGGCCGACCGCATCCCGGTCCGCTTCGAGGTCCGGCGCGATGCGAAGGGATCACACTTGCACAGGGCGACGGCATGACAACTCCTTTCACCGTTGATCCGTGGGACCCGGGTTACACGGCGGCTCTGAACGCGGAGGCGCTGGCCGAGCTGGACGCCACGAGCGCTCAGCTCGACCTGGACGTCGAGCTGCCCGCCGCCGCCTGGCGCCCGATTACCCCCGACCCGGCCACCGCACCGCCCAAGGTGCTGCTGATCAGCGACGGCGTGCGCCGCATCGAGGCCCGCCTGTGGACGCATGAGCCCGGCGCGGGCGGGGAGGCGGTGCCGGGGATCGCCGCGTCCTGCGCCGCCGGCATCGTCCGCTGCGTGCAAGGCGCCCCCGCCGAGGTCGTCGCCGTGGACGTGAGCCGTTCCCTGGTCACCGCGAACCCGTACGTGACGGACATCCTGACGACCGCCGGCCGCTACCGCGCCCGCCGCGCCCCGCGCTCGGGCATGGACGATCTGGTCCTGGCCCTGCAGAGCCATCTGACCCAGCTGGAGGTGGACCTCGCGATCCGGCACCGGGCCGAGGCGGGCGAGGAGGAGCTGCTGCTGGTGGACGGCCCGTTGCGGGGACGGACGCAGCTGCCCCGCACGGTCGGCTACATCAAGACGCACCACACGGCCTACCTCCCGGCCGCCCAGGCGGCGACGGTGGCGGGGCTGCGGCCCGGCCAGCGCACGCCGGTGTTCCTCATGGGGACGAGCTGGCGCCGCCACGCCTGGTACGTGCGGCTGCCCGCGCCGTCCGGCGTGCCGTGGGCGGGGGTGGTGCGCTGCGAGGCGGGCGCCGACCTGGGGCTCGACGCGCTGGTACGCCTGGCGGACTCGGTCACGCACGCCCTTCCGCCGCTGGCGGGCGTCGACTACAAGGACCCGCGGGCGCCGCAGAACCTCGTCCCGATCGGCGGCCTGGAGCGGCTGCTGCGTCACCGGCTGGGCGATGCCCGGCTGCTCTACCGGGCCCTGCGCGCCGCCGCCACCCGCGGGGAGCGTCACCCCGTGCCGGTGACGTGACCGGGCCCGGCCGCCTGGATGGCCGCCTCCACGGACGGCTCGACGTGGAAGAACCCGCGCAGCCCGGTGATCGCCAGGATGCGCTCGACGCGGGCGGGCAGGCTCGACAGGACGAGCGGGGAGCGCTGGGCGCGGCTCTGGTGCAGGAGGAGCACGAGCGCGCCGACGCCCATGGAGTCGCAGAACGTGAGCCCGCCCAGGTCGAGCACCACTCCCACGGTGGGGACGTCCTGCCAGGCGTCGCCGATCTGCCGGTGCAGCAGGTCGGCGCACCGGTAGTCGAGGTCGCCGCTGGCGTGGGCCACGAGCAGGCTCCCGTGCAGCCCGATCGAGATGGTGAGGCGCCGGGCGGGGTCGCTCTGTCCGGTCATGTGGCCTCCATCGTCGGTCCGATGGGAACGGGGAGCAACCCCTCCACGTCGCTCCGTACGTCATGAAGTCGCTACGTACCTGACGAAGGGGACAAAATGGGCGGATGACTGCCGATGATCAACCACCGGCCGGCCCGTTCGAGGAGCGGCTGTGGGCCGCGCACGAGGAGGGGCGGCAGGCGTTGTGCCTGAGCCTGCTGCGTGAGGCCGACCTGGCGCTGCCGATCAGCGCCGCCGCGGCGGCCGGTCTGGAGCCGCCCGCGTGGGCGACCGCCGACGGCGACGGGCGCACCTGGCTGCTCGCCTTCACCTCCGTCGAGGCCATGACGCTGGCCTCCGGCGGGGCCGCGACGCACTGCCGGGTCGCCTCGCTGACCGAGCTGGCCGCCGGCTGGCCCGACCTGCGATGGGGGCTGGCGGTCAACCCGGGGCTGCGGGTGTCGTTCCTGCTGGAGCCCGGCACGGTGGCGCGGCTCGCCGTGCCGACCATGGTGCAGGACCTCCGGATCGCGCCCGGCTCGGGCGTGCCGGTGGTGCAGAAGCTGATCGCCGCCGCCGACCTGCCGGAGCTGCTGGCCGCGAGCGAGCCGAGGGTGTCCGGCTACTGCCACCACGCGCTCGACGTCTCGCACATCGCCACCCCGGCGGTGCTCGCCGCCGTCCTGAACCAGCGCGAGCTGCTGACCGAGAGCGGGTCGCTGAACATCCTGCGCTGGCGTCCCGTCGGGCTGGAGCTCTACCGCACGCCGTACGGGGGCGCCGACGAGGAGGGCCGGGCGGCCGTGGCCGGCTGGGTCGTCGAGGAGCCGCCGTTCGTCGGCATGGGCCTGGTGCCCAGCGTCGACAACATCATCCGCGAGTACAAGGTGTACGGGGTCGGCCTGCCCCACGGCGCCGAGATCTGGGAGCTGACGATCGAGGGCACCGAGCACCGCCGCGCCATGTACCACGGCGACCTGCGCCGCTGGCTGCTCGTCGGGAGGCGGCCGTGACCTCCTGGCCATCCTCCTGGCACTCCTACCGTGCCCGCTGGCGCGGCGCCGACTATCCCGCCAGCCCCGAGCCGCACGCCCTGGAGCTGTGGGTACGGCTGCGCTCCGCCGAACCGCTCGACGGCTTCGAGGAGGTCGAGCCGGGCTGCCACGTCCGGACCGTCCCGGTGACCGAGTGCGAGTGGCTGCGATTCGTGACCGTCGTGTGCCGCTGGCGCGGCGAGCCGTTCCAGGTGCACGCCGAGCGGGACGGCCTGCTGCTGCTCGAATACCTCGGCGCGTCCGTGCACACCGCCCGCGAGCTGGGGCTGGAACGCGTGGAACGCGGCGTGTGGCGGGCCTGGGCGCCCAGGGGAGAGGTGGCGGAGCTCCGGGAGGAGGCCGTGCCCATCACCGCCGAAAATCATCACTTTTAGGCCAAGACCTTGTTTCCTGGTGTTCATGTGACGGAAACTGGCGCGTAAGGCCCATGTGGCGTAACAAGACGCGAATGTCGCGAGGGGGTTATGGGGGCAACGGAGCGTCCAGACGTGGCGGCGATGCGGGCGTACGCGGACGAGCTGCGCCAGATGTTCACCCGGCTGCAGGACGAGGGGCTGGAGCTGCACGCCAAGGCGAAGGCCGTCCAGGTCACCGAGACCTCGCCCGACGGCCTGGTCTCCGTCACCGTGGGGGCGCGCGGCGAGCTGATCCGCCTCGACCTCGACCCGCGCATCTACCGCCGCCCCGACGCCCGGGCCCTGGCCGACACCATCGCGGACACCGCGCGCAAGGCCGCCGCGAAGGCACAGGAGAACGTCATGCGGATCTTGGAGCCGGTGATCCCCGCCGACCAGTTCAAGGCGCACCTGGACGGTGACGTCGAGACCGTCCTGGCCCGGCTCGCCGACGACATGGGAGGCGGCCGGTGAAGGAGCCCTGGGACGGCACGTACGTCGCGCACACGATCGTCGACCGCGGCATGTCCGCGTGGTCGGCGACCGCCGACGAGGTCAGCAGGACGCTGCCCCGGCTGGCCGGCGAGGTCGAGACGCACCTGGCCGCGGCGCCCTGGGGCGGCGGCGCGGAGGGCCAGGCCTTCTACCAGGCGCACTTCCGCGAAGGCGGGCCCACCGAGATGATCAACCAGTGCAAGCGGCTGGCCGAGGAGATCGTGGACGCCGGCGACCGGCTGCGCAAGGCCATCGACAACACCCGGCAGACCGACGCCGACATCAGTTACGACGTCGCGCGCATGACGCGCGAGGTCTGAGAACGGGCCCATGGCGCATTCGGGGGACATCGGCGTCCGTACCAACGTCGCGGTGTCGGCGCAGCAGGAAGTCGTCGTCATCGACAGCGACGTGCAGCCCGTCTGGGAGACCGAGGCGCTGCCCGACTGGGTCGTCTACTGGCTGATCCCCATGCTGTCCGCCGGGCAGAAGTGGCCGGACGCCAGCGAGAGCGGCCTGTCCGGGCTGGCCCGCGCGTACGCCGTGCTGTGCGACGACTGCATCAAGTCCGCCGAGCCCGCCGGATCGGCCGCCCGCGTCATCGTGGCCGGCTGGGCCGCCCCCGCCACCACCGAATTCGTCAACCGGGCCCGCCAGCTCTACGGCACCGAAAGCGGCATCGTCGGCGTCAGCAGGAACGCCAGGGCCTACGCGCAGCAGGCCAACACCTTCGCCGTGGAGACGCAGTACTCCAAGCTCTCCATCAACGTGGCGTTCTGGGTGACCGTCGTCGCCATCGCGATCGCCATCATCGTCGCGTTCTTCAGCGCCGGCGCCTCCGCCGCGCTCATCGGCCCGTACGCCGCCGGGGCCCGCACCGCCATCAGCCGCATCCTCGTCCGGCTCGCCACGCTGGCCGGCCGGGAGATGGGCGCGGCCCGGCTGGCCAGGGTCGCCGCGCTGAGCGGCGCCACCGGGCGCGGGCTGCTCGTGCGGCTGATGGCCTCCCCGTTCGGCCGGGAGCTCGTCGAGGAGATCGGCGAGGAGTTCTTCATCGACTTCTGGGCGCAGAAGCAGCAGAAGGACATGGGCACGCGCGAGGACTTCGACTGGCGGCAGCTCGCCGCCACGAGCATCGGGGCCGCCGGCGGCGCGGGCGCCGGCACCGTGCTGGCCGGGCCCGTCTCGCGGGTCACCCGCGTCGTGCCCGGCTTCACCGGCCGCGCGCTGACGACGGGCCTGACGAACGTGTTCGCCTCGCCGGCGGGCAGCTTCCTCGGCAACGGCCTGGTGTACGGGCAGTGGCAGAACCCGTTCACGGCCGAGTCCATGATGGGCGCCTTCATGGGCGGCGTGGGGCGTACCGGGAGCATCAGCCCGTTCAACCCCGAGGTGGTCTCGGCGCTGGCGCATCCGCTGAGCACGCTCGCCGCCGCGCACGACGCCGCCGCCCGCTCCGACGCGGCCCGCGCCGGCGGCTCCGGCCCGTCCACGGGGCCCGCCGGGCCCGCCACGCCGGACGGCTCGCCCACCGGCCCGGACGGCAACCAGCCCGGCAGCGGGGTCCGCACCCCTGACCGGGTGATCATCCCGTCGCCGCGCACGTCCGGCACCCCGGCGCTCGCGGGGGCCGGCTCGCAGAGCGCGTCCGGCCGTCCCGGCGGGCTGCCGGACGGCGACCTGTCCACCCGCCGCCGCACCTCCTCCCCGGACCAGCCCGCCGCCACACCGGACCAGGACCAGGACCGGACCCAGGACGAGGAGACCCCGGCCGCCCGGCCCGCCGCCGCCACCGGCCCCGACCCGGCCGCTCCGTCCACCCGCCAGGCCCCGTCGGACACCACCGCCCGGACGGACGAGGACGGCACGACGGCGCAGCTCCCGGACTCCGACGACCAGGACACGACCGCCACGCCGCCGCAGGCCGCCACCACGCCGCAGGGCGACACATCACAGGGCAACGGGACCCAGGGCAACGGGATCCAGGACAACGGGACCCAGGACAACGCGTCTCAGGGCGACACGACGCCTCAGGGTGACGCGACGTCGCAGGGTGACGCGACGCAGAATGACGCGCCTCAGGGCGATCCGGCTCAGGGCGAGGCGACCCAGAGCGACGCGACGCCGCAGGCCGGGAACGACACTCGGAACCAGGCGTCCAGCCCCACCGCCGACACCACCACCGACACCACCACCGAGCCCGCCCAGACCACGAGCACCCAGGACGCCGCCCCGTCCCCGACCACGCCGACGGTCACGGCGGCCACGGGCCCGGCGCCGCTCAGGGCGCGCGCCGCGCTGCTGGAGGCGCTCGGCACGACCTTCCCCGACGCCGTGATCAGCCCCACCGGAGAGGTGCTCATCCCGCGCCCCGGCGGCCACCGCGTCCTGTCGAACGCGACCATGACCCGCATCCGCCGCACGCTGGACGCCCGCGCCGCCCGGACCGGCGCCCAGCCGGAGCTGGTGGTGGACGCGTCCGCGCTGCTGCTGCTCGCCGCCTCGGACGACACGCTGTCGTCCGACGCCCCCATCACGGAGCCCCCGGCCGCGCACACCAGCAAGCCGGGCACCGTCACCTCCCCGCCGATCGCCGGCACCCGGTACGTCACCGACAGCGGCCGCCCCACCGACGTCACCCTGGACGAGATCAAGCAGGCCACGGCCGACCTGCTCACCGACCACTTCCAGCACGCCGGCGAGCGGGTGGTGGCGCTGTCCTGGGCCGGTGACGTGCTGACGGTCACCACCGAGAACGGCACCCACCACTTCCGCCCCGTCCTGGGCGACCGCGGCCAGAAGGTGATGGCGGAGACGACGCTCAAGGCGGGCACGTCCACCGAGCCGCACGAGGTGAGCTTCGCCCCCCGCATCGCCACCGACCAGCTCCCCAGGGTCTGGCTGCACGAGATCACCGACACGATGCAGCACCGGGCGGCCGAGGGCCGGGGCCGCAGGCAGGGTGTGCTGCGCCGGATGCTGCCCGGCGGCACCACCCACCCGACCGGCGACGAGTGCGTGCCCGCCCGCCTCAACGAGCTGGCGTACCTGACGGACAAGTGGGAGCAGGCTCAGACGGTGCCGGAGCAGCGCCTGCTCGCCCTGGACATCGACGGCGTGCTGCACGACCTGCGCGCCCGCGGCGCCACGCCGCCGCCACCGCCCTGGGCGAACGGCCCGCAGAGCGAGCGGACCGGCCTGCGGACGGTCGCGCTCGGCCAGGACCCGAGCCCCGAGGACGCGCGGGAGCTCGCCAGGCGGCTGGAAGCCGCGCAGAAGGCTCTGAAGAAGCTGGCGGACAGCAAGAGGGCGAGCGCGAAGCAGGCCGGCAAGGAGGCCCGCGAGGCCAGGAAGGAGGCCGAGAAGGCGGGCAAGGAGCACGACAGCGGCGCCGCGCTGCGCGCCGACACGGCCGAGGCGAAGGCCCGCAGCCTGCGGGACAAGCAGGCCAGGCACAAGAGGATCGCCGCCGCGTACTCGGCCGCCCACAAGGCGGCGTCGCAGGCGAGGCAGGCGCACGAGCGGTACGCGCGGCTGCTGGCGGCGCTGCCGCAGGCTCCCGCGCAGGCCCCGCCAGGCCAGCTCGCCGTGGCCGCCCTCGCCGAGCGGGCCGCGGACGAGGCGGCCGCCGCGCACCGCCAGTACCTGGAGGCGCTGGACAGGGCGCTGCCCGACACCTTCTCCCTGCCCGAGTCGATGCCGACGGGCCGCCTGGCCCACCTGGACAGGCTCACCGACGCGGTCAACGAGGCCCTGAAGGGCAAGAACGTCGCCAAGCGGTTCACCCCGGACGAGCTGGAGAACTTCATCCGCGGCGACTTCCACAAGGTCGTCTCCGGCGACGGCCTGGTGCTGAACGTCGGCCATGGCAAGACCGCGGCCGAGCTGCGGCTCAAGCTCACCCTCGCCGACCTGGTCGAGGTGGCCGACCCGGCGGTGAAGGCGTCCCAGGTCACGGTCGGCATGTTCTACCAGACCGGGCAGACGTACACGGCGACGCAGTCGGGCAGCGCCGGCACCTCCGGCGACTTCAACAGCGGCGTGCTGGCGCCGCTCGTGCCGGACGGCACCTGGGCCAGGGCGGCGGCCGACACGGTCGCGGTCGGGGTCGGCGCGAGCGCCGGGCGTTCCTGGTCGGCCTCCGGCGGGTCCAGCATGTTCGAGCAGGGTGGCTCGGTCGCCGACAACCGCAGCGAGTCGCTGCTGTTCGACGCCACCGCCACGTGGACGGTGGAGCTGCGCACCGGAAAGGCGGGGCAGTGGCAGCACGCCGCCACCGTCGACTCCGGCAGCCCCGGCGACACCGCCACGCAGCGGATCTGGGTGTGGCACTCCTACGCCGACCGGACCTCGCGCGACCCGATCCGGATCGACGCGGGCAAGGAGAGCCCGAAGCCGCCCAACCAGGAGGTCATCAGCATGACCGGCCTGGAGGAGGCCCTCGACGCGATCGCCGCCGAGCTCGGCGGCGACTACACCAGGATCGGCACCAACGCCCGCCGGGACCTGCGCAAGTTCGTCACCCACGAGGTGCAGGCGCGCTTCCGGCGGACGCTGGAGGACGGCCTGCCGGTCACCCTGGCCGTGGACGGCGAGCCCGACGTGCGGATCACCGCCACCAGCGAGATCGTGCACGGCGAGACCAGGATGGTGGGCGCCGTGACGCCGGAGGCGCTGGAGGAGGAGGTGCTCACCGAGACCGCCACCTCGCCCAGCAGGACCGAGCACGGCGGGTCGATCGAGGGCAAGGTGTCGGCCGGCTTCAACGTCGAGTCGCTGCAGGGCGCCGACATCTTCGGCCCCCTGGGCGACTACCACCCCGACAGCGTCCGGCCCGAGGTCAAGGGCAGCCGGCCGGTGGCGCAGTCGTCGTCGTCCACGGCCAACGAGGCGGCCGTGCACCCGCAGGTGGACAAGCGGACCGGGCTGTCGCAGGCGTACCAGAAGGTGGCCAAGGTCACCTTCACGGTGGAGCGGCCGGGCAAGAAGCCGAAGAAGCTGGGGCCGTTCGACACCGAGCTGCTGCTGCGCCAGCAGGTGCTGGACGCCTTCCACGCCGGCGACCCCGTGCCGAAGAGCGCGCTGGTCCTGGTGAACGGCAAGCCGAAGCTCGACGCCGACGGCAACCCCGTGCTGAACGACGTCCCCCGGCGCAAGCCGGTCAAGGGGCGCAAGATGGAGCTGCCGCAGTGGCTCGGCGACGGCGCCCAGCAGATGCGCGGCGCCGGCCCGACCGACGTGCGCGAGGTCACGGGGCTGGAGGGGCTCAAGGAGCACGTCCTCGACAAGCTGGCCCACCATGGGCTGGTCGCCAAGAGCGTGGACGGGGTGCGCCGGTACTCCCGCAACCCGCTCATCCACGCCGCCCAGCTCTTCAACGAGGAAGAGGTCGAGGCGCACCTGGTCGAGAGCGCGATCCGCAGCGGCCTCGACCAGATGGCGCAGAGCGGTGTCCTCATCCCGCTCCAGATGCACGGCGTCAACGCCACCCCCGACGTGTACGCCCTGCAGATCGTCGTCCGGCAGGACTTCAGCGGCCGGGGCACCCCCAAGGGGCTGGTCAACAAGGTGCGCACGCACCTCGACATCGCCAGCGACACCTCAGGCCGGGGCATCAACCGGTCCAGGACGTACGGCGGCGGCGGCTCGGCCGTCAAGACCGACGGCCCGGGGGAGGGGCACGACGGCGTCTCGCACAAGGCGGGCCCGAACGCCGGCGGCGACCGGACGTACTCGGCCGGCACCAGCACCTCCAGCATGGTCAACAAGGTCGGCATGGAGGAGGACGGCAAGGAGAAGGTCACCGCCGGCCTGGAGACCAAGGCCACGGTCGAGGTCAACCTGGTGCACAACGGCAAGGTCCAGAAGCTCGTCAAGCCGCGCTCCGTCAGGGTGCTGATGATGGTGCCCGGCGACATGCTGCCGCGCGACGGCGGGCCCGACTTCACCGGCCCGATGGGCAGGCCGTCGAAGCGGCTCATGGAGGCCGCCACGCTGGAGCACTTCGACGGCGGCCGCGAGCTGGGCGACATCAAGGGCATCTGGCGGCTGCTGCCGCGCTCCCTGCGCGGCAAGGTGGCCCCGCTGGTGCAGCTCTGGCCCGTGCTGAGCCGCCACTTCCTCGCCTCCCACCTGTTCGAGGGCCCGATCACGCACGACCTCGTGCTCGACCCCAACGGCCCGGTGCCCGCGCGTACCTCGCTGGAGGTGCGCGGCGAGCTCGGCGAGGCCACCTTCGTCGACGTCGTGGACTCGGTGACCGGCCGCATCATGCTGGCCCTGCGCAGCGCGGGCATCTCCTGGGGCGGCTCGAACAACATCGCGTTCGGCCTGATGAACAGCCTCGCCGACGCCGACGACGGCGGCACCACCAGCGACTCCGGCTCGCTCTCGCTGCCGTCCCGCTCCCGCGTCAGGGCCCTGGCGACCGCGCTGCTGGCCATCTGGGGCACCGAGTTCCTGGGCATCTCGGTCGCCAGGAAGTACCGCTTCCAGGTGCCGGTGGACGTTCTCGTGAAGCTGCGCGCCAGCCGTGCCACCCCGATCGGGCAGCAGCTCGACGGGTGGAAGGGCGGCCAGCTGCGCAGCCACGGCAACGGGCTGTTCACCGTCCCCGAGCACGACGCGCTGCGCCTGTACGCCGAGGGCGACGTGACCCTGCCCGTGCCCGTGGTGGCCGACGCGGTCGAGCGTTTCCTCAACGGCGCCATGAAACTGCACCGCACCCTCGCGGTGCCGCTGGTCATGCGCTACGTCCAGGCCCGCGCCGAGGCGCTGGCCCGCGGCGAGAACGTCGGCATCGGCCGGGAGCACACCCCCGACAAGCTGCTCCAAGCGCTCGGTAAGGTCGCCGACCTCGGCCCGGCCGTCGCGCCCGCCGTCGCCGCCGCCACGGCCGCCCCCGACACCGCCGGAGCGCGCCTCGACGAGGCGCTCGACGCGGCCACGGCCCTGAACGAGCAGCTCAACGACGTCGTGATCGCCCCCCAGTACGAGCACGGCATGGGCACGAGCATGCCGCAGTCGTTCGTCGTGACCGACGGGCAGGGCAACGAGGTCGACGTCATGGAGGAGGTGCTCAGCGCGATCGACACCGCCGTGCCGGGCGCCGAGGACGGCACCCCGAACCTGCGCCGCCAGATCAGGGCCGACCTCAACGGCACCCGGCCGCAGGTCCACATCGACGAGATGTGGTCGCGGCGCGGGCTCGAGCGCGAGTACGACGTGCAGACCGGGCCGGACGTGGACTCCGTCCAGGTGGTCACCGTCCGGGTGCGGCTGGAGCACGCCCCCGGCGCCGACCCGCGCCGGGCCAGGCTGGTCGACCACACCGACGAGAACGGCGTCATCATCCAGCGCTACCGCGCCAAGGAGGCCTCGCACACCGAGTCGTACTCCGGCGCGTACTCCGCCGGCCTCGACTTCAGCGACGACAGCGGCGAGGAGACCAAGGGCGGCCTGTCCACCAAGCGCACCCGCTCCTTCTCCAGCAGCGTCAACGAGAACCGGATGCGGCTGCAGCGCATGGCCAGGTTCAAGGGCGAGAGCACGGTCGAGCAGGACATGCGGCTCGTCATCGAGATCGAGACCAGGCCCGCCCGGGTCCGGCCGGTGCCGTTCGAGCGGCGGGTCCCCGGAGCCGCCGCCAAGGTCAGGTCGGCCACCGCGTGGATGCGGCGCAGGCGCACGCCGGCGGTCACCCGCGAGTACGACGTCAAGCTGCGCCGCGGCCTGCCCGGCGACATGGTGCGCAGCGCGGCCGAGGACCCGGGCCCCGTGCCCGCCGTGACCGACCCGCGCCAGGCGGAGTTCGAGCCGGGCCACTTCCCCGAGGTGCTGATCGAGGACGAGACCAGGCCCACCCTGTTCGACGCCATCAGCCGGCAGCTGTCCAGGATGATCGGCCACGCCGCGGTCGCCGAGCGGGCCGGGGCGCTGTCGGCGTGGCTGTCGCACTCCGGCCTCATCACCGGCCTGGAGCGGTCGGCCGGGCGTGACGGCGACGTCGTGCCGCACACCGTCCAGCCGGCGTTCCGCAACCAGGGCGTGGACGTCACCGTCAAGGCCCGCATGTCGGACCTCACGGTCGTGGCCGGGCCGTACGAGGGCGAGAAGGGCGAGGTGGACCGGCGGGCCGACGCCCAGAACCTGTCCGTCTCGCGCGGGCACGTCCAGCCCGTCGGCATGTCCGCCGGCTCCGGGTTCAAGGCGCTCGGGTTCAGCTTCAGCTCGTGGTTCGGCGCGCAGTCGTCGCAGAGCGCCGGAGCCCACCAGGGCGCGCGGCGCGAGCGCAGCATGTTCGAGACCGGCAAGCTCTACACCGTGCGCGTCAGGGTGGACTACGACCTGACCTTCGAACGGGTGAAGCGGCACCGCGGCGGCGACGTCCGCCCCCGCAAGGAGGTCGTGCGCGTGCCCGGCGCGAGCGGCGGCACGGCCATGATCGCGCTGTTCGGCGAGGAGCTGGAGGAGCTGCACGCCAGGATGGAGGCGGGCGTGCACATCGCGCCGCCCCTGGAGGGCCTGCCCACCTTCGCCTTCCACCCCCAGCCGGGCCGCAGCAGCTTCGTCCAGGTCATGCAGGACGCCCGCGTCGCCGCCCGCGAGCGCCGCGAGGTCGCCAGGTTCCACCTGTACGAGGAGGGGCCGAACGGCGAGCCCGTCCTGCACCGCTACCTGGCCACCCCCGACGGGTTCGTGCACAGCGTGACCCCCGACGGCGGCTTCGCCCAGGCGTTCGCCACGCTGCCGCCCCCCATCCTGGAGGCGGCCGACCAGCACGACCTGAACCTGCGCGACATCTTCATGAACTCCCCCGTCGCCGGCACCTTCACCCAGCAGGTCGCCGCCGAGCTGGAGGACAGGAACGCCCTCCCGCCGCCGCAGGAGCCGATCTGGCAGGTGGCCGAGGAGAGCGCGGCGAACGCCTCCCCCGGCAGCAGCACCTTCCAGGGGACGGGCTCGGGCACCGGGCAGGGCACCGGCCCGGCGACCGGCCAGGGCTCCGGCGCGCCGTCGGTGACCGCCCCCGAGCTGCCCGGCAGTCCGCTCGCCGCCTCCGCCCGTCCCGACGGCATGCCCGACCTGACGACGGACGAGCTGCGCGCCCAGGACGTGTCGCCCGCCGACTTCGGCGGCGCCGTCGCGAGCCTGCGCTGGAGCGGCGACGACCGGCTCGTCATCCAGCTCCCGGGAGCGGCCGACCAGCACGTGCGGGTCCTGCCGGAGGACCCGGGCGCCGGGCTCGTCGGCCGCACCGAGCTGAACGCCGGCACCCCGGAGAACCCGCACGTCATGCGGATCGGGCCGCGCGTGGACCCGCACGTCGTGTCGTCCGTGCTGGTGCACGAGATCTCGCACATCGCCCAGGAGCACGCCGCGCAGGCGGCCGGGGTGCGGCAGGGCCTGGTCAGGGAGTCGCTCTCGCCGGCCAGGGAAGGGACCGACCACTGCCTCACGCCCCGCCTGGACGAGCACGCCCACCTGGCGCGCAAGTGGCGGGCGAGCACGGACCCGCAGGCGCGGGAGCGGATCGCGGCGGCCATCGACGCCGTCGCCGCCGACATCCCCCGCCGCGGTCACACCCCGCCGGCGCCGCCCTGGCACGCCCGCCCGCCCGCGTCACCCGCGCCCGCACCGGCCGCCCGGTCCATGCCGGGCCTGCCGGATCCGGCGACGGTCGCCCGGCTGCGCGGCCTCATCGACGCCCTCAACGGGGACGGGGCCGCACCGAGGTCGGCCGCGCCGGGGTCGCTGGCCGCGGCGCTCAACGGCGGGCCCGTCGGCACCCGGGACCTCACCGCCGCCATCCGGGCCGAGGCCGAGAAGGCGGGGCTCGCGCCCGGCCGGCCGGGCGCGGCGGCGAGGATCGTGGCGCTGGCCAGGGCGGGCGAGCTGGCGCCCGAGCACGTCGCCGCCCTGCGCGGCAGGCCGGCGCTGCCCGAGGTGGCCGCCGCCGACGCCGTCGCCCGCACGGCCGCCCTCATGGGGGCGCGCGCCCGCACGTACGGGCCCGGCCTGCTCGACATCGAGATTCCGGGCCGCGCGCCCATCCCGGTCGAGATCCGCCCCGCCCACCGGACGGGTCAGCCGGATGGGGGGATGCTGACGTACCGGGTGGACGAGACGCGCACGATCGGCGCGAACGAGCGGGCCGCCGCCGCCACCGCCGCGGCCGGGCTGGCGGCGGCGGTCGGCCTGCCGCCCGCCGAGCACGCGGCCGTCGCCGGCCTGTTCGAGGCCGTCCGGCAGGTCCGCGCCGCCACGCCCGCGCAGCACCCCGCCCGCCTGGCGGTCCTGTACGACGTGGCCGCCGCCGTCCCGCGCCGGCTCGTCCCCGCCCCGCTGGCCGCCGACCTGTCCAGGCTGCTGGCCGAGCCGAGGCCGGGCCGCCGGCACGCGTACTGGACCCGCGCCCGCAAGCTGGCCGACGGCACCGGCTGGCAGCCGCCCGAGGACGACGAGGAGTGCGGGTGCCCCGAGGACGGGCCGTGCGTCTGCGGCCGCCGCCGTGCCGCGGACCCCGGCCGCGACCCGTCGGCGGACGCCGGCCGGCACGTGTTCCAGGCATGATAGGAACTTCCGGAGGAGAGGACGGTCATGACCTTCGCGGTAGCACGGACGAGGGACGAGGCGCATCTCTACCTTGACCTGCACCCCTGCGCGTGTGGCTCGGTGGAGACCAGCTGGGACAGCGGCCTGGTCAGCGCCGGCGGCGGCCTGGCCAACCGCTACTCGGGCACCTGCGAGAGCTGCGGCAGGCCGCGCGAATACCTGTTCGGGCTGCCGGAGCGGCCGGTCATGCCGGCGGGCTACCCGACGTTCGGCGGCGCGGAGCCGTCGCAGCTGCTCGACGCGGGGGAGTGGCTGTGGGTGGCCGACCTGACGGCGGGCAACGTGCCGGCGGACGACGCGGCCGAGGCGCACCGCACGCTGTCGGTGGCGACGGCGGCCGTGGAGGAGGTCGTGAAGTTCATCCCGCCGGGCGCCGACGAGGTGCCCGACGACGGGTTCTGGTCGCAGCGGGGCCGCGAGATGCGCGCGGCCGAGCCCGGCCGGTTCCAGCTCGACCGGCTGCTCATCGTCCGCGACAGCTACCGGGACCTCGCGGCGCGGCATGCCTGAGAGCGCCCGGGCGCGCTCGCTCGCGGAGGCGCGCGTCTACCTCGACCTGGTCGTTCCTGGCGGGTCGGCGCAGGCGTCGGTGGACGAGGTGCCGGGCGGGCGGGTGGTGCGGGCCGGCGGGGTGGAGGTGCTGGTCCCGGACGAGGCGGAGCAGGCGGGCACGGCGTTCGGGGCGGGCGTGTCCGAGCTGCTGGACGCCGGCCAATGGGTGATGGTCGGCGCCACGTACGCGAGCAGGGCCCTGGAGAGCGGCCTGTACTACACCGCGGACCTGTCGCCGGATCCGGAGCGGTTCCGTGCCGTGGTCGCGGAGTGGAGCCTCGCCGCCGACGCGGTGTCCGAGGCGTTGAAGTTCCTCCCGGACGGCGCCGAGGAGCTGCCGCGGGAGGCGTTCTGGACGGAGATGGGCCGCTCGGCCCGCGACGCCGAACCGGGCCGTTTCACCCGGGCGAAACTGGAGAGCGACCTGGCCTTCTTCCGCCAGAGCCTGGCCGACTTCCGCCGCCTGCACCCCGGGAACGCCGGAAAGCGGCCGGCCGAATAGGGACTTCCCTAGGTCGTACCCCGATGCGGACCTGCCGCACGCGCGGCTAGCTTGGGCGCGGCCAACCCCCGACCCCCGGACGTCCCCGCCATGACGCAACGTCTGCTCATCCTCGCCGGCCTGCTCCTCGCTCTCGCGTTCATGCCGCTGCTGGCGGGCGGCCTGTTCACGCCGGACACCGCACGCGCGCACGTGTTCGACCTGAGGCACGCCACCGAGACGACCCCCGCCGAGCTGGGCAAGAGGATGAACGCCCGGAACCTGGGCGAGCGCGACCTGATCGTCGTCGTCGACACGAGCCCGGACTGCCACGCCCAACTGGGCCGGCTCTGCGACGAGGTCGACACGCGCAGGGAGATCATCCGGGTCGACCCGCAGCAGGCGGACCGGCTGCTGCGGACCCTCTTCGCCTACCCGGATCTGGACAAGGAGCCGGACGCCGTGCGTACCGTCGAGATGGAGCGGGACTTCCGCAGCGGGGTGGCGTTCGCCGTCGCCCTGCTGCTGCTCCCGGTGGCGCTGATCTACGCGGTCCGGCTCGCCCTGCGCAGGCGCGAGGCGTCCACCGGCCACCCGGGCGCCCAGTACGCGGCGGCTGCCGTGCGGCGCTTGCGCGCCCAATCCCCGGAGCTCCCGAACCCCGGCTACAAGCATCCGGCAGAAACCCCGCCCGCCCAGGTGCTGGACGAGTGCCGCACGCTGGAGCGGCCCGCCCCCGGAACGCTCCAGGCGGTCGCGGCCCGGCAGGCGGACGGCGGCACCGCGACCGTGCGCACCCGGTTCGGCCCCGACGGCGGCTACGTCGAGCTGGACGACGCGATCGTGTGGGCCCGGCTGGCGGGCGCCGCGAGCGACGGCGTCCACCGGGGCCAGACGGTCCGCGTCGTCGGGCTCGACGCCGACGGCGAGGCGTTGCGCGTGCTGCCCGGCTCCCCGACCCGCGAACGACCCGCGAACGAAAGGTGTGACCCATGAGCGGCCCCGTGGACGCCCTGCCCCCGGCACAACCGGCCAAGAGCCGCATCCTCATCACGCTCGTCGTCGACACCTCCAGCTCCATGAGCCATCTCGGCCGCATCGACGAGCTGAACGCGGCCCTGCACGGCTGGCGCCGCCAGATCTCCGCCTACACGCACGTGATGCGCATGGGGGAGATCGCGCTGGTCACGTTCGGCAACGGGCACGTGCGGGTGATCGATCCGCGCGGCAAGGAGAGCGGCGCGGTGGGGCAGCCGTTCGTGCCGATGACCGACTTCGACCCGCCCCGGCTGGAGGCCGGCGGCGTGACGCCGATGGTGGAGGGCATCCAGCAGGCGCTGGACATCCTGGGCACCCGCAAGCAGCAGCTGCGCTCGTCCGGCATCCCGCTGGCGAACCGGCCGCTGATGTACCTGATCACCGACGGGGCGCCCACCGACGACCAGGGGCGGCTCACCGACCGGTGGCGGGACCTCGCGCCGGTGCTGCGCAAGCAGGAGGAGGGCCGGCACCTGCTGTTCTTCGCCCTCGGGGTGCGCGAGGCCGACCAGGAGGTGCTGCGCGGCCTGGCTCCCGAGTCGGCCTACAACCTGGGCGAGATGGAGTTCTCCAAGGTGTTGCAGCTCGTGTCGGCCAGCACGGAGAAGGTGGCCGCGGGCACGGCGCGCAACCAGGGCGCCAGCGAGATCTACCAGCAGGTGGACCAGCACATGCAGATGCGCGAGTGGCTGGGCCACCATGGGTGAGCCGGCCTGGCGGTTCCTGTCGGCGAGCGTCACGGGCCCCAGCCACGTCCTGGAGGGGCGGCCCAACCAGGACGCGGCGCTGTCGGCCGGCATCGACGGGCGCGCGCACTTCCTGGCGGTGGCCGACGGCGCCGGGTCGCGGCCCCGGTCGCGAGAGGGCGCGCAGCAGCTCGTCAAGTCGGCGTACGCGGCGGCCAGGGCGCAGCTCGGCCAGGGGCATCCGGCGACGCCGCACGAGTGGAAGCGGCTGATGCGGGTGCTGGCGGGGGACTGCCTGCGCCGCTTCGACGACTGGCTGGCCCGGCGGGTCAGGGAGCTGCCGGCACGCGGGCGGGGCGACCCGGTGGTGCTGCGCTCGCAGTTCGCGGCCACGCTGCTGGCCGCCGTGATCGCGCCCCCGTTCGTGAGCTACCTGAACATCGGGGACGGGTTCCTCATCGTCGAGCGGGCAGGGGGCGGCGCGCAGCTCGTCCTGCCGCCGCCGACGAACCGCTCCGACGCGGGCGAGACGGTGTTCGCCACCTCGCTGCGGCGCGCGGAGGCATTGGAGGTGGGCGTGGTCCTGGACGGGCGGGTCAACGGGGTGGCGTTGTGCACCGACGGGCTCACCGAGGCGCTGCTGGCCGGTGACGGCAGCGCCGGCTACGACGCCCCCGACACGCTGGGCGCCTACTTCAGCTACTTCGCCGACCCGGCCGTGCCGCCGGAGCAGCTCGCCAAGCAGCTCGGGTCGGAGGACTTCGCGGGCACGTCCGGCGACGACAAGACGATGGCACTGGCGGTCAGGTTGAGGTGAACGGATATCGCATTCCCGGCAGGCGCGCCGTCGAGATCGTCAA
This sequence comes from Nonomuraea composti, assembly GCF_012034275.1. Classification (NCBI taxonomy): domain Bacteria; kingdom Bacillati; phylum Actinomycetota; class Actinomycetes; order Streptosporangiales; family Streptosporangiaceae; genus Nonomuraea; species Nonomuraea composti. The sequence goes on along the minus strand of NZ_JAATEP010000013.1, from coordinate 108,442 downwards.
GGACGAGCTGCTCGGCGACGGGATGGAAGGGGAGGTCTATCCCATCGCGGACAACAGCGCCGTCTGCGCCAAGATCTACACCTCCCCGCACGACGACGTGATCGACCGGGTCGCGGCGCTCGTCGGGCTCCCGCCCGCGCGGTGGGATGGCGACCACCCGGCCCACTTCCACGTGGCCTGGCCGCAGGCGCCGCTGGTGGACGAGCGGGGCCGGCCGTGCGGGTTCGTCATGCCGCGCATCGCCGGCCTGCCCCTGGAGATGCTGGGCGACGCGCGCGGCCGGCACCAGGCGCTGCTGGAGCCGACCTGGCGGGAGCTGCTGGTCATCGCGGCGCGGGTGGCGCACCTGTTCGACATGCTGCACGACGTGGGCGTCGTCGTCGGCGACGTCAGCCTGAAGAACGTCATGGTCACGCCGACCGGGCACGTCACGCTCGTCGACTGCGACACCGTGCAGTTCACCGCGCCCGGCGGGCGGCTGTTCCGCACGCCGAAGTTCACCCCCGAGTACGCCCCGCCGGAGGCCGACCAGCTCGTGCACCGGCCCTCCACCCCCGCCCAGGACAGCTTCGGCCTGGCGATCATGATCTGCTGGCTGCTCATGGAGGGCCAGAACCCGTTCGCCGGCGTGCTGACCGACGCCTCCCTGCCCGACGACGTGCAGCAGAACGTCATGTCGCAGAACAACCGCCTGCTGTGGCCGGACCGGTTCGTGCCCATGGAGGGCGAGCTGCCCGTCGAGGTGCTGCCGCCCGAGATCCTGGCCCTGGCCCGGCGGTGCTTCGCCGAGGGGCACCACGACCCCGCCGCCCGCCCCCGGCCCGGCGAATGGGTGGCCGCGCTCAACCGGGCCCAGTACCGGCTCATGGGCTGCCGGGAGAACCCCATGCACTTCTACAGCGCGAGCCTGCCGTCGTGCGTGTGGTGCGCCAGGATCGCCGGCGGGCTCCTGGACGAGTATCCGCCCAGGTCGCCGCTGGTGCCGCCGGGGCCGGCCGCCCCGGTGCCGCAGCAGCCGGCCGGCGTGCCGGCGCAGCCCCAGCCCGAGCAGCCCGGCATCGGCGCCGCCCGGGTCGTCGCGATCGCCCTGCTGCTGGTGCTCGTCGTGGCGATCATCCTGGCGGTGATGAGCGGATGAACGCGACCGTCCCTTCTGGCGGTGATGAGCCTGTGAGCGGGTCCGTCGTCATGGTCGCCGACACCCATCCGGCCTGCGAGGTGCTGGGGCCGGGCGTGCGGTACTGCGTGTGGGTGCAGGGCTGCCCGCTGCGCTGCCGGGGCTGCGTCAGCCCGGAGTGGATCCCGTTCGAGGGCGGGACGGCCGTGCCCGTCGCCGATCTCGCCGACGAGATCGTCCGCACCGCCGCCGACGGGCTCACCCTGTCGGGCGGGGAGCCGTTCGCGCAGGCGCAAGCCCTGGCCGAGCTGGTCACCCGCGTCCGCGCCCGCCGCGACCTGTCGGTGATGAGCTACAGCGGCCACACCCTGGAGTGGCTGCGCCGCCACGGCGACGAGCACCAGCGGCGCCTGCTGTCCCTGCTCGACCTGCTCGTGGACGGCCCGTACGTCGCCGGGCGGCACGCCGCGCTGCGCTGGCGCGGCTCGGCCAACCAGCGCCTGCACCGGCTCACCGACCGGCACCGCGACCTGCCCGGCCCGGACGAGAGCGCCGGGCTGCGCATCGAGATCACGCCGGACCGGCGCGTCCACTGGCTCGGCGTGCCGCCCGTCCCCGGCTTCGGCCCCGCTTTCTCCCGGGCCTTCTCCCGGGCCTTCTCCGAGCGGCCGGTGGAAGGGCGGCGGGAATGAGCAAGTCGCCGAAGTTCGCCTGGGGCCGCGCGGGCGACGAGGCCAGGCGGCAGCGCGAGGCCGAGCAGGAGGAACGCCGCCGGCACCGGCAGGAGGAGGCCGGGCGGCGGCGGATGGCCGCGCTGGAGACGGTCCGGCACGCCGAGCAGCGCCGCCTCGCCGACCTGCGCCACCGCTACGCCGCCCTCCCGCTCCGCCCCGACACCTCCCGGTCCCAGGACGCGCTCGACGCCCTCAACGCCGAGCTGGCCGCGGCCACCACCGCCAGGCACGTGGACCGGCTCGCCGAAGAGCTCGACGAGCTGGCGCGCCGCTACCTCGACACCGCCGCGCACCTGGCCACCGGCCGCCCGCACGCCCACGAGGTGGTGGCGGCCCTGCGCGCGCTGGCCGCCGAGCCCGACCTGCGCGACCGCCTGCGCTTCGACGAGCCCGGCGCCCAGCTCGTCTCGGCGCTGCTGGCCGAGCTGAGCGCCGGCGACGACGCGTACGTGCGCGCCCACGCGGACGAGGCCGCCACCGCCATCCGCGCGCACGTCGAGAAGGTGACCCTGGCCAGGGCCCGGCATGAGCGCGACCGGGCGGCGGCCATGCTCGCCGCCGCCGACGTCACCGCCCGCCTCGCCGCCCTGGAGGCCGAGGCCGAGCTGGCCCAGGTGCCGCTCAAGGACGCCCCGCTCGCCCACGTCGCGCTCGAGATGATCAGCCGCGAGTCGCTGGCCGGGCGGTACGGCGAGGTGCGGGTGCTGTGCGGGCAGGTCGACGCCAAGCTCGACGACATGGAACGCGAGCTGGACGCCGACATCGACCGCTTCACCGAGCGTCGCCAGATGCTGGCCGCCGTGGTGGACATCCTGCCCGAGCTGGGCCTCGTGATGGACGCCGGCTCGCTCGACGAGTCGCCCGACGGCACGCTCACCCTCCAGGTCCACCGGCTGACCGGCAGCGACGTCACCGTCGTCCTGGAGGACGACGAGGAGGGTGACCACCGCATCCTTTACCTGTCCGACGACATGCGGCGGGCACAGGAGCAGGGCGGCCAGGCCCGGCAGAGCGCCGCCTGCGCCGCGCTGCTGGAGGTGGCAGAGCTCGCCGGCGACTCCATGCGGCAGGAGGGCTTCACCATCGGCGAGGTCGACTGGGAGGGCAGCGCCGAGACGCGCCGGCCGGTCACGCAATGGGCGCAGGCCGACCGCAAACGAGGCAGGAACGCGCCATGACAGCACACCCGAGCGGGCACGCGGCCCGGCATACGAGCGGGCACCCGGCCGAAGGTTCTGCGGGGCAGGCCGACGCGGAGGCGGCCTTCAGCGCCGCGCCCTGGCTGGCGCGCGCCTACATGGAGATCCACCGCCGCCGGCACCTCATCCTCTACGGCAACGTCGAGGACCGCATCCTGTGGGACAACGACCACGTCCCGTTCCGCCACGCCGTCCGCGCGCTGCTGGTCACGGCCGGATTCCTGGCCATCGGCGAGTACGACCTGGTCGACGGCCTCACCTTCCCCGACCCCCGCAGCGAGCAGCTCCTGCGCAGGCACCTCGGCGGCCGGGCCGACCCCGCCGCCCAGGACGCGCCCGACCCGCCCAGGGGCAGCCGCGCGGGCGGCTCGGTGGACCGGCTGCGCCGCCGCGTCCAGAACGCCCAGGACGTCCGCGTCCGCGCCCCCGCCGAGATGCTGGCCGTCGCCCTGCCCATGCTGACCCAGCACGAGGCCGCCACCGCGCTCGTCATGCACGCCGCCGACCTCGTCATCGGCACCGGCCTGCCCGCGGGCGACGAGTACCGCTCCCACCTGGCGCACCTGCGCCGCCTGTTCGCCGAGGCCGCCATGGCCACGGCCGCCACGGGCGAGGAGCTGCACAACACCGTGATCCTGGTCTGCCACGACATCGTGACGCTGCCGGAGGCGCTGTGCCACCGCAACCCGCACGTCGCCGCCGTCCAGGTCGGCCTGCCCGACTCAGCCGAACGCGTGAACTACCTCGTCAAGACGCTGCCGCGCTTCCACGGCGGCGACACGCTGGCCCCGGAGGCGCTGCACGGCGTCGCCGCCACGATCGGCAACCTCACCGAAGGCATGTCGATCACCGAGATCGACGCGCTGCGGGCGACCTCGCTGACCGCCCGGCTGCCCGTCTCCTCGGCGAAGGAGCTCATCGTCCGGCACCGGTTCGGCCTGCGCGAGGACCCGTGGGAGCGGCTCGACCAGGACAAGGTGGCCGGCGCCGAGAAGATACTCGGGGCGCGCGTCATCGGCCAGCCCGCCGCCGTCCGGGCCGTCGCCGACGTCCTGTGCAACGCCCGCGTCGGCATCGGCTTCACCGACGAGGACTCGCCCGCGACCCGGCCCACCGGCGTGTTCTTCTTCGTCGGGCCCACCGGGGTCGGCAAGACGGAGCTGGCCAAGGCGCTGGCCTCGCTCGTGTTCGACGACGAGGCCGCGCTGCGGCGCTTCGACATGAGCGAGTTCAGCCAGGAGCACGCCAGCGAGCGGCTGACCGGCGCGCCGCCCGGCTACGTGGGGCACGAGCAGGGCGGGGTGCTGACGAACTGGGTGCGGGAGCGGCCGTTCAGCGTGATCCTGTTCGACGAGATCGAGAAGGCCAACCCGAAGATCTTCGACAAGTTCCTGCAGATCATCGACGACGGGCGGCTGACCGACGGGCAGGGGCGCACGGCGTACTTCTCCCACTCGATCGTGATCTTCACCTCCAACGTGGGCGCCGGCGACCTGCGGCCCGGCATCGTGGGGCCCGCCCCGGCGGCGCAACCGTCGTACCAGCAGGTCGAGGCGCACTTCCGGGAGGCGGTCGAGACCTATCTGACGCGCGAGCTGCGCCGGCCCGAGCTGCTCGGGCGGCTCGGCAACGGCGTCGTCGTCTTCGACATCCTGCGGCCCGAGATGATCGGGGAGATCGTCGACAAGTTCCTCGACCAGCTCGCCGACTCGGCGCGGCGCAAGGGGTTCGAGGTGGTGTTCCAGCGCGGGCTGATCAAGCGCGAGGTGGTGGCCGCCGTCATGAAGGACGGGGCGGTGCTCGGCGCCCGGCAGATCCGCAGCCCGCTGCTGGAGAGGTGGGTCCGCACGCCGCTCACGCGGTGGATCATCGACAACGCGCCCGAGCCCGGCACCCGGCTGTGGGTGCACGGCGACGCCTCCGCCCCGCCCTTCACCGTCCACCCGGTCGTGGAGTGACGACCGGGAAGGACGGTCACCGTCGGAGGCGGCGCGCGGCCTGACGGCGGTCGCGGGGTCTTACAACGCGCGGCCTGGGGGCGGTCCCCGGGTCTTACGGCGGCCGGGAGGGCGGTCGCCGGGATCAGGAACCGAGGCCGGTCTTGATGACGGCCTCCACCGCCGTCTGGCCGAGCAGCCGCGCCGTCTCCAGCGCCCACTCGCCGGCCGCCGCCAGGTGCCGGCGCACCCGCGACTCGTCCTCCACCTGGGCCGCCTCCTCCGCCCGCGCCACCTCCGCCACGACCGCCTGCTGGGCGGGTGTCCTGGCCAGGTCGGCCAGCGCCTCGCGCAGGTCGGCCAGCTCGGCGCGGACGGCGGCCAGGTCGAGCGAGCCGGTCGAGGGCTGGGCGATGTTGACGGTCTCCGCCGACGCCCTGGCGTGGCTGCCGATGCCGGTCACCCCGGTCACGGGGCCGTTGACGTTGATGGTCTCGTGGTGGTCTCCGCCGGCCATCGCCGTGCCTCCTTGGGTCCAGATGTGGGTCTGCCTGAGCCGGCCCAGCTCCTCCTCGAGCCGGGCGATCTGCTTCTGGTGGCGTTCCTCGCTGTCGCGCCGGCGCCGGGTGCCCTGCAACATCATGTCGAGGGTGTCGAGCTGGGGGCGCAGGGACGCCGCGCCGACGTCCTCGTTGAGCAGGCTGTCGTACACCGACTCGCGCCACGTGCGGTGTGCCTCGGCGATCAGCTCGTCGCACAGCCGCCAGTCCCGGTCCTCGACGGCCTTCTCGGCCCGGCACCACATGAGCAGCCCGAGCACGTACTTGTGCTCCATGCCGCGCAGGTTGCGCACCACCTTCGGCACGCCGGGGGCCCGCGCGGCGGCGGCCAGCCGCTCGTAGTACTTGACCGCCTCCTCGCCGGTGCGGATGGCCAGGGCGTACTCGCCGGCCTTGGTCTCCCTCAGGAACTCCGTGTGCCGTTGCAGCGCGCGGGCGCGGTCGGCCAGGTCGTGCAGCTCGCGCACGTCGCCGTGGGCCGCCGCCCGCTCGGGGTCGTCCAGCAGCCGGGCGAAGCCGATGTGCGCCCGCGCGAACCGCTCGGTCGCGTCGGTGGTGTCGCCGGACTGGAGCTTGGCGATGCCCTTGCTGAGCTGCAGGTGCGCGCCGGCCAGTGCGTGCCGGAACGCGCCCGCCTCCGCCAGCGGGCCCGGCCCCCGGGTGCGCAGCCGCTCGAAGTTGGCGCGGGCACCGGACAGGAGCCGCTCGGCGTCGCGGACGTGGCCCTTCAGCGTGTGCTCCTGGGCCCGGAACATCGCCTTCATGCCCTCGATGAGCAGGATGACCCCGTCGGCCTCGTCCCGCCACCCGCCGAGCTCGGCCCTGGCGCGCCGGTCGTCCTCGTGCAGCGGCAGCGCGTCGTCGATCTTCCTGCGCAGCGTCTGGTTGAACGCCAGCACCTGGTCCAGCAGCCGGCAGGCGCCCTCGATGTCGTAGAAGCTGCTCAGCCGCTCGGCCACCCGCATGAGGTGGTTCTCCAGGCGGCCTTCCGCGCGGACGTAGCGGTCGAAGTCCGCCAGGTCCTTGAGGTCGGCGAGCTCGTAGCGCATGACGATCCGGCCGAGCTCGCTGATGTCGGCCGCGTCGGATTCTGCGCTCACGGCCGCAGGATAGGTACGGCGGGGGCCCGCTCTCGTCCGGGACGGACCAAGGGATGTCCCTAGTCCCCGCCGTTCCGGTCCTGGGCGGCGCGGTCTTGGGCGGCGCGGTCAGGGGCGGGGCGTCAGGGGCGGCGGGGTGTGTACGGGGCCAGGGCGGTCACGTCGAGGTCGGCGTCCGGCCAGCGCAGGCGCAGGGCGTCGGCCAGGTGGCGGCACCATCCGGCCAGCCGGGGCAGCGCCCGGCAGGCGTCGGCGGTGCGCGCCGCCGCCTCCAGGGTGGCCACGAGCTGGGCCCGGCCGGCGTCGCCGGCGGGGCGGGTGTCGAGCGCGGGCAGCCGCCGCAGCCGGGCCAGCGCCCAGGCCACGCACGCGGCCGTCAGTCCGAGGCCGTACCGTCGCTCGTCCTCGGCCTGCGGCACCCCGGCGGCCAGCGCCCGCCGGTAGACGTTGCCCAGCTCGCCGAGCGCGTCCCCCGTCACCCACATCCACGCCGGCCCCGGCACGTGCAGGGGCACCGCGTCGTGCAGGGCGTGCCGGAACGCGGCGAACTCGAAGTCGATCAAGCGCGCGTCGACCGGCCCGCGTTCGTGCACGAGGACGTTGTTGGCCTCCGGGTCGCCGTTGCTGAGCACGAGGAACGGCCCGGGATCGGCCAGCTCGTCCAGCGCGGTCGCCAGCTCCCGCTCGGCCCCGCCCCGGAGCGGCACCCCGAGCCGTCCGGCCTCCGGCACGCCGGACGCGCGGATCGGCGCGGCGTGCCCGAGCAGGTCGGCGGCGGCGTCGATGGGGCCGAGCGCGCGGCGCCGCCGCTCGTACCGGCTCGCGTGACCCGCCGTGACCGCGCCCAGCTCGCCCCGGATCCGGGCGAACGCGGTCAGCCGCGCCAGGTGCGCGGCGGCGCCGTCGCGGCGCAGCAGCCCGTCGAGCGCGGTGCGCGGCGCGAGGTCCTCCAGCACCACCTGCCCCGCGGTCAGGTCCTCGGCCAGCACCCGGGGCGCCAGCCGCACCCCCAGGTCGTCCGCGAGGAAGCGGAGCGCGGCCACTTCCGTGCGCAGCCGCCACTGCTCGCTGTACCGGCGGTCGGGGTGCGGGCCCGCCCACTTGACGATCACGCTCTCGCCCCGGTCGGTGCGGGCGCGGGCCACCCGCCAGGGCTCCAGCCGGGTCCACTCCACCATGGTGATCACCGGCACAGCGTACGGAATCGTGCCGCGCCTGCCACGCGCCCTGGGGCTCGCGATGCCGTCATACTGGAGCGGCGGAAATTCGGCGGATTTGATGTGGCCAGATTCAGAGTATTCCTACCAAACGTATGGGAAAATGGCGGCATGAGCCTGGACGAGATGCGCGCGTCGAGCGCGCGTGCCGACTCCCCGCTGACCGCCGCCATCCTGGCCGGCCGGTGGATCCGATCGGCCGCGATCGACGACGAGCACGGACGCCGCTGGCAGGCCAACCCCGACGCGCGCGGCACGTCGGCGGTCACCGCCGAGCCCTGGTCCCTCTACTCGGGCGCGGCCGGCGTCGTGCTGTTCTTCCTGGAGCTGGCCGCCGCCACCGGGCACGAGGCGTACCTGGAGGATGCCAGGGCGGGCGCCCGCCGCCTGGCCGCCACCTGGCGCGAGCAGGACGACCTGTCGCTCTACCACGGGCTGACCGGCGTGATGATCGCCCTCATGGAGGCCGGCTGGACACTCGGTGAGGCCGGGTTCGAGGCCGAGGCCGCCGCCATCGCCGACCTGATCGTCGCGCGCGGCCGGGCCGGGGGCGACGGCGTGACGTGGTCGCGCGACCCGGCCCAGCGCGGCGAGGGCGGCATCATCCTCGGGCTGCTGCGCGCCGCCGCCCACCTTGGCGCGCCGGCCTACGAGGAGGCCGCGATCGAGGCGGGGCTGCGCATCGCCCGCCTGCCCGTGCCAGGTCACCGCTTCGGCGACTGCGCCGACCTGCCGGTGGACGCCGTCACCCCCGGCTTCCTCGCCGGCACGGCCGGCACCGCGTTCCTGCTGGCCCGCCTGTACGGCGTGAGCGGCGACAAGCAGTTCCTGAGCGCCGCCCGCAGCGGCGCCGCCTTCGTCCGCGAGATCAGCGTCGTCACCGGCGCCTGCGCGGTCGTCCCGCATCACGTGCCGCACGCGCGCGGCCTGCACTACCTCGGCTTCTGCTCCGGCTCCGCGGGCGTGGCCCGGATGTTCTACGAGCTGCACCGGGTGGCGGGCGACCCCGGCGACCTGGAGTGGGTGGAGCGGCTGGCGCACGGCATCGTCCGCAGCGGCGTGCCGCGCCACCGCACCGCCGGCTACTGGAACGTCGCCTGCCAGTGCTGCGGCGCGGCCGGCCTGGTCGAGCTGTTCGTCGGCCTGTGGGCGGCGACCGGCGACCGCTCCCACCTCGACTACGCCCGCACGCTGGCCACCGACCTCATCGGCCGCGCCACCGACCCCGACAGCCGGGGCTACCGCTGGTATCAGGCGTACCGGCGGCTGCGGCCCGGCGAGGTGACGGCCGACACCGGCTACATGGTGGGCGCGGCCGGCATCGGCGCCGCCCTGCTCCACCTCGACGCCGCCACCCAGGCCAAGCAGCCGCGCCGGGTCATTCTGCTGCCCGACAACCCGTTCCCCGCCATCCCCCTGCCGTCCTCGGCGGTCGGCGGAGGGACGGGCGGGGACGCCGGTGCGGGCTGACGCCGCCGCCCTGGGGCATCAGGCGTACGCCTTCACCTCCAGCAGCCCGACCGATCCGGCCCCGCTCTGCAGCGAGACCCTGAGCCTGGTGGTGCTCACCGCGCCGAACGTCACGCGGTTGTAGGCGTTCAGCGCCGTCGGGTACGTGCCGGGCACGTCCGCGTACGCGCTGCCGTTCCAGTACTGCAGCTTCCACGACGCCGGCACCCGCACCCCGTCGTCGTCGTCGAAGAAGTACACCTCGGCCGAGCGCAGCGTCTGCGCCGACGGCCAGGTCAGCTCGGCCCACTGCGTGCCGGTCTGCGGCCAGGTGCCCCAGCGGCGGTTGACGGTGTCGTTCGAGGCGGGCGGGTCGATGCCGTCGTTGAGTGCCGCGACGCTCTCCCAGGGGGAGGTGTAGGAGGCCGACGGGGTGGCGGAGGTGGCCAGGTTCGTGATGGGGGTGCCGCCGCCGACGGTGAGGGTGAAGGTCCTGGTCACGGGGGTGCTGAGCCGGTCGTAGTCCCTGAGCTGGACGGTGAAGGCAGACGTGCCGGCCGTCGTGGGGGTGCCGGTGATGGCGCCGGTGAAGCGGTCGAGGGTGAGCCCGGCGGGCAGCGAGCCGCCAGTGACCTGCCAGTCGTAGAACGGCACGCCGCCCCTGGCGGCCAGCGTCTGCCGGTAGGCGGTGCCGGGCGTGGCCTGCGGCAGCGAGGTGGTGGTGATGGACGGCTTGAGGAACGGGGTGAGCTCGCGGTTCAGCTTCCACCCGGCGTTCTCGGCGATGAGCAGGGACAGCTTGGTGAGCATCCACCGGCGGGTGGGGAACAGGTGGGTCCAGCCGCCGCTCTGGCCGCTGATGCGGTCCCAGTTCGGCTGGTCGCCGGGGATGTGGTAGCTGCTGTCCAGGGGGACGGCGCGGCCCTGGTACTCGACCACGTCGGGGTCGGTGCCGCCGCCGGAGACGTAGGAGCGCATGCCGGCCCAGTCGCTGTGGAAGGCGACGGCGTGGCCGTACTCGTGCATGACGAGGCCGTGCACGTCGAGCACCGAGCCGGCGATGTCGGTCTTGTACCAGTCCTCGTCGGCGAGCGAGGTGAACAGCTGCTTGTTCGCCTCGTCGTACTCGAGGATCATCGCGGTGGAGCGGTGCAGCGGGCCGGGCACCTGCTGGCCGCCGCGGGTGCTGTAGCGGCCGTTGTTCGCGGGGTAGCCCGTCGAGTAGGGGGTCTGGATGCCGCGGAAGAAGACGTACATGCCGTTGTAGGCGGTCTGGTTCGTGACGTTGATCGTGTTCTGCCAGTCGTTGCCCGGCAGGTGGTTCGGCTCGGCGCCGGCCGCGACGGTGTCGAACGGCTGCAGGTCGAAGAAGCGGAACCAGTCCTTGACCGCCTCCTCGGCGGCGGTGCGCACGCCGGGGTCGGAGAAGTAGCCGGTGATCGTGTCGTAGCGGTAGTCGAAGGTGATCGGGATGGTGGGCTGCAGCGCGGTCTTCTCGTCCTGCTGCACGTAGATGGGCAGGCTGTGCTGGTACGTGGCGCCGCCCGCGTCCCTGATGGAGAGCCGCAGCGTGTGCTGCTCGTCGTCGCCGGGGCCGCGCTTGGAGTGGATGGCCAGGCGGAAGTTCTTCTGCTCGGAGGCGCTGGCGAACGTCAGGGTCTTGGTGGCGCCGGTCGCGGTGAGCTGACTGGGCAGGTCCATCATCAGCCGGGACGTGCCCTCGGCCTTCAGGTCGACGGTGAGCGGGAAGCGCATGTCGGCCGGCGGCTTGACGGTGAGCTCGACGTACGGGTTGGCGAGGTAGCCCTGCCAGTCGACGAGCTTGACGCCGTAGGAGTTGACGGTCCTGCCGAACATGTCGATGAGCTGGGCGGGCCCGGCGGCGTACGCGGGGGCGGACGGGCCCGTGAGCAGGGAGGTGAGTAAGGACGTGAGGAGGAGGGCGGCCAGGATGGCCAGTCGGCGCATGGCGGAAACCTTTCGCTTGGGGGTGCGCGGGGCCCGCCCGGAGGCGGGATGGCGAAAGAGCTAAAAGGTTTTCGGAAGCAAAACGCAGCCGTCGGCTTCTGTCAAGGGCGTGCTGCTCGGCTTGCAGCAATGCAACGTTCCGATAACGAAGAAAAGGTTTTCGGTCTGCGGAGGTGCGAGCCGGCGTGTCGTGGGGGAGCAAGGGAGGGCAACCGTTTGCCGGGGCGTTCGCGCACCTGCCGGTCCCTTGACGAGTGCTGTATCACATCTTACATTGCGGGCGAGGAAAACCTATTCCCGATCCCAGGGAGCACGATGTCTGACCTCACGGGCCGCGTCCGCGGCCCGCTGGCGCCCTCCACCGCCGTCCAGCGGCCACTGAGCATCGACGACGTCGAGATCCACGGAGGCCCCCTCGGGCGGTGGCAGCGGATCAACCGCGAGGCGAGCATCCCGCTCGGCCTCGAGCAGATGGAGAAGTCGGGCGCGCTGCCCAACCTGAGGCTGGCGGCGGGGGAGGGCGAGGGGTCCTTCCAGGGCTACCGGTTCCAGGACTCCGACCTGTACAAGCAGCTCGAGGCGGTCGCCTGGGAGCACTGCCGGCACCCGGAGCCCGAGGGCGCCCACCGGGCGTTCGTGGCGGAGTCGGCCGCGTTGCTGGCCCGCGCGCAACGCCCCGACGGATACCTGAACGCGCACTACCAGGTCGTCAAGCCGGACCGCGTCTTCGCCGAGCTGGAGTACAGCCACGAGATGTACTGCGCCGGCCACCTCTTCCAGGCGGCCGTGGCCGCGGCCCGCGCCGGCCTGGGCGAGGACCTGCTCGCCGTCGCCCGCCGCTTCGCCGACCTGCTCGTCCGGCGCTTCCTCGTGGACGGCGACGACGGCATCGACGGCCACGCGGAAGTGGAGACGGCCCTGGTCGAGCTGTACCGGCTCACCGGCGAACGCCCCTACCTCGACCTGGCCCGCAAGCTGATCGACAACCGGGGCAAGGGCCTGATCAAGAGCACCGGCATGGGCCCCCTGTACGCCCAGGACCACCTGCCCGTCCGCGAGGCCGACACCGCCGTCGGGCACGCCGTCCGCCAGCTCTACCTGGAGGCGGGCGTCGTGGACGTCGCCGTCGAGACCGGCGACGCGGACCTGCTCGCCTCCTCCGTCCGCCGCTGGGAGGACCTGGTCGCCACCAAGACCTCCATCACCGGCGGCCACGGCTCGCGCCACGACGGCGAGGCGTTCGGCGAGCGGTACGAGCTGCCGCCCGACCGCGCCTACAACGAGAGCTGCGCGGCCATCGCCAGCATCCACTGGAACTGGCGGCTGCTGCTGGCCACCGGGCACGGCCGCTACGCCGACCTCATCGAGCGCACCCTCTACAACGCCTTCGCCGCCTCCACCAGCGCCGACGGCACCCGCTTCTTCTACGTCAACCCGCTGCAGCGCCGCGCCGACCTGTTCGAGGACGCCTACCTGGGCCGGCGGCGCGAATGGTTCGCCTGCGCCTGCTGCCCGCCGAACATCATGCGCCTGGTCTCCTCGCTCGGCCACTACGTCGCCACCACCGACGACGAGGGCGTCTCGGTGCACCAGTACGTGCCGGGCGTGATCCGCGCGGGCGGCGTCGTCCTCGACGTCGAGACCGGCTACCCGTGGGACGGCCGGGTGCGCTTCACCGTCCGCTCGGCGCCGGGCGGCCCGTGGACGCTCAAGCTGCGCATCCCCGCCTGGAGCAGCACCACCACGCATGATCCCGGCCCCGACGGCTATGCCGCGATCCGCCGCGAGTGGCGGGCGGGCGACACGTTCACCCTCGGCCTCGACCTGACCCCGCGCATCGTCCGCCCGCACCGCAGGATCGACGCGCTGCGCGGCTGCGCGGCGATCGAGCGCGGCCCGCTCGTCTACTGCTTCGAGCAGGTCGACCAGGACGCCGGCCTCGACGACCTGGCCCTCGTGCCCGGCGCCGCGCTCCGCACGGTCGAGCGCGACCTGCCCGGCATCGGCACGACCGTGCTCATCGAGGCCGACGCCGTCCGCCTGCCGCCCGCGCCGGCGCACGGGCTGCCGTACACGACCGGCGCGGACCCGGCCCCGGTCGCCCCCGCGACCCTCACCGCCGTCCCCTACTACCAGTGGGACAACCGCGACGGCGGCGTCATGCGGGTCTGGATCCCGCTCGCCTGACGAAGCACGCCTGAGTCCTTCGAGTAAGGAACACCCCCCATGAAGAGAAGAGACCTGTTCAGGATGGGCGGCCTGGCCGCGCTGGGCGCGGCCGGGGCGGCCTGCGGCTCGGGCGCCGGGACGGGCGCCGCCGGCACCACCGCGCTGCAGTTCATGTACTGGGGCTCGACGTTCGAGAAGGCCGCGATCGAGAAGATGCTCAGGGCCTTCGAGCAGAAGAACCCCGACATCAAGGTGAAACCCGTCTTCACCCCCGACGAGTACGACGTCAAGCTCAACAGCCTCGTGGCCGGCGGCCGCACCCCCGACCTCGGCTACGTGCCGATGTCGATGTCGTTCCGCCTGGCCGAGCAGGGCAACCTCGTCAACCTCTTCCCCTACCTCCAGAAGTACCCGCAGCTCGCCGGCTACCTGCCGGACGCCTACCTCTGGTACGGCAAGGACAAGCTGCACGGCGTCTCCACCGCCAACGAGATCGAGCTGCTGTGGTACAGCAGGTCCGCCATCGCCGCCGCCGGCATCTCGCCGCCCCCGGCGGTGGCCGCCTCGGCCTGGTCGTGGGACCAGCTCGTCGAGAACGCGTACAAGCTGACCGTGGACCAGAACGGCAGGCACCCCGACGAGCCCGGCTTCGACCCCGGGCAGGTCCGCCAGTTCGGCGTCTCGATCAGCCTCACCTACGCCGCCGCCTGGTACGGCTTCCTGCGCAGCAACGGCGCCGACTTCGCCGACGAGACCGGCAGGAGGTGCCTGCTGGACACCCCCGAGGCCGTCCAGGTGTTCCAGAACCTCCAGGACCTCATCTACAAGCACCGCGTCGCCCCCGGCCCCGGCCAGCTCGCCGCCACCGGCGACGACGTGCCGGGCACCAACATCCTGCTCAAGACCAAGCGGGTGGCGATGGTGGTGGACGGCCACTGGGCGCTGCTCGACATGAACGAGAGCAAGGTCGACTACGGCATCGGCGTGCTGCCCAAGTACGGCGAGCCGTTCACCACCTCCCAGGTCGCCGGCGCCTCCTCGGTGTTCGCCGGGACCAGGCACGTGGAGGAGGCGGTGGAGCTGTTCGCCTTCCACATCGACCCGCGCTACGTCGACCTCTACCGGCAGGGGTTGTGGATGCCGCAGGAGAAGAAGTACTACGAGGACCAGGCCGCGATCGACTCCTGGACGAAGAACGACGCCCACCCGCCCGAGTTCCGCACCGCGGTCGTCGACTACGGCCGCGACCACGGCGTCCCCGACCTGCGCAACCGCGTCAAGAACCTGTCCGCCATCTCCAGCGACGTGCTCACCCCCGCGTTGCAGGAGCTGGAGTCCGGCAAGCGGCCCGCCGCCGAGATCCTCAAGGCGGTCACCCCCAAGATCACCGGCATGCTGCAGGGGTGGCAGCACACGCAGGAGCCGTGACATGCCCGCCCGCAAGACCGGGCTGCCGGGCCGACTGTCCGGGCAGCGCCGCATGGAGCGGCGCTGGGGCCTGCTCATGGCGCTCCCGGCCGTCCTCGGGTTCGTGATCTTCACGGCGGGGCCCATGGTGGCCTCGTTCGTGTTCAGCCTGACCGACTGGCAGGTAGGCGGCACGCCCGCGTACATCGGGCTCGGCAACTACGCGGAGCTGGCCCGCGACGAGCTGTTCTGGACGTCGCTGAGCGCCACCACCTACTACACCCTCGGCGCGGTGCCGCTGGTGCTGATCGTGTCGTTCGCGGTGGCCATGCTGCTCAACCAGAAAGTGCGCGGCCTGGCGGTCTGGCGCACCATCTTCTACCTGCCGACGCTCGTGCCGGCCATCGCGAACGTGGTGCTCTGGATCTGGATCTTCAACCCCGACTTCGGGCTGCTCAACTCGCTGCTGCGCCAGGCCGGGCTCCCGGCCGGGCAGTGGATCTACGACGAGTCGACGGCCATCCCCTCGCTGATCGTGATGAGCACCTGGGGCTTCGGCAACACCATGGTGATCTTCCTGGCGGGGCTGCAGGGGGTGCCGCGGCACCTGTACGAGGCGGTCTCCATCGACGGCGGCGGCCCGTGGCGGCGCTTCTGGCACGTGACGCTGCCGATGATGACGCCGACCATCTTCTACAACCTGGTGGTGGGCGTGGTCGGCACGTTCCAGGTGTTCAACCAGGCGTACGTGATGACCGAGGGCGGGCCCAACAACGCCACGCTGTTCTACGTCTACTACCTGTTCCGGATGGCGTTCAGGGAGAGCGAGATGGGTTATGCCAGCGCGCTCGCCTGGGTCCTGTTCATGATCATCGTGGTGGTCACGTTCCTGCTGTTCAGGAACGCCCGCCGCTGGGTCTACTACGAGATGGCAGGTGCGCGATGACCGTGACCGAGGCGCCGCCGCGCACGGGACGGGTGGCCCCGACAGCCGGCCCGCGCAGACCCCGCCGCTACGGCAAGGCCCTGGTCTACCTGGCGCTGGCCGCCGGAGCGGTGCCGACGCTGCTGCCCTTCGTGTGGCTCGTGCGCAGCGCGCTCATGCGGGACGCGCAGATGTTCGTCGCGCCGCCCGAATGGATCCCCTCGCCCTTCCAGTGGTCGAACTTCACCGAGGCGCTCACCGCCCAGCCGTTCTGGCTGTACTTCGTCAACACCGTCGTCATCGCGGTGATCAGCGTGCTGGGCACCGTCCTGACCTGCTCGATCGCCGCCTTCAGCTTCTCCCGCCTGCGCTGGCGCGGCCGGAACCTCACCTTCGCGGTGCTGCTCAGCGCCGTCATGCTGCCGTACGCGGTGACGCTCATCCCCACCTTCGTCATGTGGCAGGAGCTGGGCGCGCTCGACACGTTCCTCCCGCTCACCGTGCCGAGCTGGTTCGCCGGCGCGGGCGGCGGGGTGTTCAACGTGTTCCTGCTGCGGCAGTTCTTCCTGACGATCCCGTTCGAGCTGGACGAGGCCGCCTACATCGACGGCGCCTCACCGTGGCGGGTGTTCTGGACCATCGTCATGCCGCTGTCGAAGCCCGCCGTCGTGGTCGTCACCATCTTCACCTTCATCGGCACCTGGAACGACTTCCTCGGCCCGCTGCTCTACCTCAACGACGAGGAGAAGTACACCCTCTCCCTCGGCCTGGCCTCCTTCCAGAGCGTCTACCTCACCCAATGGGGCTACCTGATGGCCGCCTCCGCCGCCGTCATCGCCCCGATCATCGCCCTGTTCTTCTTCCTGCAGCGCTACTTCATCGAGGGGGTCACGCTCACCGGCATCAAGAACTGACCGTACGCTGGGCTGGTGTTCTCGCCCCAAGGCCCGTCGCTGCGGGAGCTGGCCGTCCAGGCGCTGTCGTCGGTCGAGCGCGGCTACGACCTGCTCGCCCCCAAGTTCGACCACACGCCCTTCCGCACGCCGGCCGCCCTGCTCGACGCGACCGCAGAAGCGCTGCGCCCGCTCGGCCCGTTCGGCCGCGGCCTCGACGTGTGCTGCGGCACCGGCGCCGGCCTGCGCGTCCTCGGCCCGCTGTGCCGCGAGCAGGTCACGGGGGTCGACTTCAGCGCGGGCATGCTGGAGCAGGCGCGCCGGGCGCACCCGCACGCCGAGTGGGTACGCGCCGACGCGCGCGCCCTGCCGGTCGCTGGGCCGTTCACCGAGTCCTTCGACCTCGCGGTCACCTTCGGCGCCCTCGGCCACTTCCTGCCCGCCGAGCGTCCCGCCCTGTTCGCCGGCGTGCGCCGCGCCCTGCGGCCCGGCGGCCTGTTCGCCTTCCCGCTCATCACCCCGCCGCCCGTCGGGTCGGCCTGGTACTGGGCGCTGTCCGGCTTCGACCTGGTCATGCGGGTACGCAACGCCGTGTGGCGCCCGCCGTTCGTCATGTACTACGGCACCAGCCGGCTGGGCGCGCTGCGCGAGGAACTGACCGCGGCCGGCTTCACCATGACCACGGTGCCGCTGACGGCGCTGGGCCGCCGCGCCGACGGCCTTGCGCGCGGCCGGCTCGTCCTGGCCCGTCGCCCGGGGCGGTCGTGAGCCGCGCCGATGCCGGGCGGCGCCATCATGACGGCGCCGGCGCCCACGTCGTCGCGGACGGCGCCGTCGGCCACGGCGGCGCCGATCAAGCTCGGTGACGGCCTGCTCCAGCGCCCGGCCGCCCTCGGCCGGCGCCTCGCGGGTGGGGACGTGGCGGTAGAGCGTGCCGACACCCACGCCGGCGAGGCGGGCGCAGTCGTCGAAGCGCAGGTCGAAGAAGTCTCCGGCGTCGAAGAGCTCGCGGGCCTTGGCGAGCAGGGCGTCACGGTTGCGCCGGGCGTCGGCGCGCAGCGGCTTCTCGGCGGTCACGGGCACCGCGTCGCCCGCTCGTGGCCGGTGCGCTACCGCGAGACGCTGCCACCCGGCCACGACTTCGACCTCATCGTGCTGAGCGTGCCGCACCACCGCCTCCCGGAGGCGGCGGCCTTCCTCGCGCCACGCGTCGGCGACGCCACCGTCCTGGTCTTCGGCACCCTCGGCCGGCCTCCGTCCGGACGCGAGACGCCTGGCGCGCGGCCCGCTTCCGCCAGGCCGGCTTCCGGCTCAAGGAACGACCCGACTTCCGCGTCCGGCTGCGGCTGCACTTCGTGGCGAACGCCGGCCTGCACGCGCAGGGCCTGCGGCTGGGCTCGCTGGCCGACATGGTGGGCGCGACGGGCGACCTGCGCGAGGCGTTCCGGGCCACCCGCGAGCTCCTCCCGCTCGTCGAGGCGCGCGGCGTCGACCTGAGCCGGCACCGCGGCAGCGTGCTGCCCTTCCGCGCGCCCACCTGCCTGACGGCGCCCGCCCTCGCGGGGCTGCCCGCCCATGTCACGCCGGTACGCGCGAACTTCCCGGCCCACCCCGACCCCGAGGCCCAGGAGCCGCGCGAGATCTGCCGGGACGCCCTGGCCGAAGCCCGCCGGCTGGGCGTCGCGGCACCACGGCTGGAGGCGGCCGAACCGTACATCGCGCGAGGAGCCGGGCCCGGCCTGAACCGGGCGGACGTTCCGCGCGGTCCCAGGGCGCCGGGATCCGCTGGTGTCATCCGTCGTGTCAGGGGCAAGGGACGCGGGACGCGGGGGCGTCAGCAGATCGCAGGCCGCCCGCGGCGCACGCACACCTCACCGATTAGGACGCATGATGACCGACAAACTCGCCCGCGCGCTCGGGTGGACCAGCCTCGCGCTGGGCATGGCGCAACTGGCGGCACCACGGGCCGTGACCCGCCTGTGCGGCGTCGACGACGCGCCCGGGGCCACGGCCGTCGCCCGGCTCGTCGGCGGGCGCGAGCTCCTGCACGCCGCGCTGCTGCTCGGCGCCAAGAACCCGGCCCCGTGGGCGTGGACCAGGGTCGCCGGCGACACGATGGACCTCGGCGTCCTGGGCCGGGCCGCCGCCCACCGCACCGGCGCCCGCCGCGCCCGCGCGCTGGCCGCGCTCGGCGCCGTCGCCGGGATCGCCGCGCTCGACGCCGCCTGCGCCCGGCGCGGCACCGCCAAGGCCAAGGGCCCGCTGCAGGTGCGCGCCACCATCACCGTCAACAAGCCGCGCGAGGAGGTCTACCGCTTCTGGCGCGACCTGGAGAACCTGCCCTCCTTCATGGTCCACCTGGACTCGGTCCGCACCCTCGACCAGCGCCGCTCCCGCTGGAAGGCCAAGGGCCCGATCGCCGACCTGGAGTGGGAGGCCGAGATCATCGACGAGCAGGCGGGCGACCTCATCGCCTGGCGCTCCGTGCCCGGCACCGGCGTCCCCACCGCCGGCCTGGTCGGCTTCACCGACGGCCCCGGCGGGCGCGGCACCGTCGTCGACGTCTCCCTGGAGTACGGCGCGCCCGGCCGCAAGCTCGCCGCCGCCGTCGCCCGGATCTTCGGCGAGCACCCCGAGCAGCAGGTCCGCGACGACCTGCGCCGCTTCAAGCAGGTCATGGAGACCGGCGAGGTGGTCCGCTCCGAGGGCAGCCCCGAGGGCCACCGCGCCCTGCGCCAGCTCCACCAGCGTCCCGCGCAACCGATCGGAGGACGGGCATGAAGGCCGTCGTGTGGGCGGGCCGCAACCGCCTCGAGGTCCAGGACGTCCCCGACCCGCGCATCCTCAACGCCCGCGACGCGATCGTCCGCGTCACCTCCACCGCGATCTGCGGCTCCGACCTGCACCTCGTGGACGGCTACATCCCCACCGTCAAGAAGGGCGACGTGCTCGGCCACGAGTTCATGGGCGAGGTCGTCGAGGCCGGCCCCGGCGTGCGCGACCTGCGCCCCGGCGACCGCGTCGTGGTGCCGTTCCCGATCGCCTGCGGCGCCTGCTTCGCGTGCGAGGACGGCCTGTACTCGCTGTGCGAGAACTCCAACCCCAACGCCGGGATGGCCGAGAAACTGATGGGCCACGCGCCCGCCGGCATCTTCGGCTACTCCCACATGCTCGGCGGCTTCCCCGGCGGGCAGGCCGAGTACGTGCGCGTCCCGTTCGCCGACGTCGGCCCCGTCAAGGTCGACGACGACCTGACCGACGAGCAGGTGCTGTTCCTGTCCGACATCTTCCCCACCGGCTTCATGGGCGCCGAGATGTGCGACATCAAGCCGGGCCAGACGATCGCGATCTGGGGCGCGGGGCCGGTCGGGCAGCTCGCCGCGGCCAGCGCGTTCCTGCTCGGCGCCGACCGGGTCATCGTCATCGACCGCTACCCGTACCGGCTCGAGCGGGCCCGGCGCACCGGCGCGGAGATCCTCGACTACGGGGAGGTGAACGTGCTGGACGCGCTGCGCGACATGACCGGCGGGCGCGGCCCCGACGCCTGCATCGACGCCGTCGGCATGGAGGCCCACCACCCGACCCCGGCCATGTACGCCTACGACCGCACCAAGCAGGCCGCCCGGATGGAGACCGAGCGCCCCTACGCGCTGCGCGAGGCCATCATGGCCTGCCGCAACGGCGGCGTGGTGTCCGTCATCGGCGTCTACGGCGGGTTCGTCGACAAGTTCCCGATGGGCACCGTCATGAACCGGTCCCTGACCATCCGCACCGGCCAGTGCCACGTGCAGCGGTACACCGAGCCGCTGCTTGGGCGGATCCGCGCGGGCGAGATCGACCCCAGCTTCGTCATCTCGCACCGGATGCCGCTCAGCGAGGCGCCGCACGCGTTCGACCTGTTCAAGCACAAGCAGGACGAGTGCAACAAGGTCGTCCTCACTCCGTGACGCCGGCCTTCGCGGCGGGGAGCCGGCGCCACCCGGCCTGAGCAGCGCCCCGCCGGCTCCACGCTCCGATGCCGTCGCCACCGAGCGCCCGGCGCCGAGGCGCTGCGCGCCGCCACCTCCCTGGCGGCCGAGGTGTGCGGGCTCGGCGACCGGAAGGGGCGGCTGGCTCCCGGGTACGACGCGGACGTGCTCGCCGTGGACGGGAACCCGCTGGAAGATCCCGCAGCCCTGCACCGCATCCGCGCCGTCTACGTCCGAGGGCACCGCCTGCCCGGCGTGGGCGCCGGGTCACCGGAGCTCCAGGGGTGAGGGGCGCCGGTGGTCGTCGAGCGGGTCCCGCCCCTCGTCCGGGGCCGCGTCGGCGGCGGGCCACTCGAAGGTGGGGTCGGGGTCGGGTGAGCGGGGCAGGAGGCGGCAGTCGGCGGCGAGGAGGTAGACGACCCGCGGGTCCGACGACGTGATGGCGACGGGCCCGTAGGTGACCCACCGGATGCTCAGGTCGCTGTCGAAGTCGGTCACCTGCACCTTGGCGTGGTGCCCGGCCCGCGTGCGGACCGCGAAGCACGTGCCCGGGGTGAGCCGGTTGTCGCTGGACGGGCCGGCGGGCAGGAAGTCCTCGCCGTAGCGCAGGCCGTGCAGGTCCATGGCGCCCAGGGCGTCGAAGTCGCCGGGGCCGAGCAGTTGCAGGCCGGCGGTGCCGCAGCGGGCCAGCCGCCACTTCGACAGGTCGCTCTGGTCCCAGCGGACGTCGGCGTCCTCGGCAGCGCAGGCGGTGCCGAGGTCGAAGCTGAAGGCGGCCTGGTAGCCGAGGGTCGCCGCGCCGGCGGAGACGACGTTGAGGTCGACGTCCGGGTCACGCGGCGCCGGCTCATCCATGGCGACGGTGAACGCGGTGTCGGGCAGGCGGAGCCGGTGGCGGACGTCGGCGGCGGTGACGGGCTCCAGCGGCCCGAGGTGCGTCGGCGCCGGCAGGGCGGCTCCCGCCGACAGGGCCTCGATGACCCTGCGGATCACCCGCACGTCGCGGGCCAGCACGATCCGCTCCACGTACGCGGTGCACCGCCCCTCGGGCGGGTCGGCGCCGTCGCTCAGCGGCGGCTCGGCGCCGGCGAAGCGCCACGCCCTGCTGCCGAACAGGTCCATGGGCGACTCGAACCACGGCCGCACCACCTGGACCACGCAGTAGTCGAAGGTGACGGCCGTGACGGAGGAGTCGAGCCCGGTGGGCAGGTCGCGCGGCAGGGTCCGGCCGCCGTCCCGCTCGGCCAGCTCCATGAGGACGTCGCGGGGCAGCCGCACGCGCCGCCACGTGCCGTCGAGCGCCGTTGCCGGGCGGTAGTAGGTGGGGACGTACCGTTCGCCGTTCGGCGAGGTGCGCCAGTGGTCCGCGCGCCGGGGGTCGAACGAGCGCCGGAACTCCGCCCACACCCGGGCGGGCAGGCGGGCGCCGAGCCGGTCCTTGGTGTCCAGGGCCCGCTCCACCTCGTCCTTGTGGCCCTGGCTCTCCCAGGTGTGGCGGGCCGCGCGGCAGGCGGCGGCCAGCTCGGGCTCCTCGCGCTCCCAGCGCCGCCGCTCCTCGGGGTCGTGCGACAGCTCGGCGGTGTGGCGGAGCTGGTCGTAGTGCGCCTGCGCGGCGTGGTACGCCTGCGCGGCGGTGAGATAGTCCTGGTAGATCCTGCTGTACGCCAGCGGCCCGCCGCCGGAGGCGTCCTCGAACAGCAGGGCGCGGGCCTCCTTGTAGCGGCGCCGCTCCGGCTCCGGCAGGTCGTCCACGGCGAGCTCGGCCCCCTGGACCCACCGGCAGACCTCCCACAGCGGCGTCTGCCCGGGCCAGCCCCACCGGCTGCCGCTCATGACGCCGTTGGCCAGCACGGAGAAGTCCGCCAGCGTGGCACTCCGCTCCGCGTCCATGCCGCCGTCCATGCCGCCGTCCATGGCGCTGTCCACGTCGCCGTCCATGGCGCCGTCCATGCCGCCGGAGAAGCGCAGCCCGTGCGCGGTGTAGGTGATGGGGCTCAGCGGCACCTCGATGAGGTGGCCGTCCTGGGCGAGCATCGCGCGCAGCTTGGCCGCGACGCCCGCGACGATCACGGCGTCCAGCGCGCGGGGAGGGCGGCTCTCGCCGCCCTCCCCGCCCGGCGCTCGCTCAGCCAAGCTGGTCTTCCTTGATGCCGGGGAGCAGGTCGGGCGTCTTGCCGAACAGGTGGTTGCGGAACGCGATGACCTGCATGCCGGGCACCTTGATGGTGGCGCCGTCATGCTCGTAGCGGTACTTGCGGCCGCTGCTGCTGGAGCCGTAGCTGCCGCCGAGCGTCAGCGGCCCGATGCCGAAGCTGTCGGCTCCGCCGACCTCCTTGCTGAAGGTGTCGAGGGCCTTGGCCAGGTCTTCCGACTCGATGACGAGGTTGCGGACGAGCAGCATCTGCAGGCCGTACCCGACGAGCTTGCCCTGCGGGGGCCGCTCGCCGTCGGACGGCGGCTCGCCCCACCTCCAGCCCGCGCCGGCGGGCAGGTCCCAGCCGCGGTTGGTGAGGAACTCCGGCGAGAACCAGGGGCGGACGATCTGCACCTGCGTCATCTCGAACGACAGGTCGAAGCTGTCGAGGTGGTGGTCCTTGTGGAACTCCGTGGAGCTGGAGTGGTGCCCGCCGGAGACGGACCACAGGCCGCTGTCGAACTGCCCGCCGGCGTCCCAGCTGTCGCTCTCCTTGACCTTGTCGGTGTCGGTCATCTCGTGGTACAGGCTGTAGCCGGTCCAGCCGTCGGAAGTGGCGAACCCGGCCGGCACCACCGTCGTGTACGGGAACTCGATGCCCTCGGGCGAGCTGAGGATCGCGTGCCGGTAGGCGTTCTGCAGATCGCCCTTCCAGTGGATCATCGAGCGCTGGGTGATCTGCTCGATCCGGTCGCGGATCTCCTGGATGTCCTCGCGGTAGCCGGTGGCCCCCCACGAGGCCCAGGCGTCGTCGACGTCCTGCCGGTAGATCGCGCCGTTGAGCTCCCAGTCCTGGACGGCGACGTTGCCCTTCTCGCCGGTGGCGGCCTGGGCGGCGATGCGCTTGGCGTTGTAGGTCAGGACGGCGTGCTCGTACCTCTGCTTGGCCTCGTTGTAGGCGCGCACGGCCGGGGAGTCCTCGGTGACCTCCTTCTCCCGGCCGAGCAGGTCCTTCTGCGTCACCGTGACGGTGAGCATGCCGCGCAGCCGCTTCAGCTCCTCCTGCTCGGCGTCGGTCAGCGACTGCTTGATCACCTTGGACTGCTTGAGGATCTCGTCGTACATGACGCTCATGCGCGAGCCGTCGCGGTTCTCCCAGATGGCCTGCTGCTCCTCGCCGTCGAGGGGCTGCTGCGGGTCGGGGAGGTAGTCGACGGCCATGGCGAAGTTGAACGCCTGCTGGTAGCGCTGCCTGCTCTCCTCGGCGGTCCTGCCGCTCAGGCCCCCGGCCGCGAAGTCGAAGTCCCCCTCCTCGAAGGGCAGGCCGGGCATGCACCAGGTCAGGAACGCGTCGGCGGGCGGCTTGACGCTCGCGTCTCCGCCCATGAGCACGTGGTACATCTGCGTACGCAGCGCCCTGGCCAGCGATTCGATCGTGTACGACATGGTGCGACTCCTCTCGGCCGGCAGCCGGAGCAGGTGCCTGGCGCACCTTCCGAGCCTTGCCGTCCATGACTGTGCAGCACCGACGATAGCCGTGCGTGATCGATTCATCGCGCAAGGTGATGATGAACGGGTGCGCGCCGCCGCGAAAGCCCACAACTGCGGGGTGCGGCGTCGGCCGGTCGTGGAGCGTCAGCCGGCGTCCATGGCGTCGTACGCGGCCTGCGCCCGCCGGTGCCACCGGTTGCGCAGGTCGTGGAAGACGGCCGCGGCGCGCGGCCCCGGCCAGCCCGGCCGCAGCAGCTCGGCGGGCAGGTCGGGGTCGAGGAACGGGAAGCGCCGCCACTCCTGGATGAGCAGCACCTGGGACGCGAACGCGTCGAGGTCGGAGCCCGGGGTGACGCGCTCGAAGCGCTCGATGAACCGCAGGTAACGCCTCTCGACGTCGCCGAGGTCCCACGCGGCCATGATCAGCTCGCCGGTGTCGCCGATGTCTGCGGCGGGGCCCGTCCAGGCGAAGGCCCGGCCGTCGAGGTGCAGCTCGCGCAGCACGTCGCGGACGGCGGCGGCCTTGGAGGCGTCGGGGATCACCCACAGGCCGGGGGCGGGGGAGCCGAGGCCGAGCCAGGTGAGCCGGGTGCGCAGGCGGTGGCGCAGCCGGCGCTGGGTCTCCGGCACGCCGGCGGTGAGCACCAGCCAGCGGCCGTCCCAGTCGTGCGGCCCGCGCATGAACCCGTAGATGCGCTCGGTGCCCTCGCGCAGCAGCCGGTCGCCTGCGCCGGTCAGGCTCCAGCGCACGCGGCGGCCGTGCCGGGCGGGCTCCAGCAGGCCCTCGGCGGCGGTGCGCGACAGCGCCTGGCGGGCCGACTTCTCCTCCACGCCGAGCGTGCCGAGCGCGGTGACCAGGGTGCCGGTCCACACCTGGCCGCCGCGCGGGAGCACGAACTCGCCGAGGATGGTCAGCAGCAGCGAGCGGGCCCCGGCGCCCGGCTTCTCGCGCGGGCGCGGCGCGTCGGCGGCCACGGCGGCACCTTCCTCTACAGACCTGCGACGGCGACGAGGCCAGTGTAGAAGGTCATGCCCGGCGACGAGACAATAACCCCAATAACAAGTAGGAAATATTGACTTAAGTGAATCGTCGGCTTAGCGTCATGACCATGAGCCAGGGCCTCCCCCGCACCACTCGCCATCACCAGCCCAGCCATGGAAGGAGCGCGGCATGACCGAGACGCTGCCCGGCCGCGCCGTCGGCGCCGACCACTTCCGCCGCGCCCTCGCCGTGCACGCCAGCGGCGTCGTGGTGATCACCGCGCAGAGCGGCGGCGTCCCCGTCGGGCTGACCGCCACGTCGTTCTCCTCGGTCAGCCTCGAACCGCCGCTGGTCTCCTTCTACGTGGACCGTTCCTCGACCACCTGGCCGCTGCTCGGCGCCGCCGACCACTTCGCGGTCAACATCCTGGCCAGCGACCAGGCCGAGGTGGCCGCCCGCTTCGCCCGCAAGGGCGCCGACCGGTTCGCGCCGCCCACCCGCTGGCGGCCCGGGCCGCTCGGCGCGCCGCTGCTGCTCGGCGTCTCCGCGCACCTGGTGTGCCTGCCGTACGAGCGGGCCGAGGTCGGCGACCACATCCTGGTCGTCGGGCAGGTCGCCGAGGTCGCGACCCACCACACCGGCCGCCCCCTCCTGTACCACCAGGGCCGCTTTGGCCGCTTCCTGCCGCACCCGGAGAACCGATGAGCGCGCGTCCCGGGCGGCCCCGCAAGCAGGTCCATCTCGCCGCCCACTTCCCTGGAGTGAACAACACCACCGTCTGGACCGACCCCCGCTCGGGCAGCCAGATCGACTTCGCCTCCTTCACCCACCTGGCCAGGACCGCCGAGCGCGGCAAGCTCGACTTCTTCTTCCTGGCCGAGGGGCTGCGGCTGCGCGAGCTCAAGGGCCGCATCCACGACCTCGACGTGGTCGGCCGCCCCGAGTCGCTGACCGTGCTCAGCGCGCTGGCCGCCGTGACCCACCGCCTCGGCCTGGCCGGCACCGTCAACGCCACCTTCAACGAGCCGTACGAGCTGGCCCGGCGCCTGTCCACGCTCGACCACCTCAGCGGCGGCCGGGCCGCCTGGAACGTGGTGACCACCTCCGACGCCTTCACCGGCGCGAACTTCCGGCGCGGCGGCTTTCTCGACCGCGCCGACCGCTACGAGCGGGCCGCCGAGTTCGTCCGCCTGTCGCGCGAGCTGTGGGACTCCTGGCGGCCGGACGCGATCGTCGGCGACCAGGCGGACGGCCGCTTCCTGCGCCCCGGCGCCATCGGCCATGTCGAGCACCACGGCCGGCACTTCTCCGTCGAGGGCCGCTTCACGCTGCCCCGCAGCCCGCAGGGGCATCCAGTCATCATCCAGGCCGGCGACTCCGCCGAGGGCAGGGAGTTCGCCGCCGCCCACGCCGACGTCATCTTCACCGGCCACGGCTCCCTGGAGGACGGCAAGCGCTTCTACGCCGACGTCAAGGGCCGCCTGGCCAGGTACGGCCGCGAACCCCACCAGCTCAAGATCATGCCCGGAGTGACATTCGCGCTGGGCGACACCGAGGAGGAGGCCGCCGAGAACGCCGCCGACATCCGCCGCCGCCAGGTCGGCCCCCAGACCGCGATCGCGTTCCTGGAGCAGGTGTGGGGCCGCGACCTGTCCGCCTACGACCCCAAAGGCCCGCTGCCCGACCTCGAACCCGACCTGTCCGGCGACCTCTCCCAGGGCCGCGTCCCGATCAAGGACCGGGCCGCGGTGGCCGCCAAGTGGCGCGCCCTGGCCGCGGAGAAGGGGCTGTCCATCCGCGAGCTGGTCATCGAGGTGACCGGGCGGCAGACGTTCGTCGGCACGCCCGGCACGGTGGCGCGGCTCATCGACGAGCACGTCCAGGCGGACGCCGCCGACGGGTTCATCCTCGTCCCGCACCTGACGCCCGGCGGCCTCGACGAGTTCGTGGACCGGGTCGTGCCGCTGCTGCAGGAGCGCGGCGCCTTCCGCGCCGACTACACCGGCACCACGCTTCGTGACCATCTGGAGCTGGCATGACGCTGCACCTCGCCGTCGCGCTCGACGGCGCCGGCTGGCACCCCGCCGCCTGGCGGGAGCCGGCCGCCGCCCCGCGCGCCCTGTTCTCCGCCCGCTACTGGGCCGGCCTCGTCACCGAGGCCGAGCGCGGGCTGCTCGACTTCGTCACCATCGAGGACGCGCTCGGCCCGCAGTCCACCCGGCCCGACGGGCCCGACGACCGCACCGACCAGGTACGGGGCCGCTTCGACGCCGTGCTCCTGGCCGCCCGGCTGGCCCCGCTCACCCACCACATCGGCCTGGTGCCGACCGCGACCACCACGCACACCGAGCCGTTCCACGTCGCCATCGGCATCGCCACGCTCGACCACGTCAGCGGCGGCCGGGCCGGCTGGCGGCCGCAGATCTCCGTGCGCGCCTTCGAGGCCCGCCACTTCGGCCGCAGGAACTTCCCGCCGCTCGACCAGGTGCTCACCAGGCCGGGCGGGGCGGACCTGTCCGCCGACCCGCACGTGCGCGACCTGTTCGAGGAGGCGGGCGACGCGGTCGAGGTGGCCCGCCGGCTCTGGGACAGCTGGGAGGACGACGCCGAGATCCGCGACGTCGCCACCGGCCGCTTCATCGACCGCGGCAAGCTGCACTACATCGACTTCGCCGGGCGCTTCTTCTCCGTCAAGGGCCCGTCCATCACCCCCCGCTCACCCCAGGGGCAGCCCGTCGTGGCCGCGCTGGCGCACGCCCGGCTCCCGTACGAGTTCGCCGCCGCCCACGCCGACGTCGTCTTCGTCACCCCGCACTCGGCCGCGGACGCCCGCGCCATCGTCGCCGAGATCCGGCGGCTGAACGCGGACGTGCGGATCTTCGCCGACCTCGTCGTGTTCCTCGGCGACGACGCGGCCGGGCGCAAGGCCCGCCTGGACGAGCTCGACGGCACCGAGCTCGTCTCCGACGCCGCGATCTTCACCGGGCACGTGCGGGAGCTGGCCGGGCTGCTGCTGGAGTGGCGGGACGCCGGGATCCAGGGGTTCCGGCTGCGGCCCGGCGCGCTGCCGTACGACCTGTGGCAGATCACCTCCGGCCTGACGGCCGAGCTGCGCGCCCGGCAGGCGTTCCGGAGCAGGTACGAGGCCGGGACGCTGCGCAGGCTGCTCGGCCTGCCCCGCCCGGTGAGCCGCTACGCGGAGGCCCGATGAAGTTCCTGCTCATCACGCTGATCACGCACACCGGCGGCGCGACCACCGAGCGGTTCCGCGAGGTCGTCGGCAACGCGGTGCTGGCCGAGGAGCTCGGCTTCGACGGGTTCGGGGTGGGGGAGCGGCACGAGCGGCCGTTCATCTCCTCCTCGCCGCCGGTCGTGCTCAGCCACATCGCGGCCAGGACGTCCAGGATCCGCCTGTTCACCGCCGTGACCACGCTCAGCCTGCTCGACCCCGTGCGCGCCTACGAGGACTACGCCACGCTCGACCACCTGTCCGGCGGCCGGCTGGAGCTGATCATCGGCAAGGGGAACGGTGCGGCGCAGGCCAAGCTGTTCCACGTCACCGCCGAGGACCAGTGGGAGCGCAACCGCGAGTCCTACGAGCTGTTCCGTCGCCTGTGGCGCGAGGACCGGGTCACCTGGACGGGCCGGTTCAGGCCGCCGCTGGTCGAGGCCGAGACCTGGCCGCGCCCGCTGCAACGCCCGATCAGGGTCTGGCACGGCAGCGCCACCAGCAAGGAGTCGGTGGACCTGGCCGCCCGCTACGGCGACCCGCTGTTCTCCGCGAACGTCACCAACCCCATCGACCCCTACGCCGAGCTGATCGACCACTACCGGGAACGCTGGGCCCACTACGGGCACGACCCCGCCGACGCGCTGGTCGGAGCCGGGAGCGCCGGCTTCTACGCGGCCAGGACCTCCCAGGAGGCCATCGCCACCTACCGGCCGATCTTCGAGGCCCGCGTGGCCTTCCAGCGCGAGCTCGGCCTGCCGATCGTCTTCCCCACCCTGGAGGACGCCATCGAGCGCAGCTCCCTCCTCGTCGGCAGCCCGCAGCAGATCATCGACAAGGTGCTGCGCTACCACAAGCGGTTCGGCCACGAGGTGATGCACCTGCACGCCGACGCCGACGGGCTCACCCCCGCCCAGCACCGGTCGGCACTGGAGCTGTTCCAGGCCGAGATCGCGCCCGTGCTGCGGGCCGAGATCCCCAGCCGGCCGTTCCCCTCCCCAGGAGGTGACTCATGACCCTGCCCCCGCAGGCACCCCTGTCCATCCTCGACCTGAGCCCCGTCCCCTCCGGCGGCACCGCCGGCGACGCGCTGCGCAACACCCTCGACCTGGCCCGGCAGGCCGAACGCCTCGGCTACCGCCGCTACTGGGTGGCCGAGCACCACTTCGCGCCCGGCGTGGCCTCCTCGGCGCCCGCCGTGCTCATCGGCCTCATCGCGGCGGCAACCGCCACCATCCGGGTCGGCTCCGGGGCCGTGCAGCTCGGCCACCAGACGCCGCTGTCGGTCGTCGAGCAGTTCGGGCTCATCGACGCGCTCCACCCGGGCCGCCTCGATCTCGGCATCGGCCGCTCCGGCCAGCGCCGCGCCGAGCTGGCCCAGCAAACGGCACCTCCCGCCCACCCGCCCCAGGAGCGGGTCGTGGACGGGCTGCTCATCCCGAAACCGTTTGACTTCTCCACGCTCGTCACCCACCCGCAGCTCGCCCACCACGCCACCCTGCTCCAGCAGCCCGGCGCCCACACCCCCGACTTCGCCGCCCAGATCGACGACGTGCTCGCCTTCCTCGCCGGCACCCACGAGGCGCACGCCGTGCCCGGCGAGGGCGCCGACCTGCAAGTGTGGATCCTCGGCAGCAGCGGCGGGCAGAGCGCCCAGGTGGCCGGGGAGCGCGGGCTGCCGTTCGCGGCCAACTACCACGTCAGCCCCGCGAGCGTGCTGGAAGCCGTCGAAGCCTACCGGGAGGCCTTCAAACCCTCCGCCGAGCTGGCCGAGCCGTACGTGCTCGTCTCCGCCGACGCCGTCGTCGCCCAGGACGAGACCACCGCGCGCGAGCTGGCCTCCCCCTACGCCCTGTGGGTGCGCAGCATCAGGACGGGCGCCGGCGCCATGCCGTTCCCCACGCCCGCCGAAGCCGCCGCCCACACCTGGACCGGCGCCGACCGGGAGCTCGTCCGCGACCGCGTCGACACCCAGTTCGTCGGCACCCCCGAGCAGGTCGCCGAGCGGCTGCGCGTGCTGCGCCGCGTCACCGGGGCCGACGAACTGCTCGTCACCACCATCACCCACGACCACGCCGACCGCGTGCGCTCGTACGAACTGCTCGCAGAAGCCTGGAACCGCACGTGAAGCGCCTGATTCCCGTACTCCTGCTCGCCCTGGCGGCCTGCGGCGCCCAGCCCGCCGCGCGGCAGGCCGCCCCCACCGGCCTGACCTGGGCCGTCGAGACCCAGCCCATCACGCTCAACCCGCAGCAGTGGTCGCAGAACAAGGCCAGGCTGCTCGTGTTCAACCAGTTCGACGCCCTGCTCACGAGGAACAAGGACGGCTCGTTCGGGCCGTGGCTGGCCAAGGCGTGGAAGGTGTCCGGCGACGAGCTGACCTACACCCTCACCCTCAGGGACGACGTCACCTTCCACGACGGCACCAGGTTCGACGCCGCCTCCGTCAAGGCCAACCTCGACCAGTTCTTCGTCGAGGGCTACAACGCGGCCGTGGCCGGCATCCAGCTCCGGGCGTTCAAGGAGGCGAAGGTGCTCTCGGCGACCACGCTGGAGATCACCCTCAAGGAGCCGGACGCCCTCTTCCTCGACTTCCTCGCCTCCCCTTACGCCGGCCAGATCTCCCCGAAGTCGCTCAAGAGCGCCAAGGACCTCAAGTTCGGCGGCACCGAGCTGGCCGGCACCGGGCCGTTCATCCTCGACCGGTACGTGCCGGGCCAGGAGCTCCACTACCGCCGCAACCCCGCCTACACGTGGCCGCCCGCCGGGGCCGCGCACCAGGGCCCCGCCGACCTGGCGGAGATCACCTACCGGTTCCTGCCCGAGGCCGCCGTCCGCGTCGGCGCGCTCACCTCCGGCCAGGTGCAGGTCATCGAGGGCGTGCCCGCCACCGAGGCCGGCCTCATCAAGAACGACCCCGGCCTGACCCTGCAGACCGCGCTCAACTCCGGCACCTCCTTCTCCTACTACTTCAACACCTCCCGCGCCCCCTTCGACGACCAGCGCGTACGGGAGGCCTTCCGCGCCGCCGTGGACGTGGACGCCGTGCTCAAGGCCGTCTACCAGGGCACCGCCACCAGGGCGTGGAGCATCGTCGGCAAGGCGAGCCCGTTCTACGACGCCTCCCTGGAGAACACCTTCGGCGGCGACGTCGCCCAGGCCAACAGGCTGCTCGACGAGGCGGGCTGGAAGCAGCGCGACGCCCAGGGGTACCGCGTCAAGGACGGCAAGCGGCTCAGCGTGCGCACGATCGCGTCGGCCGCGTTCATCCGCGACCGGCGCGACATCCTCGCCCAGGCCATCCAGGCGCAGGTCAAGCAGAACGCCGGCATCGACTTCCAGGTCAAGATCGTGGACCAGGGCACCGCGCAGAAGGCCCTCGACGACAACGACTACGAGGTGTTCGAGAACTCCCGCGGCGACTCCGACGCCGGCGCCGCGCTCAACCTGCTCCTGCCGGGCAAGGGCGCGCTCAACCGCACCCACTTCTCCGACCCGGACGTGGAGAAGTGGATCGCCGAAGCCTCGCGGACCTCCGACCAGGCGCGGCGCAAGGAGCTGTACGCCAAGGTGCAGCGGGTGGTGGTGCGGGACAAGGCCATCGTGTTCCCGCTCTACGTTCCCGCCGACCAGATCGCCGCGCAGAAGAGCGTCCAGGGGCTCGGCTTCCACCCCGCCTCCGGCACCCCCGCGAGCGCCTACGACGTGCGGATCGGCACATGACCGGCCGGCTCGCCGCGCTGGCCCGGCTCGGGGCCGTCAGGCTCGGGGTCGTGCGGCGGCTCGGGACGGGGTTGGCCGTGCTGTGGGCCGCCGCCACCGCCTCGTACGTCGCGCTGCAGATCGCGCCGGGCGACACCGTGGACATCCTGGTCGGCGACGGGGCCGACACGCCGGAGATCCGGGCCGCGATCATCAAGGAGTGGGGGCTCGACCGGCCCGAGATCGTCCAGTACCTCGCCTACCTGTGGCGGCTGCTGCACGGCGACCTGGGCCGCTCCTACCAGTTGCAGCGCGGCGTCGGCGAGGTGCTGGCCACCCAGATCGCGCCGACCGTCCAGCTCACCCTCGCCGCGGCGGCCACCGGGGTGACGCTGGCCGTCGTCATCGCGCTCGCCACCGCCGGGCGCGGGCGGGCGGCGCGCGGCGTCGCCTCGGCGGCGGAGCTGGTGGCGGTGTCGGTGCCACCGTTCCTCATCGGGATCGTGCTGCTGGCCGTCTTCTCGTTCACGCTCGGCTGGTTCCCCGTCTCCGGCGCGCAGGGGCCGCCGGCGCTCGTGCTGCCCGCGCTCGCGCTCGGGCTGCCCATCGCGGGGGTGCTCGGGCAGGTGCTGCGGGGCGGGCTGGAGCGGGCGCTGGAGCAGCCGTTCGCGGTCACCGCGCGGGCGCGCGGGCTCACCGAGCGGGCGCTGGTCGCCCGGCACGCGCTGCGGCACGCGCTCATCCCCGCCGTGACGCTGGCCGGCTGGTTCACCGGCACCCTGCTCGGCGGGGCCGTCATCACCGAGGCGCTGTTCGGGCGGCCCGGGCTCGGCCGCGTCGCCATGGAGGCCGTCACCGGGCGCGACATGCCGGTGGTCATGGCCGTCGTGCTGCTGTCGGCCCTCGTGCACGTCACCATCAGCACCCTCCTCGACCTGGCCTACCGCGCCATCGACCCGCGAATCCGAGGCTGAAGCCGCATGCCCCTCGCGTTCCTCCTGCTGCTCGCCCTGGCGGTTGCCGCGCCGGGCCTGCTGACCGGCGCGGACCCGCTCGCCGCCGACCCGCTCGCCGCGCTCGCGCCGCCCGGGCCCGGGCACTGGCTCGGCAGCGACCACCTCGGGCGCGACGTGCTGGCCAGGGTCGTGTACGGCGCCCGCCACTCCGTCAGCATCGGCGCCGCCGCCACCGCCCTGGCCGTCACCGCGGGCGTGCTGCTCGGCCTGGCCGCCGGCCTGTCGCCCAAGTGGCTGGACGAGGCGCTGGCGCGTGCGTTCGACGTGCTGTCCACCCTGCCCGAGCTGCTGCTCGCCCTCCTCGTCGTCGCGATCACCGGCCCCGGCACCGGGAACGTCATCTTCGCCATCGCCGTCGCCCAGATCCCGAACTACGCCCGCGTGATCCGCGCCCAGACCTTCGTCGTCCGCCGCTCCGGCTACGTCGAGCAGGCCGTCACGTTCGGCCGCCCCCGCCTGGCGATCACCGCCGGTCACGTGCTCCCGAACGTGCTCGGCCCCATCCCCGTGCTGGCCACGATCGGGATCGGGCAGGCCGTCATCGCCGGCTCCGGGCTCAGCTTCCTCGGCATGGGGCCGCAGCCGCCGGCCGCCGAGTGGGGCGCGATGCTCTCCGAGGCCCGCAACTACCTGCGGGTGGCCTGGTGGGAGGCGCTGTTCCCGGGCCTGGCGATCACGCTGACCGTCGTCTGCCTGACCGTCGTCGGCCGCCGCCTCCAACGCCGCTTCGAGGGAAGGACCCCATGACCACCACCCACGACGAGAACTCCGCACCCCTGGTCGCCGTGCGGGACCTGCGGGTCGCCTTCAAGGGGACGGACGTCGTGCGGGGCGTCTCGCTGTCCGTCGCGCCCGGCGAGTGCGTGGCCGTCGTGGGCGAGTCCGGGTCCGGCAAGAGCGTCACGGCCCGGACCCTGCTCGGGCTCGCCGGTCCGGGCGCGGCGGTGCGCGCCTCCGCGTTCACGATCGGCGGACGCGACGCCCTGGCGTTCGGGGAGCGGGAGTGGCGCAGCCTGCGCGGCAGGTTCGCCGGGCTCGTGCTGCAGGACGCGCTCGTCTCCCTCGACCCGCTGCGGACCGTCGGCGCGGAGATCGGCGAGGTGCTGGCCACCCATGACGTGGTGCCGCGCAAGTGGCGGCGCAGCCGGGTGCTGGAGCTGCTGGAGTCGGCCGGGGTGCCGGAGCCGGAGGCGCGGGCCGGGCAGTACCCGCACGAGCTGTCGGGCGGGCTGCGGCAGCGCGTCCTCATCGCCTCCGCCCTCGCCGCCGAGCCCGAGCTGATCATCGCGGACGAGCCCACGACCGCGCTCGACGTCACCGTGCAGGCCCAGATCCTGCGGCTGCTCGCCGCCCGCAAGGCCGCGGGCACCGCGCTGCTGCTGATCAGCCACGACCTCGCCGTCGTCGCATCGATCGCCGACCGCATCCTCGTCATGCGCGAGGGCCGCGTCGTCGAGCAGGGCCCCGCCCTGGACGTGCTGGGGGCGCCCGCGCACCCGTACACGCGGGCCCTGCTGGCGGCGGTCCCGTCGGCCGCCTCCCGCGGCACCCGCCTCACGGACGGCACCCCTCTTACGGCGGGCACCCCTCTTACGGCGGGCACCCCTCTTACGGCGGGTACTCCTTCCACGGAGGGCGCCGGGCTTCCTGCGCGCCCCGCCGCCCCCGGACAGGTGGTGCTCGCCGGGTCCGGGCTGGTCCGCTCCTTCGGCCCCCGCCGCGTCGTGCGGGACGTCTCCTTCACCCTCCGGCGTGGCGAGACGCTGGGCATCGTCGGCGAGTCCGGGTCGGGCAAGACCACGGTGGCCCGCCTGGTCATGGCCCTGCTCGACCCCGACCACGGCGAGGTCGCCCTGCACGGCGTGCCCTGGAGCGGCCTGCCCGAGCGGCTGCGCCGCCCCCGCCGCCCCACGATCCAGCTCATCTCCCAGAACCCCCTGGACTCCTTCGACCCCCGCCACACCGTCGCCCGCCTGATCGCCGAGCCGCTGCGGCTGCCGAGGGCCGAGCGGCGGGCGCGGGTGCTGGAGCTGCTGGCCCGCGTCGGCCTCCCGCCGGAGACGGCCGGACGGCATCCGCGCGAGCTGTCCGGCGGCCAGCGGCAGCGCGTCGCGATCGCCCGCGCGATCGGCCCCCGCCCCGACGTGCTGGTCTGCGACGAGCCCGTCTCCGCCCTGGACGTCTCGGTGCAGGCGCAGGTGCTGGACCTGCTGGCGGAGCTGCGGGCCGAGTACGGCACCGCGATGCTGTTCATCTCCCACGACCTGGGTGTCGTCCACCACGTCGCCGACCGGGTGCTCGTCATGAAGGACGGCCGGGTGGTGGAGGAGGGGGAGGTGGACGAGGTGTTCACGGCGCCGCGCCACCCGTACACGAGGGATCTCGTGGCGGCGGTGCCCAGGTTGCCCGTCGGCGGGGTGGCCACAGAGCCCGGGTTGCCCGGCGGCAGGGTGGTCGCGGTGCCTGGGGTGGCCGCCGACGCCGCCGACGGGGTGGCGGAACGGGCGGGGTCGGCGGCAGAACCGCAGGTGAGCGCGGGGATGTGAGCCGCGGGGAGGTGGCGCAACCTCCCCGTTATCCCCTTTTTCCTACTCATTTAGTAGGTTGAGGGGTATGGAACGGGTGGCCCTCGACGATCGGCGGCGCCGGGCGGATCGTGCCCGGCAGATCGCCGACCTGCTGAGAAGACAGATCATCCACGGCGGCTTCCCCGGCGGGCAGCTCCCGCTGGAGGCGGCGCTGGCACGCGAGTTCG
Organism: Nonomuraea composti; assembly: GCF_012034275.1. Classification (NCBI taxonomy): domain Bacteria; kingdom Bacillati; phylum Actinomycetota; class Actinomycetes; order Streptosporangiales; family Streptosporangiaceae; genus Nonomuraea; species Nonomuraea composti. The sequence goes on along the minus strand of NZ_JAATEP010000013.1, from coordinate 72,490 downwards.
ACACCTCGCGCAACACCGTCCGGCAGGCACTGGACCTGCTGCGCGAGGAAGGGCTGGTCGACCGGTGCCCCGGGGTGGGCACCACGGTGGCGGCCGAGAAGTACCCCCACGGCCTGCACCGCCTGCTCGGCCTGGCCGAGACGCTGCACGAGCACGGCCAGGTCGTCAACCAGGTGCGCACGATGACCCTCATCGAGCCGCCCGCCCCGGTCAGCCACCGCCTCGGCCTGGAGCCCGGCGAGCAGGTCGTCTACCTCGAGCGGCTGCGCAGCCTCAACGGCCTGCCGCTCTCGCTCGACCTGACGTACCTGGTGCGCGACGTGGGCGAGCCGCTGTTCGACGAAGACCTGGCGGGCAACGACATCTTCGTCCTGCTGGAGACGATCGCCCGGCAGCCCCTCGGCATGGCCGAGCTGACCCTGGAGGCGGTCAACGCCGACCCGCACACCGCCGCCGCGCTCGGCACGCCGCGCGGAGCCGCGCTGCTGATGGTCGAGCGGCTGACCCACCTGGCCGACGGCCGGCCGGTGGATCTGGAGTTCATCCGTTTCCGCGGTGACCGGCTCACCATGCGCGGACACCTGCGGCGTACCGAGAAAGAGGAGCACGCATGGCCCTGATCGAGCAGCGGGTCGAGGTGCCCGTGACGATCGACGAATCCCTGTGCATCGACGGCTGCACCCTCTGCGTGGAGGCGTGCCCGCTCGACTCACTGGCGATCAGCGACGAGACCGGCAAGGCGTACATGTACGTGGACGAGTGCTGGTACTGCGGCCCCTGCGCGGCCCGCTGCCCGGTCGACGCGGTCACCATCAACATCCCCTACCTGCTGCGATGAAGGAAAGCGCCATGCGCACAGCTCTGACGGCGGCCGCCCTGCTCCTGGCGGCGACGGCCTGCTCGGTCTCGGGGGCGGCGGGCGACGGCGGCGGGAAGACCAGGCTCGTCGTCGGCTACCAGTCCAAGACCATCAACACGGTCACGGCGGGCACGTTGCTGCGCTCGCTGGGCTACCTGGAGAAGCGGCTCGGCGACCGGTACACGGTCGAGTGGCAGGACTACGAGACCGGCGCGCCGATCACCGCCAAGATGGTGGCCGGGAAGATCGACATCGGCTCCATGGGCGACTACCCGCTGCTGATCAACGCCGCGCGGACCCAGCCGGTCCCGGCCGCCCGTACCGAGCTGATCTCCGTCACCGGCTACAACCTGCGCGGCGGCCTCAACATGGTGCTCGTCCCGCCCGCCTCCAAGGCGCGCACGCTGGCCGACCTGGCCGGGACCAGGATCTCCGCCAGCGTCGGCTCGGCCGGGCACGGCACCCTCGTCCAGGCCATGGAACGCGCGAAGATCACCGCCGAGGTGGTCAACCACCAGCCCGCCGTCGGCGCCGCACAGCTCGAGTCGGGCGGCGTGCAGGGGTACGCGCAGTTCGTCGCCTGGCCCGGCCTGCTGGCCTTCCAGGGCAAGGGCCGCCTGGTGTACGACGGGTCCGCGCTCGGCGTGCCGACCTTCCACGGCGTGGTGACCCGGCAGGCGTACGCCAAGGAGCACCCCGAGGTCGTGGACGCCTTCCTCAAGGCCCAGCTCGACGCCACCCGCTACCTGCACGAGCACCCCCTGGAGGCGGCCGAGTCGGTCGCGAAGGACACCGGGCTGCCCGCCGAGGTCGTCTACCTCTACAACGGCCGCGACGGCATCTCGACCTTCGACGTCACGCTGAAGGAGCCGCTGCTCAAGGCGCACCAGCGCGACGTCGCCTACCTCAAGCGGATCAGCCCCGACTTCTCCGGCGTGGACCTGACGTCGTTCGTCAACGACGGCTACCTGCGCAAGGCGTACGGGGCCGCGTACGACAAGGACCGGGCCTCGACCGCGAACCCCGCCGCCACCACCGGCACCGACCCCGTCTGCGGCAAGCCGGTCACCGACCCGGCGACCGCCTCCGAGCTGTGGCTGTCCGGTGAGAACACCACCCGGCCCGCCGCCACCCCCACGTGCCTGCTGCGGCAGGTCGCCGCCGCCGCAGGGAAGGTGCGGGCCGCCTACGTGCCCGACACTGTGACCGGCACCCGGTGGCTCGCCGACCAGTCGGTGTGGCTGAAGGGGCCCGGCGGCACGTTCCTGCCGTTCACCACGCAGGAGGGCGCGGACGCCTACCGCGAGCGGCACCCGGAGACCGAGCCGATCACCTACGCGGAGGCGCTCAGGTCGGCGGCGGAAGGAGGCGACGCCCGATGACCACCGAGACCCGCACCGACCCCGCCCCGCCGACCGCGACCCTGCCGGACACGATCAGGGCGGCCGAGCCGCCACCGGACGTGGCACAGGCGGGCGCCGTCGGCCGGCGTCCCAGGGCAGGCGGCAAGGGGCGGCGGCGGCTCGTCAGGGCCGGGTCGCTGCTGGCCGCCGCCGCCCTCTGGCAGCTGCTCACCGTCACCGATGCCCACCTGTGGCTGCGCTTCGACCGGCTGCCCACGCTGGGCGAGATCGGCGCCCGCGCCGCGAGCCGGGTCACCACCCCGCTCTACTGGCTCGACCTGCTGCAGAGCCTGATCAGGATCCTCACCGGTTTCGGCCTGGCCGCGGTCGCGGGGGTGGCCGCGGGCGTGCTGGTGGCCAGGTCCGCCAGGGCGGGGGACGTGCTGACGCCGCTGTTCGAGGCCGCGCGGCCCATCCCGGCGATCGCGCTGGTGCCGGTGGCCATCCTGCTGTTCCCGGCGGACGAGCAGGGCATCGTGTTCATCACGTTCGCCGCCGCGTTCTTCCCGATCATGGTGAGCACCCGGCACGCCGTCCGGGCCCTGCCCACGCTGTGGGAGGACGCGGTCAGGACGCTGGGCGGCGGCCGGCGGCACGTGTTGTGGCACGTGGTGCTGCCGGGGATCCTGCCGGGCGTGTTCGGCGGCCTGTCGGTAGGCATGGGCGTGTCGTGGATCTGCGTCATCTCGGCGGAGATGATCTCGGGGGAGCTGGGGGTCGGCTACCGGACGTGGATGTCGTACACGATCGTCGACTATCCCGCCGTGATCGTCGGCATGCTCACCATCGGCCTGCTCGGCTGGCTGACCTCGGCCGCCGTGGAGCTGGCGGGCCGCCGCGTGACGCGCTGGCTGCCCAGGGCGGAGGAGGCGTCGTGACGCTGGGCATCACGCTGGAGTCGCTGTCACTCGGGTACGCGCGCGGCCCCGTACTGAACGGGATCGACCTGACGATCCGGCCAGGAGAGGTGCTGGTGATCGTCGGCGCGTCGGGGTCCGGCAAGTCGACGCTGCTGCGGGCGCTGGCCGGGCTGCTGCCCGTGCACGGCGGCCGGGCCCTGGCCGGCGACGAGGAGATCACCGGCGCGTCGCGGGAGCGGGCGATGGTCTTCCAGGACGACGGGCTGCTGCCGTGGCGCACGGTGCGGCGCAACGTCGAGCTGCCGCTGCGCCTGCGCGGCCTGCCCCGGGGCGAGCGGAAGGCGGTGGCGCGGGAGTGGCTGGCCCGCGTCGGCCTGGAGGGGCACGAGGACCGGCTGCCGCGCGAGCTGTCCGGCGGCATGCGGCAGCGCGTCCAGCTCGCCCGCGCCCTGGCGGGGGCGCCGCGCGCGGTGCTGATGGACGAGCCGTTCGGCGCGCTCGACGCGCAGACCCGCGCCGGCATGCAGGCCCTGCTGCTCGACGTGCTGCGCGACACGCGGGCGACGGTCGTCTTCGTCACCCACGACGTGGACGAGGCGCTGCTGCTCGCCGACCGGGTGGTGGTGCTGGGGCACGGCGGCATCCGCACCATCGTGGACGTGCCCGGCCCCCGCGACTCCGCCGCCGACCGTACCGCGCTGCGCGCCCAGATTCTCGAGGAGTTGTGAACGTGGAGATCCCCGCGATCGAGGACCGCCTGCACCTGGAGTGCGAGGTGCTGGTCGTCGGCGGCGGCACCGCCGGGACGATGGCCGCCATCACGGCCGCCGAGCACGGCGCCCGGGTGCTGCTGCTGGAGAAGGCGCACGTGCGCCACAGCGGCGCGCTGGCCATGGGCATGGACGGCGTCAACAACGCCGTCATCCCCGGCAAGGCGACACCCGAGGGCTACGTCGCCGAGATCACCCGCGCCAACGACGGCGTCGTCAACCAGAAGACGATCTACCAGACCGCGACCAGGGGCCACGACATGGTGCGCCGCCTGGAGCGTTACGGCGTGAAGTTCGAGAAGGACGAGCACGGCGAGTACGCCGTGCGCCGGGTGCACCGCTCCGGCAGCTACGTGCTGCCGATGCCGGAGGGCAAGGACGTCAAGAAGGTCCTCTACCGGGTGCTGCGGCAGCGCCACCTGCGGGAGAAGGTCCGCATCGAGAACCGCGTCATGCCGGTCAGGGTGCTCACCTCCGGCGGCCGGGCGGTCGGCGTGGCCGGCTTCGACTCGCGCTCTGGCCGGTTCGTGACGGTCGCCGCCGGCGCGGTGATCCTCGCGACCGGCGCGTGCGGCCGGCTCGGGCTGCCCGCCTCTGGCTACCTGTACGGCACGTACGAGAACCCGGCGAACGCCGGCGACGGCTACGCCATGGCCTACCACGCCGGCGCCGAGCTCAGCGGCATCGAGTGCTTCCAGATCAACCCGCTGATCAAGGACTACAACGGCCCGGCCTGCGCGTACGTGGCCAACCCGTTCGGCGGCTACCAGGTCAACAACAAGGGGGAGCGGTTCGTCGACTCCGACTACTGGTCGGGGCAGATGATGGCCGAGGTGTCGGCCGAGATCGGCTCAGCGCGCGGCCCCATCTACCTGAAGCTGTCGCACCTGCCCGACGAGACCGTCACCGCCATCGAGAACATCCTGCACACCACCGAACGCCCGACCCGGGGCACGTTCCACGCCGGGCGCGGCCACGACTACCGCACCCACGACGTGGAGATGCACATCTCGGAGATCGGCCTGTGCGGCGGTCACTCCGCCTCGGGCGTGTGGGTGGACGAGCACGGCGCCACCACCGTGCCCGGCCTGTACGCGGCGGGCGACCTGGCGTGCGTGCCGCACAACTACATGATCGGCGCGTTCGTCTTCGGCGACCTCGCCGGCGCGCACGCCGCCGCCCACCACCGCCCGCCCGGCGCGCTGCCGGAGGACCAGATCGCCGCCGCGCAGGAGCTCGTCTACCGGCCGCTGCGCCACCCGGACGGGCCGCCGCAGCAGCAGGTGGAGTACAAGCTGCGCCGCTTCGTCAACGACTACGTGGCGCCGCCGAAGACCGGGGCCAAGCTGGAGATCGCGCTGGAGTCGTTCGAGCGGATGCGGGAGGAGATCGCCGCCATGGGCGCGCGGACGCCGCACGAGCTGATGCGCTGCGCCGAGGTGCACTTCATCCGCGACTGCGCCGAGATGGCGGCCCGCTCGTCGCTGGCCCGCACCGAGAGCCGGTGGGGCCTCTACCACGAGCGGGCCGACCTGCCGGGCCGCGACGACGCCGAGTGGCTGTTCCACCTCAACCTGCGCAAGCGGGCCGACGGGGCGATGGAGTTCGTCAAGCGGCCGGTGGAGCCGTACCTGGTGCCCGTCGAGGAGTTCACGCCGGTCGCCGCCGAGCCGGTGGTGCTCGGGACGCGGGGCAGCGTGGCGGTCGCGCGGCGCCAGACCGGCGAGCGGGTGCGGCACGCCGCCGTGGGCCGCTCGCCGCGCATCCTGGAGCTGCACCGGCTGGCCGAGCAGCAGCCCGCCGTCGCCGACCTGGCCCCCTACCTCGCCGACCCCGACCCGAAGGTGCGCCGCGCCGCCATCGCCACCCTCACCGAGACCGTCCCACAGGGCACCGGCCTGGCGCTGGCGGCGGCGCTCGACGACGCGCACGGCACCGTCCGGCGGGCCGCCGCCACCGGCCTGATCGAGCTGGTCGAGGTCCTGCCCGCCACCGATGAGCTGGCCACCGCGCTGGCCGCGCGGCTGGCCGGCGGCGACGCCACCGTACGGGCGGCGGTCCTGGACGTGCTGCGCGCCCTGCGGCTGGGCGGCATCGAACGGTTCCGCCCCGCCCTCGCCGACCCCGACCACCGGGTGCGGATCGCCGCCATCAGGGGGCTGGTCTCCCTCGACGCCGCCGCCGAGGTGGCCGACGCGGCCGGGGACCCGTCGCGGGAGGTCCGGGTGTGGACCGCCAAGGGCCTCGGCCTCGTCGGCAAGCCGTCGCCCGCCCTGGCCGTCCTCGCCGCCGACGCCGACCCCCTCGTCAGGGCCGCCGCGCTGGAGTCGTCGGCCGCCACCGGCGACCCGCTGGTGGCGCCGGCCCTCGACGGGCTGCGGGACCCCGCGTGGGAGGTGCGGGTGGGGGCGGCGCGCTGCCTGGCCGCCGCCGACCCCGCCACGGCGGCGCCGCCGCTGGCCGCGGCCCTGTCGGACCCCAACCTCGACGTCCGCAAGGCCGCGGTGGTGGCGCTCGGCTCGTGGGCGGCCCTGCCCGAGGTGGAACGGGCGTTGCGGGGCGCGCTCGACGACACGGACGCCGACGTCCGCGCCTACGCCCGCCGCGCCCTCCCCCCGTCCTGACCTCCCGCCCCGTCCACAGGGCCGTAGTACTTGACGCTGCTCAGGTACACGGGCGCCTGGGGCTGCACGACGACATTGCCGTCACCGTGCACGTTCACCTGCGAGGCCGGCACGGCGGCCTCGGGCGGCGGGTCAGGAGTGGCCTGGTGCTGCCGGATCATGGACACGACGGTCAGCACCAGGCCCGCCGCGCCGATCGCCAGGCTGCCGACGCTGGCGTAGCGGTCGGCGTCCTCCAGGCTCTGCCCGTACAGGAAGGCTCCCGCGCCGAGGACGGCGGCGGACAGCAACAGCGCGCCGGACCAGCGCAACCACCGGGGAAAGGTACGCATCACACTCCCATCGGGACGGCACTCACCAGGACCAGAAACGTTCGACCGGTTCGTCAACCGGCTCCTCTTCGAGGACGGGCGGCGCCGGCGCGCAGGCAGGCTCCTCCTCCGCCTTGGGGAGCAGGTCGTCCAACTCCGGCGGTTTCACGCCGAGGTCCTCGCACGTCAGCTCCGCCACCGCGGCCAGCTCGACGCGGGCCGGCTCGGCGCACACCTTCTCGCGGACGCGCAGATCCTCGCCGACGGCGGCCAGGGCGACGCCCTTCACCGCCAGCTCGTGCCCCGCCACCCGGATCTCGGCCGCGACGTCGGGGAACGACACCGCTGGACGAGATCAAGGGGCGGCAGCTCCCGCACGCGCGTCGCCCGTCCTCCGGCTCGGCACCTCGCGGCGTGTCCGCCACCCGCAGGTGGCCGATCGGCTCCGCCGCGCGGCCGCTCTCGTCCAGCTCCCGATGCGGCTCCAGGACGATCGTGATGGGCACGGTCCTGGCCGGGACGGCGGGCTCCGCCGGCTCCGGGACGGCGGGCACGAGGGCCGGCTCAGGAAGGACGGGCGCGAGGGCCGGCCCGGGAAGGGGGGACGGAGATGGACGGCTGTCCACGACCTCGTCCGGCGGCGGGAGCGGCGGGGCGAGGAGACGGGCCCGCCGCCGCAGGCGGTGCCGCACCAGCCACCACCTGTCCGTTCGTCGTGTCCCGAGTGCGCGAGAAGCGCAGGCGTCCATCCTTCAGTGACCGCGGCGGGAACGGGATGACCGCGACGGCTAGAGAGCGGTGATCGCCCCGATGGCGGCGCCGCCGGGCAGAAAGTCCCGCAGGTGGGCGAGGAGGGCGTCGGGGCGTTCCTCGGGGATGAAGTGGCCGCATGCGGGGATCTCGGCGCCGCGCACGTCCTCGGCGTACTCGCGCCAGATCTCCAGCGTGGGCAGCCGCGCGGGCAGCCCCGCCGACCCCCACAGGGCCAGCAGCGGCATCGTCAGGCGGCGGCCGGCGGCGGCGTCCTCGTCGTCGAGGGCGAGGTCCAGCTCGTGGGCGCGGTAGTCGTCGAAGCCGGCCCGCAGCGCGCCGGGCCGCGAGAAGGCCCGCACGTAGGCGTCCACCGCCTCGGGGGAGAGGCCGTGCCGGTTGTAGGTCCAGCGTTCGAAGAAGAACTCCAGGTAGCCGCGCACGTCGTGCCCCACGAGCCGTTCGGGCAGGTCGGGCTGGAGGTGGAAGAGCCAGTGCCAGTACGACGAGGCCACGGACGCGTCCAGGCGGCGGAACATCTCGCGGGTCGGCACCACGTCCAGCACGGCCAGCCGCTCCACCTGGTCGGGGCGGTCCAGCGCCCACCGGTGGGCCACGCGGGCGCCCCGGTCGTGGCCCACGACGGAGGCCCGGTCGAAGCCGAGGGAGGTCACCAGCTCCGCGATGTCGGCCGCCATCCGCCGCTTGTCGTAGCCGGTGGCCGGTTTGTCGCTCAGGCCGTACCCGCGCAGGTCGGGGGCGACCACGGTGTGGCCGGCGGCGAGCGGGGCGAGCACCGGCTCCCAGCACAGGCCGGTCTGCGGCCAGCCGTGCAGCAGGACCAGCAGCGGGCCCGAGCCGGCGCGGGTGTAGTGCAGGCGGATCCCGCCGACCCGGGCCACTCCTGTCGTCTTCATGGACGTCCTCCCTTAACCTCTTCATGGGGTTAGTAACAGGTGCAGGACAATGGTGGCATGACGGCGGACGACGAGTGGATCCGGGACGGCGGCCGGGTGTGCCTCGACTTCGTGAACACCCTGCGCGACCGCTGGGCCGTGCCCCGGGAGACCCTCCAGGAGCCGGACGACCTGCTGCGCTGGCTGCGCGGAGCCGGGCTGGTCACTCAAGAGGCCGATGCGGCCGCCGACGCGCTCGCCCCGGCCAGGTCGCTGCGCGAGGCGATCGACCGGGCCGTGCTGAGCGTGGCCGGGGGCGGCCTGCCCGGCCCGGCGGACGTGCGCACGATCAACGAGGCGGTGCGGGCGGCCCCCCGCCCGCTGCTCCAGCTCCTCGTCCGGGACGGCCGGCTGGAGGCGGCGAGCGCGCCGGACCTGGCCGATGACGTGGCGGCCGGGCTCGGGCTGGTCGCCCGCGACGCGGCCGAGCTGCTGCTGTCGCCGGAGGTGCGGCGGGTGCGGGTGTGCGGGTCCGACCGGTGCGGCCTGCGGTTCGTGGACCGCTCCCAGGCGGGCCGGCGCCGCTGGTGCTCGATGAGCCGGTGCGGCAACCGGACGAAGGTGCGACGGCACCAGCGGCGCGTCCAGAAATAGCACTGGGCGTTATGGCCCTCACTCGGCCACAATTAGCGGAGTGTGCCTCTTTTGGGACTTAAGTGGCGCACGGCCTTTTTTGTGGTTCATCGAGTGATTGGCGAATGCATGGCGGGCGAGCACAAACGTACGGTCCTCGTGGTGCGAGGCGGATGGGAAGGGCACGTCCCGGTGGTGGCCACCGACCTGTTCGTCCCCTTCCTGGAGAAGAACGGGTTCGAGGTGCGGCTGGCGGACAGCCCGGCGCCCTACGCGGACCCCGCGTTCATGTCCGAGATCGACCTCATCGTGCAGTGCTACACGATGGGCACCATCGAGCAGGACCAGCTCAAGGGCCTGCGGGCGGCCATCGAGGCCGGCACCGGCATGGCCGGCTGGCACGGCGGCATCGCCGACTCCTACCGCAACTCCTCCGACTACCTGCACCTCATCGGCGGCCAGTTCGCCTGCCACCCCGGCAAGCACCCCGACGACGAGGACGCGGGCACCGAGCGGCACAACTTCGTCCCCTACACCGTGAACATGCTGCCCGAGGCGGCCACGCACCCCATCACCCAGGGCATCGGCGACTTCGACCTGGTCACCGAGCAGTACTGGGTGCTGGCCGACGACTACAACGACGTGCTGGCGACCACGACGCAGAAGGTGCGCCCGTGGGACCCCTGGCACCGGGAGGTGACCTCGCCGGCGATCTGGACGCGCCGCTGGGGCAAGGGCCGCATCTTCGTCGCGACCCCGGGGCACAGCCTCGACGTCCTCCAGCACGACAGCGTGCGCACCATCATCGAGAGGGGAATGTTGTGGGCCAGCCGCTGAACCTCGGCATCGTCGGTCTCGGAGCCATCTCGGCCCAGTACCTGCGCACCATCGACCGGCTGCCGCAGGTCCGACTGGTGGCCGTGGCCGACCTCGACCTCGAACGCGCGCGGGAGGCGGTCGCGGCGTACCCGGGCGTGGACGTGCTGAGCGTCGCGGAGCTGCTGGCCGACCCGCGCATCGGCGCCGTGCTCAACCTGACCATCCCCGCCGCGCACGCCGAGATCGCCCTCCAGGCGATCGCGGCGGGCAAGGACGTCTACTGCGAGAAGCCGCTCGCCGCGACCGGCCAGGACGCGCGCCGCGTCCTGGAAGCGGCGCAGGCGGCGGGGGTACGAGTGGGCTGCGCGCCCGACACGGTGCTCGGCACCGGCACGCAGACCGCCCGCCAGGCCATCGACGACGGCCTCATCGGCCGGCCGATCGCCGCCACGGCGACGATGGTGACGCCGGGGCACGAGCGCTGGCACCCCAACCCCGACTTCTACTACGTGCCCGGCGGCGGCCCGCTCCTGGACATGGGCCCGTACTACGTCAGCAGCCTGGTGACGCTGCTCGGGCCCGTGGCGAAGGTGATCGGCGCGGCCAGCCGCACCCGGGCCAAGCGCACGATCGGCTCCGGGCCGCGCCAGGGCGAGGAGATCCCCGTCACCGTGGACACGCACGTCACGGGCGTGCTCGTGCACGAGTCCGGCGCGCTGTCCACGCTGGTCATGAGCTTCGACGCGGTGGCCACCAAGGCCCCCAACATCGAGGTGCACGGCGAGCGCGGCTCCCTCGTGGTGCCCGACCCCAACCACTTCGACGGCGAGGTGCTGCTGACCCGGCTCGGCGACGACGGCCCGCGCCCGCTCCCGGTGTCGGCCGGCTACGCCGACGCCGGCCGCGGGGTCGGCCTGATCGACCTCGCCGAGGGCCGCGAACCCCGCGCGGGCGGCACGCTGGCCTTCCACGTGCTCGACGTCATGGAGTCCCTGCTCGCCTCGGCGCACGAGGACCGGGCGGTGAACGTGGAGAGCACGTGCGAACGTCCCAAGCCGGTCGCCCTGGGCGGGTTCGGCACTCAGGACTGACCCTCGTGAGAACCGCCCCGGCCTGGGCTCACCCTGGCCGGGGCGCCACCGCGTTCCAGGCGCCGGAGCGGCCCGCATGGGCGGTCGTGCCGGTGGCGGTGAGGTCGCGGCGGTAGGACTCCGCACCACCTCGGGGGCCGGTGCACGACGCCACGCCGCAGCGTGTCGCTGAGCGGCCGCGCGCCCGGGTCAGGCCTGGTGGACGATGTCCCCGTCCAGCATGGTCAGCCACGCGTCCACCCCCGAAAGCCTCTCGGCCGGCAGGGCGGTCACGTCGGCGTCCAGGACGACCACGTCCCCGAGCTTGCCCACCGACAGCGACCCGATCCGGTCCTCCATGCGCAGCGCGTACGCGGCGTCGATGGTGTGCGCCCGCAGCGCCTCCTCCAGCGTGATCGCCTGCTCGGCCCCGATGGGCCCGCCCTCGCGGGTCCGCCGCCGGACCGCGTTGGAGATGGTCTCCATGGGCCGCAGCGACGACACGAACGAGTCGCTGGACAGCACCGGCCGCAGCCCGGCGTCCAGCTCCTCGCGCATCGGCTGCAGCCGGTGCGCCCGCCGCTCGCCGAGCCGGCGCACGAAGTCGGTGCCGCTGTCGTACAGGAAATTGGGCTGGTTGACGGGGATCACCCCGAGCGCCGCGAACTCCCTGACCTGCGCCGGAGTCGGGTGCCCGCAGTGCTCGACGCGCGGCCTGGCGTCGTCGCCCGACACGGCCACGGCGGCCTTGATCGCGTCGAGGGAGTAGCCCATGGCGCGGTCGCCCTGCGTGTGGATGCCGACCTGCCAGCCGGCGGAGGCCGCCTTGCGGACCAGCTCCACGAGCTGGGCGGGCTCGTGGTAGAGGGAGCCGGTGAAGCCGTCCCCGTACGGCTCCTCGAACATGGCGGTGCCGCCGAGCAGCGTCCCGTCGCAGTAGAACTTCATCGCGCCGAACCGCAGCCGGTCATCGCCGAACGGCCCGGCCAGCCCGATCGAGGTCAGCTCGTCCAGCATGTGCGACAGCGGCATGACGGCGGTGCGCACGGGCAGCGTGCCCGCCTCCCACGCCGACCGGTACACCCGCAGCTCCCGCCGCGACACCTGCGGGTCGCACACGGTGGTGACGCCAGCCCGCAGGTACGTCCCGCCGGCCAGCTCCAGCCACGACCGCAGCTGCTCCAGCGGCAGGTCGACGTGGAAGTTGGGGCCGTGGCAGCCGATGTCCACGGCGACGGGCAGCAGCAGCTCCATGGCGGAGTCCAGCACCATGCCGGTCAGCCGGCCGCCCTCGTCGCGCACGAACGCGCCGCCGGCCGGGTCGGGCACGTCCTCGCCGATGCCGCGCCAGGCGAGCGCGGCGGAGTTCACCACGGCCTGGTGCCCCGACACGTGGTAGACGATCACGGGGTGGTCGGTGGTGGCCTCGTCGAGCTGGCGCCGCGTCGGCCGGCCGCCGGGGAACTTGGCGTCGTCCATCCCGTACGCCCTGATCCACTGGCCGGCGGGCGTCCTGGCGGCCTCGGCGGCGATGGCGGCGACCAGGTCGGCGGCGCTGCCGACGGCCGGGTAGCGGGCGTCCACCGCCACCAGCGTCTCGGCCGTGGACAGCAGGTGGTTGTGCGGGTCGATGAAGCCCGGCAGGACGCTGCGCCCGCCCGCGTCGACCAGGCGCGCGCCGGGGCCGGCGGCGGCCAGCACGTCCGGCTCGCGGCCGACGGCCAGGATCCGGCCGTCGCGCACCGCCACGGCGTGGGCGTGCGGGTTCGCCGGGTCCATGGTGATGACCTTGCCGCCGGTGATGACGGTCGTGGTGGACATGAGAGGACTCTCCTGTTCGCTGACGAGCTGTTCGGTCTATTCGGCGATGGTCGAGGGGACGGGCTTGCGGTCGCGGTGGCGCGGCGCCACGGCCAGGCAGATGACGCTGAGCACGCACATGCCGACGAGCAGCGCCACGGCCGGCCAGGCGGCGCCGCCGTACGCGCCGACGAGCGCGGTGGCGGCCAGCGGCGACAGGCCGCCGAAGATCGCGCCGGCGCCCTGGTAGGCGAGCGAGATCCCGGTGTAGCGGACCTGCGGCGGGAACATCTCGGCCAGGATCGCGGCCATCGGCCCGTACGTGCCGGACGTGGCCAGCCGCATCAGCCCGAGCAACGCGAAGATCAGCACCGCGTTCCCGGAGCCGAGCACCGCGAACTGCGGCACGGCCAGCAACGCCGTCAGCACCAGGAACCAGACGGCGACCTTGCGGGCGCCGAACCGGTCGCCCAGCCAGGCGATGCCGAGCGTGGCGACCAGCTCGACGAACGAGGCGAAGCTCAGGCCGTTCAGGATGAGCTGCTCGGACGCGCCGACGGACGGCCCGGTCGCGTACGACAGCAGGAACGTGGTCAGCAGGTAGTAGCCGCCGATCGCGACCGGCAGCGTGCCGACGCCGAGCAGCACCGACCGCCACGACGTGCGGAACACCTCCTTGATCGGCACCCCGGTCCGCTCGGCCGCCTCGAAGACGGGCGACTCCTCCACCCGCAGCCGGATGAACAGGCCGACCAGCACCAGCACGGCCGAGACGATGAACGGCACCCGCCAGCCCCACGCCTGCATGGCCTGCTCGCCGGACAGGCTCATGAGGCTGAACGCGCCGGTCGCGAGCAGCGCGCCCGCCGGGTTGCCGAGCTGCGCGAACCCGCCGTAGAACGTCTTCCTGCCCGCCGGCGCGTGTTCGACGGCCATGAGCGCCGCGCCGCCCCACTCGCCGCCGACCGCGAGCCCCTGCACGAAGCGCAGCAGCACCAGCAGCACCGGCGCGAGCGCGCTGATGGAGTCGTACGTGGGCAGCAGGCCGACCAGGAACGTGGCGCCGCCCATCATGAGCAGCGTCACCACCAGCGCCGACTTGCGGCCGACCCGGTCGCCGAAGTGGCCGAACACGATGCCGCCGAGCGGCCTGGCGAAGAAGCCGACCGCGTAGGTGGCGAAGGACGCCATGAGCGCCACCGTGGGGCTGGAGGCGTTGGGGAAGAACAGGTCGTCGAAGAGCAGGGCGGCCGCGGTGGCGTAGACGTAGAAGTCGTACCACTCGATCGTGGTCCCGACGAAGGCGGCGCCGGCCGCCCGGGTGGCGCGGTTCATGGATCCTCCGGTTGTAGGGGGTGCGACGACGATAAGCGCAGCTCAGGGGGAGGAGAGCCGGGACGAAACGCACCACCGGCGGTGAATTAGAGTGCGGTATGCACACTCGTGAGGTGGCGCCGTGGCGTTGAGCGTGGCCCAGGTGATGACCCTGCCGGCCATGGAGATGCGGCTGCTGGCCGGGCGCGCGGGGCTGACGCGGATGGTGCGGTGGGCGCACGTGTCGGAGCTGACCGACCCGGTGCCGTGGCTGCTGGGCGGCGAGCTGGTGATGACGATCGGCCTCGGCCTGCCCGCCGACGCGGCCGGGCGGCGCGCGTACGTCGAGCGGCTGGTCGGCGCGGGCTGCGCGGCGCTCGCCTTCGCCCTCGGGGAGGCGCTGACCTCGGTGCCCGGCGAGGTGCTGGCCGCCGCCGACGACTGCGGCCTGCCGGTGCTGGAGATCCTGACGCCGTTCATCGCGGTGACGGAGGCGGTCGCCCGCTGGCACGCCGACGAGCGGGTACGCGGCGAGCGGCGCGTCGTGGCCGCCCAGGAGGCGATGGCGCGGGCGGCGCTGCACGCGGGCAGCACGGGCATCGTGCGGGCCCTGGCCGAGCACACGGGCGGCGAGGCCCTGCTGCTGGGCCCGCACGGGACGCCCCGCGCGTCCGCTTCCTCCGCTTCCTCCGCCTCGTCCGGCTCGTCGGGCTCGTCCGGCTCGTCCCGGGGAACGTCCTGGCATGCCAGGGCGGTCGCGGCGGCCCGGGGCATGGCGCGGCGCGGCGCCACCGTGCTCGACGACGGCCTGCACGCCGTCCAGGTGCAGAGCCTCGGCTTCACCGGCCCGCCGAGCGGCTGGCTGGCGATCCGCACCGCCGCACCCCTGGAGTGGCACACCAGGATGCTCGCCAACCAGGCGGCCTGCCTGCTGGCGATGGGGCTGGCGGGCGCGCGGGCGGGCCGGGCCAGGGCGCACGCGCAGCGGGCCGCGCTGCTGTCGGCCGTGCTCGACGGCACCCTGACGCCGCGCCAGCTCGGCGAGCTGTGCCCGGCGGCGCCGCCGTACGAGGTGATCGCGGTGCGGGCGGCGATCCCGGCGGAGACGGCGATGGAGGCGCTGGAGGACGTGCTGGCCGGCCCGGACGCGGAGGAACACGCGTTCGTCTGCGTCCGCCCCGACGGAACGACCCTCTTCGTGCTCCCCGAAGACCCGCTCCCCGAAGACCTGCTGCCGGAGGGTCCCCAGGCCCGGGACGGCCGGTCGCGGGGCGCGCGGCTGTGCGCCAGGCTGGGCGCCCCGGGCGGCGGCTGCCGGGCACACGACCTGGACGAGCTGCCCGCCGCCGCCCGCCACGCCACCGCCCTGGCCGGCCGCGGCCCCGGCTACACGCACGTGGACGAGCTGGAGGCCGCCGCCCTGCTCAGGGACGCCTTCGTCCCGGAGGCCGCCCGCCGCTTCTCCGCCGCCGTGCTGCGCCCGCTGGTCGAGCACGAGGCCCGGCACGGCGGCGACCTGGTGGCCACGGTCCGGGCGTACCTGGAGGCGGGGGAGAACCTGGAGCTGGCGGCCAGGCGCCTGGGCGTGCACCGCAACACGCTGCGCCGCCGCCTGACCACCGCGGAACGCGTCTCGGGCCGCCCGTTCTCGGACCCCGGCCACCGCCTGCACCTGTGGCTGGCCCTGTCGCTCGGCGATCTCGTGCCGCCGGGCCGCTCACGGGCGGACGGGAGCGCCTAGCATCGGGAGGTGCGGTCAGCGCAGATCCCCCGTAGGGAGACGACATGAGCGATTCCGCGGCTCTACCGCTCTACATGCGCCGTTCGTTGTTCGACCCGGATCCGGAGCTCGTCACGGTGCGCGAGCGGGAGGGCGTGCGGTGCGTCCCCACCCCGTTCGGGCTGGACATCTGGGTGGTGACCCGGTTCGCCGACGTCCGTGAGGTGCTGGGCGACCCGGTGCGGTTCAGCAACGCCCGGCAGCCGCGCCCGCCGGGCGCGCCGCCGCTGTCGCAGGAGCAGCTCGCGGCGGTGCGGGCGGGCAACCTGCTGATGTACGACCCGCCGGAGCACACGCGGTTGCGCCGAATGCTGACGCCGGAGTTCACGATGCGCCGCATCCGGCGGCTGGAGCCGCGCGTCAAGGAGATCGTGGCCGACCACCTCGACGCGATGGAGGCGGCGGGCCCTCCGGCGGACCTGGTGGCCTCGTTCGCGCTGCCGATCCCGTCGCTGGTGATCTGCGAGCTGCTCGGCGTGCCGTACGCGGACCGGGAGGAGTTCCAGCGGCGCACGACGAGGCTGCTCGACCTGTCGTTGCCCATGAAGGAGCGGGCCGAGGCGCGTGACGGCGCCCGCGCGTACATGGGGGAGCTGGTCGCCAGGTCGAGGAAGGAGCCGGGCGACGACCTGCTCGGCATGCTGGTGCGCGAGCACGGCGACGAGCTGACCGCCGGCGAGCTGGCCGGCATCGGCGACCTGCTGCTGCTCGCGGGCCACGAGACCACCTCCAACATGCTCGGCCTCGGCACGCTGGCCCTGCTGCGCCATCCCGACCAGCTCGCGCTGCTGCGCAAGGAGCCCGAGCGCATCGGCGCGGCGGTGGAGGAGCTGCTGCGCTGGCTGAGCATCGTGCACTCCGGCGTCTTCAAGGTCACCACGGCCGAGGTAGAGGTGTCGGGGGTGCGCATCCCGGAGGGCGCGGTGGTGGCGTGCGCCCTGCCGGCCGCCAACCGGGACCCCGCGCTGGTGCCCGACCCCGACCGGCTCGACCTGTCCCGCGGCGACCTGGGGCACGTGGCCTTCGGCCACGGCGTGCACCACTGCCTGGGCGCGCCGCTGGCCAGGATGGAGATGCAGATCGCCTTCCCCGCCCTGTTCGAGCGCTTCCCCGGGCTGCGCGAGGCGGGGCCGCGGCCCGGGTTCCGGTCCATGAACGTCGTGTACGGGCTGACGTCCTTCCAGGTCACCTGGTGAAGGCATCGGGAGATGACATGAGCGATTCCGCGACCTTACCCCTCTACATGCGCCGCTCCCTGTTCGACCCGGCCCCCGAGCTCGTCGCGGTGCGCGAGCGGGAGGGCGTGCGCCGGGTCGCCACCCCGTTCGGCCTGGACGTGTGGGTGGTGACCCGCTTCGCCGACGTCCGTGAGGTGCTGGGCGACCCCGAACGCTTCAGCTACGGGCGGCAGCCGCGCCCGCCGGGCGCGCCCGACATGCCGCCGGAGCAGGTGGAGGCGCAGCGGGCGGGCCACCTGCTGCTGTTCGATTCGCCGGAGCACACGCGGTTGCGCCGGATGCTGACGGCCGAGTTCACGATGCGCCGCATGCGGCGCATGGAGCCGCGCGTCCACGAGATCGTCCGGCAGCGCCTGGACGCGATGGAGGCGGCGGGCACGCCGGCGGACCTGGTGGCGTCGTTCGCGCTGCCGATCCCGTCGCTGGTGATCTGCGAGCTGCTCGGCGTGCCGTACGCGGACCGGGAGGAGTTCCAGCGG
The DNA here is from genome assembly GCF_012034275.1 of Nonomuraea composti. Classification (NCBI taxonomy): domain Bacteria; kingdom Bacillati; phylum Actinomycetota; class Actinomycetes; order Streptosporangiales; family Streptosporangiaceae; genus Nonomuraea; species Nonomuraea composti. The sequence continues at coordinate 54,884 of NZ_JAATEP010000013.1, read as the reverse complement.
CGCACGTCGAGGCTGCTCGACCTGTCGCTGTCGCTGGAGGAGCGGGCGCCGATCCGCGAGGCCGCGCGCGCGTACATGGGCGAGCTGGTCGCCCGCTCGCGCGTGGAGCCGGGCGACGACCTGCTCGGCATGCTGGTGCGGGAGCACGGCGACGACCTGTCCACCGGCGAGCTGATCGGCATCGGCAGCCTGCTGCTGGTGGCCGGCCACGAGACGACGTCCAACATGCTCGGCCTCGGCACGCTGGCCCTGCTGCGCCATCCCGACCAGCTCGCGCTGCTGCGCAAGGAGCCCGAGCGCATCGGCGCGGCGGTGGAGGAGCTGCTGCGCTGGCTGAGCATCGTGCACTCGGGCATGTTCAAGGTCACCACGGCCGAGGTCGAGCTGTCCGGGGTGCGCATCCCCGAGGGCGCGGTGGTGGCGGTCTCGCTGGCCGCGGCCAACCGGGACCCGGCGCTGGTGCCCGACCCCGACCGGCTCGACCTGTCCCGGGGCGACCTGGGGCATGTCGCCTTCGGTCACGGCGTGCACCACTGTCTCGGGGCGCCGCTGGCCAGGATGGAGATGCAGATCGCCTTCCCCGCCCTGTTCGAGCGCTTCCCGGGGCTGCGGGAGGCGGGGCCGCAGCCGGAGTTCCGGTCCATGAACGTCGTGTACGGGCTGACCTCTCTGCCGGTCGTCTGGTGAGGACCGGTCGCCTGGTGAGGCTCACCCCTTCAGGCCGCTGAACGTCATCGTGGCCACGAACTGCCGCTGCGCCAGCACGAAGGCGATGATCAGCGGCAGCGTGGCCACCACGTTCCCGGCCATGAGCAGCGACCACTGCGTGTGCCGGGTGCCCTGGAAGTTGGCCAGCCCGAGCTGGATCGTGTAGAGGCTCTCGTCGCTGATCGCGACCAGCGGCCAGATCAGGTCGTTCCACGAGCCGAGCAGCGTGAACACGGTCAGCGTCGCCAGCGCCGGCCTGGCCAGCGGCAGCACCACCCGCCAGAACACGCCGAACGTGGAGCAGCCGTCGATGCGGGCCGCGTCCTCCAGCTCGGCCGGCAGCGACAGGAAGAACTGCCGCATCAGGAAGATCCCGAACGCCGACGCCAGCCACGGCACGAACGCCGCCGCCAAGGTGTCGATCAGGCCGAGCCGGCTGAACATCACGTACGTCGGGATCATCAGGAGCTGCGTCGGGATCATGATGGTGGCCAGGATCATCAGGAAGCCGGCGGTCCTGCCGAAGAACTTCAGGCGGGCGAAGCCGTAGCCGGCCATCGAGCAGAGCACGAGCTGCGCGAGCACCGCGATCGCGGCCACGATGACGGTGTTGGCGAGCCAGCGCAGCGCCTGCGACTGGGTGAACAGGCCGATGAAGCCGTCGAGCTGCAGCCGGGTCGGGATGAAGCGGGGCGGGAAGCGGTTGATGTCGCCGTCGGGCATGAACGCGGTCAGCACCATCTGCACCAGCGGCAGCGCGAACAGCAGGGCCAGCGGCATCAGCAGCAGGTGCCAGGGGCTGAACGGCAGGCGTCTCATCAGAAGGCCTCGATCCTGCTGCGCCGGGAGTAGATGATCATCCCGACGGTGATGAGCATGGTCGCGGCGAACAGCCCGTAGGCGACGGCCGAGCCGTAGCCGAACTTCGTGAGCTTGAACGCCTGGGTGTAGACGTAGTAGACGATCGTCTGCGTCGCCCCCAGCGGGCCGCCCCGCGTCGTGGTGAAGACCAGGTCGAACAGCTGCAACGCGGTGATCGTCTGCCAGATGGAGGTGAAGACCGTGACCGGCCCGAGCGCGGGCAGCGTGACGTGCCGGAAGACCTGCCAGCGGTTGGCGCCGTCCATCCTGGCCGCCTCGACCACGTCCTTCGGGATGTCCTGGAGCGCGGCCAGGTACACGACCACGGTGAAGCCGACCTGGCCCCACAGCGCGATCAGGCAGATCACCGGCAGCGCCTGCCACTGGCTCTCCAGGAACTGCTGCTGCGGCAGGCCGAGGGTGCGCAGCACGCTGTTGGCGGCGCCGTACTGGGGGTTGAAGACGAAGCTGGCCAGGATGCCGGTGGCCGCCGCCGACGCCACGAACGGGATGAAGATGCACGTACGGTAGAAGCCGACCAGCTTGATCGGCCGGTTCAGGGCGACGGCGACGAGCATCCCGAGGAAGATCGAGGCGGGCACGAACAGCACCGTGAACACCAGCGTGTGCCGCACCGCCGCGAGCAGGTCCGGGTCCTCGGCCATGAGCTGGTAGTTCAGCCAGCCGATCGGCTTGGCGGGGGCGATGCCGTTCCACTTCTGCAGTGAGATGAGGAACGCCCACACCGCGGGGAAGATCGACAGGCCCACGACGAGCGCGGTGGCGGGCCCCGCGAATCCCCAGCCGACCAGGCTGCGGCGCAGCCACCGCAGCCGGCCGGACGGGATGGCCGCGTGGGCGGGGGCGGCCTGGCGCCGCCCGGCGAACAGCACCGACATGCTCAGCCCCCGGCCAGCGCTTGGCGCGACTTGGCGGCCGCCTCGTCCAGCGCCGCCTTCGGCGTGGCCGCGCCCTGCAACGCCTTGGCGATGGCCTCGCCGACGTGGCGCGACATCTCGACGTACCCGCTGACGGTGGGGCGGGCCTGCTTGGCGTTGGCCAGGTTGGCCACCAGCTTCTCCGCGCCCGGGTACTCCTTGACGTAGGTCCGGTACTCCGGCAGCGACGTCTCCGAGGCGCGCAGCGGCAGGTTGCCCTGCGCCAGGTTCCACTGGGCGTCGCCCTCGGCCGAGGTGAGCCACTTCATCAGCTCGAACGACCAGTACGCCCGGTTGGCGTCGCCGTTGTCGAACAGCGTCCACAGGTCCGGCCCGGAGACCGTCTGGTGGTCGCCGTTGGTGCCGGGCAGGAAGGCCACGCCGTAGTCGGTCTTCTTCGTCTTCAGTTCGAGCAGCGACCACGGCCCGTTGATGATCATGGCGATCCGGCCGTCCCCGAACAGCGGCGCGTAGCGCTCGTCGGTCTGGTCGAGGTAGACGCTCTTGTCGTCCACCGCCATCGCCCGCAGGAACTCCAGCGCGTCCACCCCCGCCTGCGAGTTGAACGCGGCCTGCTTGCCGTCGGGCGACAGGATGCTGCCGCCGCGCTGCCACAGCAGCGGCCAGAAGTGCCAGGTGGTGTCCTCCGACGCGCTCACCGAGTACGCGGTGCCGTAGATCTTCTCCGCGGGGTCGGTGAGCTTCTTCGCCGCCGCCCTGAAGTCGTCCCAGGTCCACTCGTCGGTCGGGTACGGCACCTTCTTGGCGTCGAACAGCGTCTTGTTGTAGAGCAGGGCGAGGTTGTCCACGAGCGCGGGGAAGCCGATGACCTGGCCGTTGGGGGTCGCGGTGGTGCGGGCCGCCTCGGGGAACTCCGCCCACTTGACCGCCGGGTCCCGTACCTTCTCGGTCAGGTCGAGGGTCTTGCCCGACTCCTGCAGCTGGGAGGCCCAGCTGCCGAAGGCGTAGGAGATGTCCGGATAGACGCCGCTGGCGAAGCCGGCGGACAGCTTCTGCAGCAGCTCATCGGTGGTGGAGGCGCCCGAGGTGACCTCGATGGTGACGTTCGGGTGCTGCTGGGTGAACTTGGCGGCCAGCCCTTCGAGGATCTTCTGCGCGTCGGAGGTCTGCCCCGACCACCACGTGAGCTTCACCTTCGCCTGCGGATCCACGGTCTTGGCGCCCTCCTGGGACGGCCCTCCGCAGCCTGCGGCGGCCAGGACGACCGCCGCGACCAGGGCCGCCACGGATCTTCTTCGCACTGTGGATGCTCCCTCCGGAATGTTGGAGCCCATCATGGCTACTTTCGAAGTCTTGTCAATACCTTCGAAAATCCGCAAGGGTTGACAAGCTTTCACAACTCCTGCGACTGTGCCGTGGTGTCCAGAACGACCTTCGACCTTCTTGTCGTCGGCGACGCCAACCCGGACGTGATCGTGTCCGGTTCGCCTCGCCATCCCGCGTTCGGCCAGCGCGAGCAGCTCGTCCCCGCCGCCGGCCTCGTGCTCGGCGGCTCCGGCGCCATCACCGCGTACGGCGCCGCCCGGCTCGGCCTGCGCACCGCGTTCGCCGGGCGGGTGGGGGACGACCCCGCGGGCGCCTTCGTCCTGGACGCGCTGCGCGGCGGCGGCGTGGACGTCTCGGCCTGCGTCGTCGACCCCGCCGTGCCCACCGCCATGACCGTCGTCCTCGTGGACGGCGACGACCGGGCCATCCTCACCGCGCCCGGCTGCCTCGACCGGCTCGCCGCCACCGACGTGCCGCCCGCCCTCCTGGAACGCGCCGCGCACGTGCACGTCTCCTCGTACTTCCTGCAGCCGCTGCTGGCCGCGGGGCTGGCCGGGCTGTTCGCGCTGGCCAGGGCGGCGGGCGCGTCCACCTCCCTCGACACCAACGACGACCCGGCCGGGCGGTGGGCGGGCCTGGCCGACGTCCTGCCGGTCACCGACGTGCTGCTCCCCAACGAGAACGAGGCCGTGGCGATCGCCGGCGCCGTCGCCGGCCCCGTCAGTGACGTCGAGCACGCGGTCAAGGAGCTGGCCGCCCGCGGCACCCTGCCCGTCGTCAAACGCGGCGAGCGCGGCGCCCTCGCCCTCACCGACGGCGAGCTGATCGAGGTCCCGGCCCGTCCCGCCACCGTCGTGGACGCCGTCGGCGCCGGCGACAGCTTCAACGCGGGCCTGCTGGCCGCCCTCCTGCGCGGCCTGCCCCTCAGCCAGAGCATGTCGGTCGCCGTGACCTGCGGCACCCTGTCCACCCGCGCCGCCGGGGGCACCGCGGCGCAGCCCACCTGGGAGGAAGCAACCCAATGAAGAAGATCGTGTTCGTCGGGGCGGGAAGCGTCGTCTTCACCCAGGGGCTGCTCGCCGACCTCGTCGCCTTCCCCGAGCTGGCCGGCATGCGCATCGCGCTGCACGACATCGACCCCGAACGGCTCCAGGTGGCCGAGGCCGTCGCCCACCGCATCACCGGCGAGAGCGCCACCGTCACCGCCCACCTCGACCGCCGGGAGGCGCTGGACGGCGCCGACTTCGTGATCAACATGGTGCAGGTCGGCGGCTACGACGCCACCGTCACCGACTTCGAGATCCCCGCCAGGTACGGCCTGCGCCAGACGATCGCCGACACCATCGGCGCCGGCGGCGTGTTCCGCGCGCTGCGCACCTTCCCGCTGCTCGACGCCCTCGCCGCGGACATGAACGCGGTCTGCCCCGACGCCCTGCTGCTCAACTACACCAACCCGATGGCCATGAACGTCTGGTACCTGTCGGGCAAGGTCAGGAACGTCATCGGCCTGTGCCACTCCGTCTACTGGACGATGCGCGGCCTCGCGGAGCTGGTGTCGGTGCCGTACGAGGAGATCTCCTACGTCGCGGCCGGCGTCAACCACCAGGCGTGGGTGCTGCGCTTCGAACGCGACGGCGAGGACCTGTACCCCCGCCTGGACGTGGCGGACCCGCAGCTGCGGCGGCGCGTGCGCATCGACATGTACCGGCGGCTCGGCTACTACCCGACCGAGACCAGCGAGCACTCCGCCGAGTACGTGCCGTGGCTGATGCACCACGACTCCGAGCTCGACCGCCTGCGCATCCCCGTGGGGGAGTACCTGCGGGTCAGCGAGGAGAACCTGGCCGAGTACAAGCGCACCCGCGACCTCGTCCGGCACGGCGGCGAGCTCGACATCGCCGGCACCGACGAGTACGCCCCCCAGATCATCCACAGCGTCGTCACCGGCACGCCCCGCGTCGTCTACGGCAACGTCGTCAACGACGGCCTCATCTCCAACCTGCCGCAGGGCTGCGTGGTGGAGGTGCCGTGCGTCGCCGACGCCACCGGCGTGCGGCCCACCGCGATCGGCGCGCTGCCCCCGCAGTGCGCGGCCCTGAACCGGACGTACGTCAGCGTCAACGAGCTGACGGTACGGGCCGCGCTGGAAGGCGACCCCCGCCACGTGCGGCACGCCCTGATGATCGACCCGAACACGGCGGCCACGCTCACGCCGGACGCCATCTGGAGCCTGGCCGACGACCTCACCCGCGCCCACGGCGACCTCCTCCCGGAGCCCCTGCGCGCCCGCTGAGAGCAGGCGGCCCGCGGGCGTGTCAGCGGGCGATCTCGACCTCCAGCCCCTTGTCGCGCAGCGCCGCCACGCACTCGGGGTCGGCCGACTCGCCCGTGATCAGCAGGTCGATCTCGCCGACCGCGCAGATCGGCGCCATCTCCACCACGCCCAGCTTCGACGCGTCGGCGACCAGGATCTTCCTGGTCGCCGCGCGCAACATGCGCTGCTTCATCTCCGCGTCGGGCAGGCTCACGTTCGTCACCCCGCCGGCCGCGTCGACCCCGCCGCAGCCCAGGATGACGGTGTGGGCGCGGATGCCCTCCAGCAGCTTGCCGCCCAGCGGATCGACCAGCGAGTGCTGCTGCCGCCGCAGGCTGCCGCCGGTCACCACGACCGAGATGCGGGGCAGCGCGGGCTCCAGCTCCAGCGCCGTGCGCAGCCCGTTGGTGAACACCGTCACCTCGGTCAGGTCGGGCCGCGCCACGAGCTCCCTGGCGACGTACGTGGTGGTGGTGCCCGCCCCCATCAGCACGCTCTCGCCCGAGGCGACCAGCCGCGCGGCCACCTTCGCGATCGACGACTTCTCCACCGCCGCCGTGCCCAGCGACAGCTCGAACGACGGCTCGACGTGCGGCGCCGGCCCGGCCGACACGGCGCCGCCGCGCACCCGGCGCACCTTGCCCTGCTCCTCCAGCGCGTCGAGGTCGGCGCGGACGGTCACGCTGGAGACCCCGAACGCCTCGGCCAGCTCCGCGACCCGCGCGAACTCCTGCTCGGTCAGCATCGCCAGCATGCGCTCGCGCCGCACCTCGGTCGGCATCGACTCGCTCATGTGCGCGTCTCCATCGGCAGGGGCCCGCTCATCCGCGCACCGCCGCCGGCAGCAGGTCGCCGTGCGCCTCGATCAGGTCGTCGCACAGCGCCTGGATGGCGGGCAGCGGCAGCGTGGCCGCCGTGTTGGGGTCGAGCATGGCCGCCCGGTAGACGTGGGCGCGCTCCCCGTCGAGCACGGCCCGCACGGTCAGCTCGACGACGTTGAGGAACGTGCGGTTGAGCGCGGCGAGCTGCACGGGCAGGTCGCCGACGGCCCGCGGCCGCACCCCGGCCGCGCCCACCAGGGCCGGCACCTCGACGCACGCCTGCGCGGGCAGGTTGCCGATCAGGCCGCGGTTGGCCACGTTGACGTAGATCTCCTTCTCCTCGCCGGTCAGCAGGGCCAGGATCATCGCGGCGGCGGGCTCTTGGTGCTGCCACCGGATGAGCAGCTTGTGGCCGGCCGACAGGGCGCGCCGGGTCTCCTCGTACAGGTGCAGGCTCTGGCCGACGCGGCGCAGGTACTCCTCGATCGGCACGCCGAGCCGCGCGGTCTCGTCGGGGTGGCGCATGATCCACGGCACGTACTCGGCGGCGTGCTCGCTCGACTGGGTGGGGTAGTAGCCGAAGGTGCGGTAGAGCTCGGCGCGCACGTGCCGGCGCAACTGCGGGTCGGCGGCCAGGACGGCGTCGAGCTCGGGGTAGAGCGAGCGGCCGCCGGCCTCGAAGCGCAGCACGAACGACTGGTGGTTGAGCCCGGCGCTGAGGAAGGTGATCTCGTCCTCGTCGCGGCCGACCAGGTCGGCGAGGTAGGCGTGCGTGTCGCACACCGCGTGGCACAGCCCCGCGAACCGCTCGAACCCGGTGGCCTCGTGCACCGCCCACCCGGTCATCGCCATCGGGTCGGTGCAGCTCAGCAGCCACGCCCGCGGGCACACCTCGGCCATCTGCCGGGCCAGCTCCACCAGCACCGGGATCGTGCGCAGGCCGCGGAAGACGCCGCCGATGCCGATGGTGTCGCCGATGGTCTGGCGCAGGCCGTAGCGGTGGGGGATCTCGAAGTCGCGCAGCGTGGCCTCGAACCCGCCGACGTCGAGGTCGGCGAGCACGAAGTCGGCCCCTTCGAGCGCCTGGCGCCGGTCGAACACGCTGCGGATCTTCGCGTCGGCGCCCGCCTCGGCGTCGAGCGCCCGCACCAGCGTCTCGGCCGTGGCCAGCCGGCCGGGGTCGTCGTCGTGCAGCACGACCTCCAGCTCGCCGCGCAGCGTGGGGGCGAGCATCAGGGCGGACAGGACGCGGCGTGTCAGCTCCACGTCACCGGCCCCGATGAAGACGATCCGCGCCATCCCCGAAGTATCCCACGCCCCGGCGCCCCGCCCCGCCGCCCGCGCCAGGGGCGGGCTCACCGGCGCACCAGCGCGAAGGGCGGGCTCACCGGCTCGCCCGCGCGAAGGACGCGCTCACCGGCTCGCCGGCGCCTCCACGGGCGGGGCCGCGCTCGCGCCGGACGGGACGGCCGCGGCGCCGGCCGAGACCCGCAGCAGCGACGCCCACGTGAGGGGCCCCACGAGCCCGTCGTCGTCGAGGCCCTGGGCCCGCTGGAAGCCGCGCACCAGCTCCACCAGCCCGTCGTCGCACCGGCTGGCGTTCAGCCACCCCGCCAGCCCGTCCGGCGCGCCGGCGTAGGCGGCGGCGGGCACGTGCCCCCGCGCGAACAGGCAGCCTCTGACGGTCTTGACGTCGTGGTTGTCGTCTCCGAGCCGGATCAGCGGCAGTTCCCGCACGATCTTCTCCGTCCAGGTCGGGCCGGGCGTCCCGGCGATGAGGGCGGCGACGGCCGCCCGGAACCCGTTCATGTCGATGGAGTGGGGGTCGGGCTTGGCGGTGTTGACCTCCCGGTGCGCCTTGACGCGCGAGGCGGGCAGCCCGAACTCGCGGCACAGCTCCGCGCACAGCCGCCGGTAGGCGTCGAGCTGGGCTGCGGGCCACGGCTGGGTGCCGTTGTTCTCGGCCTCGATGCCGATCGAGCTGGAGTTGTCGTGCCGCGGCGAGGTGGAGGGGGCGTTGTGCCAGCAGCGTCCGGCGGCGATGACGTAGATGCGGCCCGAGCGGCCGAGCCCGAACTGCGACAGCGGCCCCGACAGGCCGGGCCGGCCGTCGCGGACCACGGCGAGCGAGGGGTAGTCGCCGCCGCCGGCGGGGCCGGCGGTGTGGTGGCAGACGATGCCCTGCACCTCCGGTTGCGGCCCGTGGCCGCGGCTGCGCCAGCCGGCCACCTCGGTCACCGGGTATCCGGTGCGGCGGGCGACATCGGCGAGCTGGGTCAGGTACGGCATCGAGCACCTCCGTCTTGCGTCTGGATGAGTCTCACACCCTTCGGTCGACGACGGGTGGCCGTCGCGTCGCTGTGCGTGGTCACCGCCGGGCGGGCGGATGAGCGCGGCCCCTGCCCCGGTCGGCAGGCGCTTACAGATCACTACCATGCCGTACCCGTACGCCACCGGGAGATTCGGAGAATCCGGGTGATCCGGGTCGTAACGGGGGAGGGTCCCTGAGGTCTATCCCCGCAGGGCATCGCCGGGACGCCCGAACGGCAGCAAGGTTCTTGTACTCGGGGGCCCACCATCTTTGACGACGCCAGGAGGCGGACACGATGAGCTACCTCGACTTCCCGCGGCTGACGTTCGCGGGCAGGTTCCTCAGCGACGTCCCGACGGGGAACAACGATCCGGGCTCCTTCGGCAGCCCCGATCCGCCGCAGCCGAGCTGGAACGCCTACGGCTGCGGCACGTTCGACCTGCTCGGCTGCAAGGTCACCGGCGGCGAGTCGGGGCCGGGGCAGCCGCTGGCGGCGGGCCACCCGGCTCTCGGCCTCGACGTGCTGACCAGCCCCGACCAGGCCAGCGCCAAGCTCGTCGACCTCGACCCCGACTGGCAGGTCTCCACCGAGATCTGGGGGCTGACGGTCCGGCTGACGGGGCCGCGCGGGGAGAGCCTGCTGTCGGGCCGCTTCCGGCCCGCCGCCTTCCGCGACCTGTGGGGGCGCGGCGGCGACGACGGCGGCTTCGACATGATGAGCGCCACGTTCGTCTCCGTCCTGGAGGAGGTCGCATACGGCCCCGCCGCCGCGGCCGTCCCCCTGCTGGCCGAGCTGCGCGACTGCTCGCCGGAGCGGCTCTCGATCCGGTTCACCATGTACGGGATCACCGCGCAGCGCTGCACGGCCGCGTTCGCCACCGGCAGGCTGACCGGCTGCATCGGCCCGTGGTCGCCGGGCGAGCCGCTGTCGTTCGTGGCCGGGCGGCGCCTGGACATGGGCAGCCTGACCTCCGAGACGTCGTTCGGCCGCTCGGTCGCCGTCGTCCGCGGCGACCGCCTGGTGCTGGACCTCGGCAACGCCTACCCGTTCGCCGCGAGCCCCGGCCCCGCCCACCCGCGGGCCGCCAGGATCGACGTGGCCGTCCTGCCGGGCGAGCAGGTGCAGGCCGGCGACGTGCTGCCGCCCGGCGCGGACGTGATCGACATCGGCACCGCCGTGCTGCTGCCGTCCCCGCCGCCGTCGGGGGTGGTCTCCCTCCCGCTCCCGCCGCAGGCCGCGCAAGCCCTGGAGAGCCGCCCGCTGGCGCTGCTCGTCGCCGACGCCGGCGGCGGCCGGCGCGTCCTGTCCAGGGAGACCAGGGACGGCCTGTACGTGCGGGCCGACGGCTTCGTGCACCGCGTCGAGGCCGGCGCCCGCGCCACCGTCACCCTGCACGCCCGCGAGCGCGGCGCGCCCGCCGCCGGCGTCACCGTCCACCTCGCCCGCGTCCTCGGCGACGCGTCCGTGCTGACCGTGCCGGACTCGGTCGTCACCGGCCCCGACGGCACCGCCACCGTGACGCTGGAGGCAGGAGATCCGCACGGGCCGCGCCCCGGCCTCGACGGCGTCGTCGAGCAGGTCGCCTACAGCCCGCGCCGGAACGCCGACGGCACCCTCGACCTCGACGGCTCCGGCATCGACCCGTCCATGGACGTCATCGCCGCCCACGTGCGCGACGCCCACGAGCCCCCGGCGGAGAAGCACCTCGAGGACGCGGTGCGGCGCATCCTGGCCCCCTACGCCACGCACTACCCGATCATGGGCGAGCACCTGGTCAACCTCGGCGACCTCGACGCCGTCCGGCCGTGGCGGGCCGCGATGCTGCTGGCCCTGTCCCGCGACATCACCGACCCCAACCACATGCCCGTCACCCGCGACCTGTCCGAGCCGAAACGCGCCACGATCCTGCGCTGGCTGAACGGCCTGCCCGCCGCCCCGCGCGCCATGGCCCGCTCCGCGCCGCCGCCGGCCACCGGCGTCCTGCCGCCGGAGCCGAAGCTGGTGGCCGCCCGCGACCTGGTGGCACGCGGTCTGAGCGCCGCCCGGCACCTGTCCGGCGACCGAGGGAGTGAATGAGCGATGCTGAGAATCGACCGCGCGGCCGTCGACGAGGTGGCCAGGGCCGGCAAGCCCGACGAGCTCGTCCCGAGGGTCCAGGACGCCGTCCGCCTGGAGTTCGCCACCATCCCGCCGTACCTGACCGCGATGCTGTCGCTGAAGCCGGGCCGCAACCGCGACATCTGGTGGGCCGTCCACGACGTCGTCGTGGACGAGATGCTGCACCTGCTCATCGGCTGCAACCTGCTCAACGCGCTCGGCGCCCGCCCCGCCCTCGACGCGCCCGGCTTCCTGCCGCGCTATCCGGGGCCGCTGCCGCTCGGCATCGGCGACGACCTCGTGGTGGGGCTGGAGCCGTTCTCGCGCGGCCTCATGGAGCGGGTGTTCATGCGGATCGAGGAGCCGGAGGAGCCCCTGGTGTTCAGGAAGGAGGGCGCGGTGGGGGCGCCGCCCGAGTTCGCCACGATCGGCGAGTTCTACCGCACGCTCGTGGACGCGCTGCTCGCGCTGCCCGACCCGGTGCTGCCCGGCGACGTCACCCGCCAGGTGGTGGCGCCCTCCTGGTTCGGCGCCGACCGGCTCTTCCCCATCAGGACCACCAAGGACGCCGCCCGCGCCGTCAACCTCATCATCGAGGAGGGCGAGGGCACCTCCACCTCGCCGGTCGACCCCGACGGCGACATCGCGCACTACTACCGCTTCGCCGCCATCGCCAAGGGCCGCCGCCTGGTGCGCGACCCGTCCGCGCCCGCCGGCTTCTCCTACACCGGCGCGCCCTACCCGTTCGACCCTGACGGGGTGTGGCCGCTGACCCCGAACCAGCAGGTGGACGACCTCGACAGGAACTCCGAGGGGTGGCGGCGGGTGCACCAGTTCCGGGTCACGTTCACCCGGCTGCTGACCGCGTTGCAGCGGTGCGTGGACGGCCGGCCGGGGCGCCTCGACGCGGCGATGGGCATCATGTTCGAGCTCAAGCTCGCCGGGCAGATGCTGGCCGCCACGCCGGCGATCTCGGGCGGCACGCCGACGGGCCGCCACGCGGGGCCGGTCTTCACCCGCGCGGAGATCAACCAGTGACGGCGATCAACCCGCGAGGGTGATCGGCCGGTGACGGTGATCGGCCAGTGCTTTCAGGGCCGGATGGCGCCGGCGAGGCGGCCCCGCCAGTAGTCGTCGAGATCGACCACCTTGACGACGTCGCCGGTCTGCGGGGCGTGCACCATCCGGCCGCCGCCCGCGTACATGCCCATGTGCCCCAGCCCCTTGCTGAACAGCAGGTCGCCCGGCTGGAGCTGGTCCAGGGGCACGCGCCGGGCGGCCCCCCAGGCCCACTGGGTGTAGGTGGTGCGGGGCAGCCGCACCCCGGCGGCCCGCCAGGCCGCCTGGGTCAGCCCGGAGCAGTCGAAGCTGTCCGGCCCGGTCCCGCCGTACCGGTAGGGCTTGCCGACCTGCGCGAAGGCGAACTGGAGGGCTTCGCGGGCGTTGCCGGTGGCGGGGCCGGTGTAGGCGATGCCGGTGCTGCGCGGGTTCCCATTGCGGTAGGCGCCGAGCCGGCGCAGCAGCCTGGTCTGCTCCTTGACGAGGCGCTCGACCTCCTCCTGCTTGCCGCGCACGTCGTCACGGGCCCGCGCGGCCGCTTCCAGGGCGGTCCTGGCCTGGTCGCGCCGCTCGCGCAGCCCCTTGGTGGCCTCCTCGAACGCCTGGATCTTCGCCGCCCGGTCCCGGGCCATCTGGTCGAGGGCGGCCATGCCGTTGAGCATCGCCTCGGGCCGCCCGCCGACGGCGATGTGCTGCCAGCCCATCGACGGGCCGAACTGGTAGTCGTGCACCGCGATCGCGGCCAGCTCCTCGCGCAGCCCCGCCACCTGCCGCTCCTTGCCGGCCAGCTCGCCGTCCAGCGCCTGGTGCTTCTTCCTGGCCGCGCGGTAGGTCTCCGTGGCCTGGTTGTAGCGCTCGACGAGCTGGTCGGCCCGCTCGTTCAGCTTCACCAGCCGGGCCCTGGCCCGGGCGGGCGACGGGTCGGCCCAGGCGGGGCCGGGGACGGCGGCCGCCATGGTCATGGTCAGGGCCGTCACCAGCACGAGCCTCGCCGACATCGAGACCGATACCGTCACCCGTCCGCCTCCTTCGTGCCGTTCCACAAGGGGGTACGCGGCGGGCGCGAAGGGTGTTCACCTCATTCACGAGCGGCATCAGTGGGGCGTGAACGTGCAGGGCAGCCGCTTGTAACCGTTGACGAAGCTGGACAGCAGCCGGTCCGGCTCGCCCGCCCTGATGTCCGGCAGCCGCGTGAACAGCTCGCGCAGCATCACGGTGATCTCGCGGCGGGCCAGGTTCGCCCCCAGGCAGAAGTGCGGGCCGGGCCCGCCGAAGCCGACGTGCGGGTTGGGGGAGCGGGTGATGTCGAACGTGTCGGGGTCGGGAAAGACGCTCTCGTCCCGGTTGGCGGAGGCATACCAGAGCGTCACCCGGTCGCCCGCCTTGAAGCGGTGGCCGTTCAGCTCGTGGTCGCGGGTGACGTTGCGGCGCATGAAGATCACCGGCGTGCTGTGCCGGACGATCTCCTCCACGGCCCCGCCGACGCGGGCGTCGAAGTCGGCCAGCAGCAGCTCGCGCTGCCCTGGATGGTCGGTGAGCAGCTTGAGCCCGTGGGCCAGAGCCGTGCGGGTGGTCTCGTTCCCGGCCGCGACCAGCAGCAGGAAGAACGCGCCGAACTCGCGCGGGCTCAGCCGTTCGCCGTCGATGTTGGCGTTGACCAGGGCGGAGGTCAGGTCGCCCGTCGGGGCGGCGCGGCGCTGCCGGCCCAGCTCGGCGGCCAGGCGGTGCAGCCGCCGGCCGGCCAGCGACACCGTGCCGAGCAGGCGGGCGGCGCGCAGGCGGCCGACCCGCGCGGTGCCGGCGGCGTAGTCGACGGTGCGGCCGACGTACTCGGGGTCGGTGTAGCCGACGACGATGTTGGTCAGGCGGACGACCCGCTCGTGCTCGCGCGGCGGGATGCCGAGCATGTCGCAGATCACCTCGACCGGCAGCCGCGTCGCCACCCGCGCGACGAAGTCGCCGGGCCCGCCGGCGATCAGGTCGTCCACGATGCGCCGGGCGCGGCTCGCGATGTCGTGCTCGGCCTTGGCGAGGGTCTTGGGGGTGAACGCGCGGGAGACGATGCGGCGGATCTTGGCGTGCCGCGGGTCGTCCATGTCGATCATCGAGGTGAACCAGCCGTCCATCCAGCGCGGCAGGTCGGTCGGGCTGGTGGCGCTGGGCTCGCTGCTGAACACCTCGGGCAGGCGGCTGGCCGCCACCACGTCGGCGTGCCGTACCAGCGCCCAGGCGCCCGGGTCCTGCCGCAGGAACGGCACCTTCGGCAGGGCGAACCGGCGCGGGCCCGGCTCGGCCCGCAGCATGGCGAACGCCTGGGCCCGCTCGTGCTCGGGCCGTTCCCAGAAGCGCAGGTCGCTCAGATCGATGTCGGCCGGGGTGAGGGCCGCGGGGTTGTCCATGACCACGGGGGCACCGCCTTCCCTAATCTGGTGTTCACCATCACCAGATTCGCCGCGCCCGTCAAGGGCTGCGGCAGAATCGGGGGCATGACGCCCCACCGCACCTCCCTGCGTCCCTACGGCGGCGTGCCCGCCGAGCAGCGCCGCGCCGCCCGGCGGGCCGCGCTGATGGAGGCGGGCCTCGACGTGCTGGGCACGCGCGGGTGGGCCGCCGCCACCGTACGGAGCGTGTGCGCCCGGGCCAGGCTCAACGACCGCTACTTCTACGAGAGCTTCCCCGACCTCGACGCGCTGCTGCTGGCCGTGGTCGACGACCAGGCCGCGCAGGCCACCGCCCTGATCACGGCCGTCGCCCGCCGGGCGCCGCGCCGCCCGCGGCCCCGCGCCACGGCCGTGGTCAGCGCCATCGTCGACTTCCTGACCGCCGACCCGCGCCGCGCCCGCGTGCTGGCCGGCGAGTTCCCCGCCAGCCCGCTGCTCCAGGAACGCCGCAGGAAGATCATCGAGGTGCTGGCCGGCATCTACGCCGACCAGGCCCGCGAGCTGCTCGACGAGGTGCCCCTGGGCGAGACCGACCTCGCGATGACCGCGCTGACCGTGGTCAGCGGCCTGTGGGAGCTGCTGTCGGCCTGGCTGCGCGGCGACGTGGACACCGATCGCGACCACCTCGTGGAGTACGTCGTCGCGCTGCTCCTGACCACCACGGAGCTGGCCCCGGCCCTCGACCGCCGCCTGCGCTGAAACGCCTTATCACCGGCGGGCCGGCGCTGCCGCTACCCGCCTGACCAGCCGATCTCCTGCCGCCCGGCCAGGAACTCCGCGGCCGCCTCCCACTCCAGCGGCAGCGGCATCGGGTACGTCGTCCTGATCCTGGCCAGCTCCCGGTGCCCGCGGATCAGCGCGGCGAAGTCGCGCGGGTAGGCGCGGGTGTCCACGCCGGTGAACACGCCGACCTTGCGCGCCCGCGCCAGCAGCCGCCGCCAGTCGCCGATCCCGGCCAGCCCCACCGACTCCACCCCGTGCGAGAACAGCATCAGCCGGATCTCGTCGAACGGATCCGCCCCGTCCAGGTAGGCCATGGCGCGGGCGTGCGACTGCTCGGCGTTGAACACCATCCAGTACGGCACCGACCCGCTGCGCAGCGCCCACCACGGCTCCAGCAGCAGGAAGCACTCGACGAGCAGCCGGTCGGCGGGCAGCCCCCGCCGCCGGTACCAGTCGCGGTACAGCTCGGCCACGACCGGGCTGAGGTCCTCCGGCTCGGCGTGGCGCAGCCGGGCCAGCCGCCACCCGTTGCGCGCCGCCAGCTCCTCCAGGTCGCCCAGCAGCTCCGGCTCGAACCCCCACTCCGCCTCCGGGGCGTCGCCGTCGGCGGGCGGGTAGTCCCAGCGGTCCCGGCCGGCGCCGTAGCGGGCCAGGTAGGCGGCCACCCGCGGCCCGCCGCTCTCGTACTCCCGCGGGGTGGCGCCGCCCAGCGCGCCGTGCTGGAACACGTACCGGGGCCCCACCCGCGTGACCGGCCGGCGCAGCCCGCACTCGGAGACGACCAGCGTCGCCCCGGCCGGCAGCGACTCCTCCAGGAAGCGCCGGTACGCCTCGGGCAGCCGCCGCCACTTGACCCGGAAGTACGTCATGCCGGCGATCATCAGCCGGTCCTGGTTGGCGTCGTGCATGTGGTGCAGCACCAGGTCGGGGTTGGCGGCCAGCAGCGCCTGCCCGGCCGCGCGGGCCGCCCGCAGGTCGCCGCGCGGGTCGTCGGGGCCGACGCCGTGCCGCCGGACCGGCAGCAGCAGCGTCTGCGGCAGCCACGGCGCCCGCAGCGCCGCCGCCAGGTGCACCAGCGCGCCGTTGGAGGAGCCGACGAACGCCACCGGGTACGGGCCGCGCGGGTAGTGGCCGCTCACCCAGCGGGCCAGCTCCTCGGAGCGGATGCCGGGGACGCGGCGCGGCGGCACCGCCTCGGCCCACCCGCCGGCCGCGTACAGCTTCTCCTTGGCCGGGCGCGGCAGCCGCGCCGCCGCTCCGGCCACGGCGGCGGCCACCGGCTCCAGCACGCGCGGGCCCTGCCCGAGCATGGGCACGTCCCGGTCGCGCAGGAACCGCGACAGCGCCCGCAGCATCCCGGTGGCCGAGTCGAACGACGCCACCGCCTTCTGCGGCCTCACCACGTCTCCAGGAACGCGGCGACCTCGCGCGCCAGCCCCGCGGGATCCTTGTACGGCACCATGTGCGGCAGCCCGTCCATGACCACGAGCCTTCCCCGGGGCAGCAGCCGGGTCACCTCCTCGGCCCACGCCTGGCTCACCATCCGGTCCGCGCCGCCCCGCACCACCAGGGCGGGCACGCCGACGTGCGGCAGCTTGTCCTCGATCCGGTCGCGCATCGAGGTGCCGAAGGCGGCCAGCACCTGGCGCGGCCCGGCGTCGGCGTAGTCGGCGACGTTCAGCGGCAGCATGCGCGGGCTCTCCCGCACGGAGTTGCGCAGCCACTGGCCGACCAGGCGGGCCGGCGTCCGCGAGCGCGCGTCCACGGTCGGCCCGACCAGCACCAGCGCGCCGGCCATGCCCGGGTGCCGGGCGGCCAGGTCCACGGCCACCTGGCAGCCGAACGACCCGCCGAGCAGGCACGGCCGCTCTAGCCCGCTGCCGCGCAGCCACCCGGCGACGGTGTCGGCGAGCGCGGTCAGCGTGAGCGGCGCCGGCGGCTTCTCGCTGCGCCCGAACCCGGGCAGGTCGAGGCTCCAGGCGTCGTGCGTGACGCCCATGGCGCGGACGAACGGCAGCAGCTCCCGGCTCGACACCCCGGCCCCGTGCACGCACACCACGGCGGGCCCCGGCCCCCGGCTGCGCCACGCCGCCACCCGCATGCCCAGGGCGGTGCTCATCAGCGCTTCGAGCGGCACGCCTGTCCTCCCCTCAGGAACCAGCGCCCCTACCCGCAGGCTGATCGCTCAGTCCACCGGGGACGGCGGCGGCGCGCCCAGCGCGTCCAGCTCCTCCCAGAACGCGTCCGGGATCACCGCGTCCACCAGGGCGTCCAGCGCCTTGAGCCGCTCGACGGAGGTGATGCCGACCACCGTGGAGTGCACGCGCGGCTCGCGCAGCGAGAAGTGCAGGGCCGCCGCCGGCAGCGCCACCCGCCACCGCTCGCACAGCTCCCGCACCTTCTCCACGTGCCGCCCGAACTCGGGTGAGATCGGCCGGTAGCCGTAGCGGGAGGCGTGCCGGGGCGAGCCGGACAGGATGCCGCCGCCGAACGGCGCGGCGTTGAAGACCAGCATGCGCCGCTCGGTGGCCAGCCGCAGGATGTCCTCGGCGCTCCGGTCGACGAGGGTGTAGCGGTTGTGGGTGAGCACCGCGTCGAAGGCGTCGGTGCGGATGTAGTCCTCCACCAGGGTGCCGCCGGCCGCGGCGATGCCGATGGCGCCGACCAGGCCCTGCTCGCGCAGCGCCACCAGCGCCGGCACGGCGCCGCCCGGCGCCATCGCCTCCCGCACCGTGATCGTGAACGGGTCGTGCAGGTGGTAGACCGGCAGCGTGGAGACGCCGAGCCGGGAGATCGTCTCCTCGAACGAGCGCATCACCCGGTCACCGTCGAAGACGCCTGTGCCGGGGTCGCGGTCGGCCTTGGAGAACACCGTCACCCCGTCGCCGGGCACCTGGCCGATCACCTGGCCGATCAGGGTCTCGCTGCGGCCGCCGGCGTACTCGTTGGAGGTGTCGAGCTGCCGGAACCGGCCGGACACCAGCTCCCGCGCCAGCCGCTGCCCGCCGGGCTCGCGGCCCAGCGCCGAGGTGCCGAGGGTGATCGCCTCCAGCGGGGTGTCCGTCCCGGGCACGCGGCGCGCCTGCTGCTCTGGCACCCTGTCCGCCTCTCTCGTGATCTGTACGATATGCGGGCGATCATCCCATGTGCCGGGATCAGAGGACGAGCTGGAAGCGGCGCCGCGTCTGCCACTCCACCGTCACCACGGTCGCATCGTCCTGCAACCGCCCCCGCTGGTGGGCGAGGATGGCCTGGATGAGGCGGCGCAGCGTCTCCGGCGCCGACATCCCGTCGGCCTCCCGCCGCACCACGAAGTCGATGAACCGCTCCAGCCCGAACAGCTCCCCGTCCGGGCTCTGCGCCTCGATGACGCCGTCGGTGTAGAACAGCAGCCGGTCGCCCGGCTCCAGCTGGTAGTGCAGCGGGCCGGTGGAGACGTTCAGGCCGAAGCCCATCGGCGGGTCGGGCACGCTGCCCAGCGAGGCCACCAGGTGGCCGTCGCGCAGCACCAGCGGCGGGTGGTGGCCGCGGTTGACCCAGGTGAGGTGCCCGGAGCCGAGGTCGAGCTCCGCGAGGATGCCGGTGGCGAAGCGGCCGCTGAACTGCTCCCTGATGGCCGCGTCGATCGCGTCGCCGAGGCCGGCCAGCTCCATGCCGTGCCGGCGGTTGTTGCGGCAGGCGGCCATAGCGATGGTGGCGGTCAGCCCGGCCGAGGCGTCGTGCCCCATCGCGTCGAAGATCGACAGGTGCAGGGTCTCGCCGTCGAGCGCGTAGTCGAAGGCGTCGCCGCCCATCTCGTAGGCGGGCTCCAGCGCGGCGCTGATCACGACGTCGTCGTTGGCGAACGTGCCGGGCGGCAGCAGGTTCCACAGCACCTCGGCCGACAGGGTCAGCGGGCGGGCGCGTACGAGCCGGGCGAAGGAGTCGCTGTGCGGCCGCTTGCTGATCACCATCAGCGCCACCAGCGACGCCAGGTCCTTGGCTCGCGTCTCGGTGAGCTTCCCGTCGTGCGGCACGCCCAGCCCGAGCACGCCGATCCGTTCGGTGCCGTCCAGCAGCGGCAGCCACAACATCGGCGTCCGCTCGTCGTGCGGCGAGCGGGCGCGCACGATCGTCACCGCGCGGAAGGCGCGGCCCGGCATGGTGCCGTCGATGCGCAGGCTCTCCAACGGGCGCCCGGCGGCGTCGTGCTGGCCCGGCAGCGGCACGAGGAGCTGCTGCTGCAGGTCGGTGGCGTAGATGACGGCGTGGGAGAAGCCGGCCATGCGGGCGTGCTCGTTCGCCTGGGGCGGCAGGTCCTCCATGCCGGCCAGGTGCATGGCCTCCAGCAGGCCGCCAAGGGCGCGCTCACCGTCACTCTGCGCGTCACTCTGCGCGTCGCTGTGCCCGTCGCTGTGCCCGTCGCTGTGCCCGTCGCTGTGCATGTCGCTGTGCATGTCCCCACCCCCTCGCCCGGTCACCTCCACCATCGGCCTCCTACCCATCTGGCGGCGGTAGGTGCCCAGGCGAGGGGCCGGGTCAGGTGGTGCGGTCCACGGCGTAGGAGGACTGCACGACGCCCGCCCCGAACACCCTGGTCGCCAGGTGCACGAGCGGCACGTCCCCGCCGGTCGCCCCGAACAGCGGCAGGCCGGTGCCGATCAGCACCGGCACCGTGGTGATGGTCAGCTCGTCGATCAGCCCCTCGCGCAGGAACGTCCGGATGACCTGCCCGCCGTCCACGTACACGCTCTTGGTGCCGCGTTCCTCCAGCTCGCGCAGCAGCGTGCCGAGGTCGCGGTGGACGGTGACGCGCGGGTCGGCGTCCAGCGGCAGGGTGCTGCTCAGGACGGCGCAGTGGCGGCCCTCGTGCGGCCACGGGTCGTAGGAGCGGCCCGGCTCGTACGTGCCGCGCCCCATGACGACGGTGTCGATGCCGGCGATGAACTCCTCGTAGCCGAGGTCGCTCCCGGCGGCCTCGCCTCTGCTGGTGAGCCAGTGCAGATCGCCGTCGCGGCGGGCGATGAACCCGTCGAGGCTGACCCCGATGAACACCGAGCACCTGAACGAACGGTTGATGGGCATGCGTCCCCCCATTAGTAAATGACTCTTCGTTTACAAACCTAGCGAGCCGGGCCCGCGTTTGTAAACGCCGATTCAGGAAGGGGCCGATTCTGTCGGCCGCGCCCGGCATGATGGGCGCCATGGCTTCATGGCAGGAGTTCGAGAGCCAGGCGCCGGAGCTGGCGAAGGCCGCCCGGCGGCTGATGGACACCTACACGCACAAGGTGCTGGCGACCTTGCGCAAGGACGGCTCGCCGAGGGTGAGCGGCATCGAGACGAAGCTGCACGACGGCGAGCTCTGGACGGGCTCGATGCCCGGCGCGGTCAAGGCCGCCGACCTGCGGCGCGATCCGCGCATGGCGATCCACGTCACCTCGCGCGACCCCGACCGCGGCGACCCGTCCTCCTGGGAGGGTGATCTGAAGCTGTCGGGCCGGGCGGTGGAGACCGCCGACGAGCGGGAGCGGGCCGCCTACGGCGTCTCCGGCTCCGACTCGCACCTGTTCCGCGTCGAGCTGACCGAGGTGGCGTGGACCAGGGTGCAGGGCGACGAGCTCGTCATCACCGCGTGGCGCGAGGGGGTGGGGGAGCGGGAGTTCCGCCGTAAGTAATCTACAGCGTAAAGGCGCCCGCCGCCGTCCGGCAGTGCTATCGTCGGAGATCGTACCGATCGGTTCGATCTCTGGAGTCGTCATGGCCACCTACGTCCTGATCCCCGGCATGTGTCACGGCGGCTGGTGCTACGAGGAGCTGACCGGGCGGCTGCGGGCCCGCGGGCACCAGGTCCACCCGCTGACCCTGACCGGCGTCGCCGAGCGGGCCCACCTGCTGCACGGCACGGTCAACCTCGACACCCACCTCCACGACGTCACCGCCGTCCTGGAGGCCGAGCGCCTGACCGACGTCGTGCTCGTGGGGCACAGCTACGGCGGCATGGTGATCACCGGCGTCGCCGACCGGGTGCCGGAGCGCGTCTCCGCCCTGGTGTACCTCGACGCCATGGTGCCGGGGGACGGCGACTCGTGCTGGAAGCTCGTCTCCGAGCGGGAGCGGCAGTGGTACGCCGACGTCGACGACACCGGCTGCGCCGTGCGGCCGCTGCCGTTCTTCGACCCGCGCGCCACCGCGCACCCGCTCGCCTCCCTGATGCAGCCGCTGCGCCTGACCGGCGGCCTGGAGCGGATCCGCCGCCGCGTCTACGCCTACGCCACGGGCTGGGACGGCCCGTCCCCGTTCACCCCCACCTATGAGCGGCTGCGCGCGGACCCGTCGTGGTCCACGCACGCCCTCGACGGCGGGCACAACCTCATGCGCGACGCGCCCCAGGCCCTCCTCGACCTCCTGACCGCCGTCGCCTGACCGGGGGGTCAGTGAACGGAGAAGCCGCCGTCCACGAAGAGCATCTGGCCGGTGACGAACGAGGAGGAGTTCCCTGCCAGGAACACCGCGGCGCCCGCGAAGTCCTCCGGCACCCCGTTGCGCCCGGCCATGTGCCGCGCGGCCATCGCCGCCACCCGGCCGGGCACCGCCTGGGCGGGCTCGGTGAGCGGGGTCAGCACGAAGCCGGGGATGATCGTGTTCACGCACACCCCGGCCGCTGACCACGCCTCGGCCTGGGAGCGGGTCAGGCCGGCCAGCCCCGCCTTGGCGGCGCCGTAGATGCCGCTGTCGCCGAAGGCGCTGATCGACTGCTGGGAGCCGACGTTGATGATGCGGCCCCACCCGCGCGCGGCCATCAGCGGCCCGAAGTGCTGGCCGAGCAGGTAGGGGGCGGTGAAGTTGACGGCGAGCGTGCGCTCGAAGTCGCCGGCCGTCAGGTCGGCCATGGGCTTGCGGATGTTGTTGCCGGCGTCGTTGACGAGGATGTCGATGGCGCCGGCGCTCTCGCACACCCGCCGCACGTCGTCGCGCTCGCCGAGGTCGGCGCTGATCCAGGAGGCGGTGACGCCGTGCCCGCGCAGCCGGGCCACGGCCTCCTCCAGCTTGTCGCGCCCGCGGGCCACCACCACGACCTCGGCCCCGGCCCGGCCGATCGCCTCGGCGACGGCGTACCCGATCCCGGAGCTGCCGCCGGTCACCAGCGCGCGCCGGCCGTGAAGGGAGAACAGCTCCCGCAGATAGTCCGACATGCTGGAGAAAGCTAGCACCCGCCGTCTCCCCGGAACGCCCCGCCCTCAGTGTGACCAACGGCACAGCCGGCCGCGCCCGGAACGGGTGCCGGCGCCGCGCTGGAAGGCCCGTCCCCGCCTCCGGACGCGCGGACGGCGGGCGCGCACCCCCTCCGCGAAGCACGGGTCCGGGCCACGCGGGACGGGCGGTCCACGGCGCCTTCCCGGCCTGCCGGAAGGGCGCGTTGACCAGGGAGAACAAGGGCCGATGGCCGTAGGATCGCGAGGGTCGGGCCGCGCGGGGCGGCCCCCTTCTACCTTCCGGAGATCCCGAGTGAAGCGCACCATCCGTACGATCGACGACGTCCTGGCCCTGATGGACACGATGTTCGCCGCCGGCGCCGACCGGTGGACGGGCAACGCCTCCACCTGGTGGGACGGCTTCTACGCCGACCGGTCCAAGCCGGTGCCGTTCTTCGTGGCGGGCCCTGACGAGAGCCTGGCCTCCTACGTGGAGCGGGGGCTGCTGGCTCCCGGCCGGGCGCTGGACCTGGGCTGCGGGCCGGGCAGGAACGCGGTGTTCCTGGCCTCGCGCGGGTTCGAGGTGGACGCGGTGGACCTGTCGCCCGCCGCCGTGACGTGGGGGCGGGAGCGCGCGGCGGAGGCGGGGGTACAGGTGCGGTTCGTGTGCGGCGACGCGTTCACCGCGCCGGAGCTGGCCGGGCCGTACGACCTGGTGTACGACTCGGGCTGCCTGCACCACCTGCCGCCGCACCGCCGGGTCAGCTACCGGGCGCTGCTGGAGCGGGTGCTGGCGCCGGGCGGGCACCTGGGGGTGACGTGTTTCGCGGCCGGCCGGATGGGGTCGGACCAGAGCGACGAGGAGCTGTACCGCGACGGCGAGCTGCACGGGGGGCTGGCGTACACGCCGGAGGAGCTGCGGTGGTTGTTCGCCGACTACGCCGAGGTGGAGCTGCGCCCGATGACGCCGCAGCCGCCCGGCGGGCCGCTCTTCGGCGCGGATTTCCTGCTGTCGGCGCTGTTCAGCAGGCCGACGGCGGCCTGAGCCGCACAGGGGGGTTTGCGTGACGGCGGCAGGCGGGTCTAAGCTCGAGGATTACCATTCTCCACTACGAGCTCCCACAGACCTCCTGTTAGGAGTATACCACCGAATGACTAATCGTCAAGATGGTCTCGCGCAAGCCCTTGACACCGAACAGCGCACCGTGTCGTGGCTCTACGAGCGGCTCGACGCGGCCCGGCACAACGCCCAGCGCACGCTGCGCGAGGTGTACGCGAGCGGCTCGATCGCCGTCACCCGCCAGGCGCGGGTCGAGCGCGAGGCGCTGGCCTCGGAGCAGGCGCGCCGCCTGGCGCAGCTCAACGCGGTCGAGCGGGGCCTGTGCTTCGGCCGCATCGACGACGCCGCGGGCGCCAGCACGTACATCGGCAGGATCGGCCTGCGCGACGAGGCGCACGAGTCGGTCCTGATCGACTGGCGGGCGCCGGCGGCGCGGCCGTTCTACGTGGCCACCGCCACCGACCCGGGCGGGCTGGTGCGGCGCCGGCACCTGCACCTGAAGGACCGCGTGGTCGTCGGCATCGACGACGAGGTGTTCGACCTGGAGCGGATGAGCGAGGGCGACCGGCGCACGCTGGTCGGCGAGGCGGCCCTGCTGGCGGCGCTGCGCCGGGGCCGCACCGGCCGGATGGGCGACGTGGTGGCCACCATCCAGACCGAGCAGGACCGCGTGATCCGCGCCTCGCTGCAGGGCGCCCTGGTCGTGCAGGGCGGCCCGGGCACCGGCAAGACGGTCGCGGCGCTGCACCGCGCCGCCTACCTCCTCTACACCCACCGCGACACGCTGGAGCGGCGCGGCGTGCTGGTGGTCGGCCCCAACCCGATGTTCCTGCGCTACATCGGCCAGGTGCTGCCCGCGCTGGGGGAGACGCAGGTGGTGATGACCACGGTGGGGGAGATGTTCCCCGGCGTGCGGGCCTCGGCGGCCGACGAGCCGCGGACCGCCGTCGTCAAGGGCGACCCGCGGATGGCGGAGGTGGTGGCCGCGGCGCTGGAGCTGCGCCGGCCCGTCCCCGAGGACGACCTGGTGGTGGAGCTCGACGGGCTGCGGCTGCGGGTGCCGCGCGAGACGTGCGCGCGCCTGCGCGAGCGGGCGCGCGCGGTGCGTCTGCCGCACAACATGGCACGCAAGCTGTACGTCACCGAGCTGCTCAAGGAGCTGGCCAAGGCCGAGGCGCGAGCCCTGGAGGAGTCGCTGCACATCGAGGACCTGGTCATCGAGGGCGAGCCGGAGCTGAGCGAGCCGCTCGACCTGGAGGGCGACCTCGACGAGCTGGACCTGGAGCTGGCCTCGCAGCGGCTGTGGGGCGAGCCCGCGGTGCGGCGGGCGGTCGACGGGCTGTGGCCGGAGCTGACGCCGCAAGAGTTCGTGGCCGACCTGCTGGCCTCGCCGGACCTGCTGCGCCGGGCGGCGCCGCCCGGCCTGGACTGGCAGGCGCTGCTGCGCCCCCGCCAGACGCCGTGGACGGTGGAGGACGTGCCGCTGCTGGACGAGGCGGCCGAGCTGCTGGGCGAGGACGACTCGGCCCGGCGGGCGGCGGCCCGTCTGGAGGGCGAGGAGGTCGCCGAGCAGGAGCTGTACGCGCGTGAGGTGCTGACCGTGACAGGCGTGGCCGAGTCGGGCCTGTTCGAGCGGGCCGACGTGCTGGCCGGCCGGCACGCCGACGACGGCCTGGAGCTGACCACCGCCGACCGGGCGGCGGCCGACCGCGGCTGGGCCTACGGGCACGTGATCGTGGACGAGGCGCAGGAGCTGTCGCCGATGGCCTGGCGGATGATCATGCGGCGGGTGCCGGCCAAGTCGCTCACCGTGGTGGGCGACGTGGCGCAGACCGGCTCGGCGGCCGGGGCCCGCTCGTGGGCGGAGGTGCTGGACCCGTACCTGGAGGGGCGCTGGCGGGAGGAGCGGCTGCTGGTCAACTACCGCACGCCGGTGGAGATCATGCGGGTGGCCGCCGACGTGCTGCGCGCGTTCGCGCCCGGCCAGGAGCCGCCGGAGTCGGTCCGCGAGGGCGAGGCGGAGCCGCGCGCCGTCCGCATGCCGGTCTCCGGGCTGCCGGAGCTGGTGGCCGGGGAGCTGGCCGAGATCGGCGCCGGGGCGGAGCAGGGCCGCCTGGCCGTCCTGACGCCGGACGCCCGGCACGCGGAGGTGGCGCGGCTCTTCCCGGCGGGGGACCTGGACGCGCCGGTGGTGGTGCTGACGGTGGGGCAGGCCAAGGGGCTGGAGTTCGACGCGGTCGTGGTGGTCGATCCGGCGGGCATCATCGGGCAGTCGCCGATGGGCGGGCAGGACCTGTACGTGGCGGTGACGCGGGCCACGCGGCGGCTGACGGTGGTGTACGAGGGCGAGCTGCCGCCGGTGCTGTCACGCCTGGCATAGAAATCTACTTTGTAAAGGCGCCGGGTCGAAGCTTGCCCCATAAACCCTGAGAACAAACCCCGCAGCGGCCGGAACCGGCGCGGCGCCTCACGCGTTGTCAGGGGCGAGCTCGCCTGGGACGGCCGGCCCGTCCGGGTCGGTCTTCTCTGGGCCTGTCTTGTCCGGGTCTGTCTTGTCCGGGTCTGTCTTGTCCGGGTCTGTCTTGTCCGGGTCTGTCTTGCCCAGGTCTGTCTTGTCCGAGGCGAGCTTGTCGGCGACGTCGCGGATGGTGCGGGTGACGTGGTCGAGGGTGCGCAGGGTCTCGGTGTCGAGGTGCTCCATGATGCGCCGGTACTGCTGGATGCCGGCGTTGTTGATCTCCTCGATGACGCTCGCGCCCGCGGGGGTGAGCTCGACGCGGCGCACGCGGCGGTCGTGCGGGTCCTCGTGCCGGCTGACGAGCCCCTGGGCGACGAGCCGGTCGACGATGCCGGTGACGGTGCCGAGGCCGACGCCGAGGTTGTGGGCCAGGTCCTGGCCGGAGGCGGAGCCGTTCATGGACAGGATCATGATGACCTTGAGCTGCCTCATGGTGAGGTTGGAGCTGAACAGGGGGGATCGGTGCTGGGCGAACAGCCGTGCCAGGCCTCGCTGTGTCTCGGTGATCCGGCGGATCAGGTCTTCGCGTTCGTTGCTCACGCTCACCTCTCGCTTCCTGAGAAGGTTATCAGGAACGCTTGAGTGATCTAAATATTCGTACAAGGCAAAGTGTTAGTCTGGGGCGAACTCTTGGGAGGGGACCCTATGACCGCATTTGCTCGGTTGAGCCTGGTCAACCGGAGCCTGGTGATTTTGGTGGCGGTCGTGATCACCGCGTTCGGCGCGTTCACGATCCCGCAGTTGAAACAGCAGTTGCTGCCGTCGTTGTCGTTCCCGGGCGCGTTCGTGGTCGCGTCGTATCCGGGCGCGTCGCCCGAGATCGTCGAGGACCAGGTGACCGCCCCGATCGAGGACTCCTTCCAGGGGCTCACCGGGATGGAGCAGATGACCTCGACCTCGAAGGAGGGCCTGGCGCAGATCCAGGTCGCCTTCGAGTACGGCACCGACATCGAGTCGTCGCTGAACAAGATGCAGCAGGCCATCAGCAGGGTGACCCTGCCCGATGGCGTGGACCCGCAGGTCGTGGCGGGCAACACCGACGACATCCCGGTGCTGGTGCTGGCCGTGGGCGACGGCGGCGACGAGCGGGCGATGGCCGACAAGCTGCGCCGCATCGTGGTGCCGGAGCTGCAGGGCGTCGAAGGCGTACGTGAGGCCACGATCACCGGCACCCGCGACGAGGTCGTCACGATCGAGCCGGACACCAAGAAGATGGCGCAGAAGGGCGTCTCGGCGGCGCAGATCCCCGACGTGCTCAAGGCGAACGGGACGCCGATCCCGGCCGGCACGCTCACCGCCGACGACAAGTCGCTGTCGGTGCAGGTCGGCTCGCGGGTCGACTCGGTGGAGAAGCTGAAGAACCTCTACCTGACCCCCGCCCAGCCCTCGGCCGCCCAGCCCTCGGCCGCCCAGCAGCAGGCCCAAGCTCAGGCTCAGGCCCAGGCCGGCCGGGCGCAGGCGCAGGGGCGCGGGCAGGTGCCGCAGCAGGCCGTCGCGCCGCCGAAGCCGCCCAAGCCGGTCAAGCTGGGGGACGTCGCCACGATCACGCGCGGGCTGGCGGACGCCACGACGATCACCCGTACCGACGGCAAGTCCAGCCTGGGCGTGTCGGTGACGATGGTGCCCGACGGCAACGCGGTCGCGATCTCGCACGCCGTCACCGAGAAGCTGCCGGAGCTGACCAAGGCGCTCGGCGACGGCTCCGACACGGCCGTGTCGGTCGTGTTCGACCAGGCCCCGTACGTGGAGCAGTCGATCGAGAGCCTGACCACCGAGGGCCTGCTGGGCCTGGCGTTCGCGGTGCTGGTCATCCTGGTGTTCCTGCTGTCGGTGCGCTCGACGCTGGTCACCGCGGTGTCGATCCCGCTGTCGGTCGTGATCGCGCTGATCGTGCTGTGGGCGGGCGACTACTCGCTGAACATGCTGACGCTGGGCGCGCTGACGATCGCCGTCGGCCGGGTCGTGGACGACTCGATCGTGGTGCTGGAGAACATCAAACGGCATCTCGCCTACGGCGAGGCGAAGCTGCAGGCGATCCTGGCCGCGGTACGCGAGGTGTCCGGCGCGGTGACCGCCTCGACGCTGACGACGGTGGCGGTGTTCGCGCCGATCGCCATGGTCGGCGGCATGGTCGGCGAGCTGTTCAGCCCGTTCGCGATCACGGTGACGGTGGCGCTGCTGGCCTCGCTGCTGGTGTCGCTGACCGTGGTGCCGGTGCTGGCGTTCTGGTTCCTCAAGGCGCCCGACCTGACGCCGGAGGAGGCGCGCAAGCAGCGCGAGGAGGCCGAGGCCAAGGAGCTGCGCTCGCCGCTGCAGCGGGCCTACCTGCCGGTGCTGCGCTTCGCCACCCGCTTCAAGCTGGTGACGATCCTGATCGGCGTGGCGGTGTTCGTGGGCACGATGGGCCTGGCCGGCGGGCTGCAGACGAACTTCCTGGACTCCTCCGGCCAGAACACGCTGTCGATCTCGCAGCGCATGCCGGTGGGCACCGACCTGGCGACCACCGACAAGGCGGCCAAGAAGGTCGAGGACGTGCTGGCCGGGCAGGACGGCGTAGACACGTACCAGGTGAACGTGGGCGGCGGCAACGCCATGATGGGCGGCACCGGCGGCGGCGCGGACCGCGCGTCGTACTCGGTCACCCTGAAGGAGGACGCCGACACGGCGACGGTCGAGCAGGCGCTGCGCGACAAGATCGCGGGCCTGTCGGGCGTCGGCGAGGTCACCGTCGGCGGGTCCGGCGGCGGCGGGTTCGCCTCCGACACGATCGAGGTGATCGTGCAGGCGCCCGACACCGAGACGCTGCGCACCGCCACCGACGCCGTCAAGACCGCGATGGGCGAGGTGTCCGGGCTGCGCGACCTGACCTCCAACCTGGAGACCAGCGCGCCGCGCGTCGAGGTCGTCGTCGACCGGGAGGAGGCCGCCGAGCGCGGCCTGTCGGAGGCGCAGGTCGGGCAGGCGGTGGCGCAGGCCTTCCGCGGCGCCCCGCTGGGCCAGATCACCCTGGACGGCCGCGCCAGCGACCTGGTGCTGCGCGGCGCGGACGCGCCGGACGACATCAAGGCGATCGAGGACCTGAAGCTGGCCACGGCCGGCGGCACGGTCAAGCTGTCGACGGTGGCCGACGTGCGCGAGGTGGCCGGCCCGACGCAGGTGACCAGGATCGACGGTGAACGCTCGGCCACGGTCTCGGCCAAGGCGGCCGACTCCGGCAACCTCGGCGCCGTGACGCAGGACCTGACGGCGAAGCTCGACGGGCTGCGGCTGTCGGCGGGCGCCTCGTACAAGATCGGGGGCGTGTCGGCGGACCAGGCCGACGCCTTCTCCGACCTCGGCGTGGCGATGCTGGCCGCGATCGCGATCGTGTTCCTCATCATGGTGGCGACGTTCCGCAGCTTCATCCAGCCGGTGATCCTGCTGGTGTCGATCCCGTTCGCGGCCACTGGCGCGATCGGCCTGCTGGTCGCGACCGACACGGCGCTCGGCGTGCCGGCGCTGATCGGCATGCTGATGCTGATCGGCATCGTCGTGACGAACGCGATCGTGCTGATCGACCTCATCAACCAGTACCGCGACCAGGGCATGGGCGTCGTCGAGGCGGTCATCGAGGGCGGCCGGCGCCGCCTGCGCCCGATCCTGATGACCGCGGTCGCCACGATCTGCGCGCTGACGCCGATGGCGCTGGGCGTGACCGGCTCGGGCGGCTTCATCTCGCAGCCGCTGGCCATCGTGGTGATCGGCGGCCTGATCTCCTCGACCCTGCTCACCCTGATTCTGGTGCCCACCCTGTACGTGGTGGTGACCAGGAAGCGCGACCGCGGCCCGCGGCACGCGTCGGGCGCGCAGGGCGGCGAGCGCAGTGCGGACGAGGCGGGAAAGGAGAACCTGGCGGGCCAGCCGGCCTGACTCCTTGGGAAGGTGCCGGACGCCCGGCGGGATCGCCGCATCCCGCCGGGCGTCCGGCTGCACGGCGGCAGGAGCGCCCGGTGCCTCAGCCGGCGAGGCCCGTCCGGGCGAGCTTGAACAGCAGCTCCCAGCTCTTGGCCTCGGTGTTGGTGTGGAAGGCGATCGCGCGCTCGCCGTCGGGCGTGGCCAGGGCGCCGAACATGTGCCCCCAGTAGCTGCCCGCCACCCCGCGCGCAGGGATGCCGCCGGTCACCGCCGGGTCGAGCTCGAAGGCGCCGAGCCCGTAGCGGGTGTGCGGCAGCCAGTTGGCGCCCTCGGTGGAGACCGTGGTCCACATCTTGCGGTGCTGCGCGGGCGGCAGCAGGGACCCGCCGGCCAGCGCGGTGATGAGCCGGAGCATGTCACCGGTGGTCGAGACGATGTTGCCGGGCTCCCAGGAGGTGTCGAACTCGGTGACGTCCAGGGGCGCGAGCCCGGGTTCCTCGACCATCGACTCCCAGTTGCCGGGGGTGACGCCGGCCGGGTCCACGCCGTCCTTGTAGAACTGGGTGGAGTAGGCGCGCGGGTGCGGGCCGGGGAAGGTGGTCTCCCCTTCGGGCCGCACGTAGCTGGAGGTCAGGCCGAGCGGCTGGAAGAGCGTGCGCTCGACCTCCTGGGCGTAGGTGGTGCCGGTGACCTGCTCGATGAGCGCCACGCACACGGCGAAGCCGCCGTTGGAGTAGACGAAGCGCTCACCGGGCCGGCCGACCGGCGGCTGGGAGACCGCCAGGCGCAGCAGGTCCTGCCGGCTCCAGGCGTCGAAGCGGTGCCGGGCGAACGCGGACCGGCTGGTGTAGCGGGCCACCAGCTCCGGCGCCAGACCGGTGGAGAACAGGCCGCCGGTGTTGCTGAGCAGATGCCTGATGGTGATCTTGGTGCCGTCGTAGCCGCCGGTGTCCAGCACGCCGGGCAACCACGTGCTGACCGGGTCCTCGATGTCCAGCCGGCCTTCCGCCTCCAGGGTGAGGATCACGCCGGCGATGAAGGCCTTGTCGCCGCTGCCGATCGGCACCAGCTCCCCTGGCACCCGCTGGGCGCCGGTCGTCAGATCGGCCACGCCGGCGGTGCCGAACCAGGTGGTGCCGTCGGGATTGCTGACCTCGGTGACGATCCCCGGGACGCCGACCTCGGAGACGGCCCACTCGAGCACCTGCTGCGTCTTGTCGTGCATGTCCTGCCTTTCACATATCCGTCGTTGGACGGTCTCCACGATGCGGGCCGCCGGTGACAGCGCTCTCACAGCGCTCTCACAGCGCTACGACAGGCGGCGTGATCGCTGTGAGCGGACCCTCATAGCCTGGTGGCCATGCGGATCGAGGTGCTGGGGCCGGTGCGGGCCTACGGCGACGGCGGGGCGCCGATCGACGTCGGCGGGGTCAGGGTGCGTGCGCTGCTGGCCAGGCTGACGCTGGCGGGCGGCGAGGTGGTGCCCGCCGATGCGCTCATCGACGCGCTGTGGGGTGAGCGCCCGCCACGGGAGAGCGTCAGAGCGCTGCACGCGCTGGTGTACCGGTTGCGGCGGGCGCTGGGCGACGGCGAGGTCGTCGAGCTGGCCTCCGGCGGCTACCGGCTGCACGTGCGCGCCGAGGACGTCGACGCCTGCCGCTTCGAGAAGCTGGCCGGGCAGGGCCGCGGTGAGCTGGCCGCCGGCGCCGGCCGGAAGGCGGCCGCGCTGCTGGGCGAGGCGCTGGCGCTGTGGCGGGGGGAGGCGCTGGCCGACGTGCTCGACGTTCCCTTCGCCGCTTCGGCCGCCACCCGGCTGCAGCAGCTGCGGACCGCGGCCACCGAGGACTGGTTCGAGGCGAAGTTGCTGCTGGGCGAGCACACGGAGATCCTGGCCGATCTGCAGGCGGCGGCCGCGGCACATCCGCTGCGCGAGCGGCTGGCCGTCCTGACGATGCGGGCGCTGCACGCGGCCGGCCGTCAGGCCGAGGCGCTGGCCCTGTACGAGCAGGTGCGCCGCACGCTCGCCGAGGACCTGGGCGTCGACCCCTCCGAGGAGCTGCGTAAGACGCACCTGGCGGTGCTGCGCGGCCGGAGCGAGCCGCCCGAGCACCGGAGGGCGGCACCGGGCCGGCTGCCGGCCCCGCTGACCGGCCTCGTCGGCCGGCAGGAGGAGCTGAGCCTGCTCGCCGGCCTGCTGGAGAACGCGCGGCTGGTCACGGTCGTCGGTCCCGGGGGAGTGGGCAAGACCCGCCTGGCCGTGGAGGCGGCGCGCCGGCATCGGGCCCATCGGCGCGGCCGCGTCTGGTTCGTCCCCCTGGCCGGGGTGGACACGCCGGATGGACTGCCCGAGGCGGTGCTGGGCACCATCGCCACGACGGAGGCCCTGCCGCCGGGGACTCCGCTCGATCGGTCGGTCACCCTGCTGGCCGGCGGCGAGGGCGTGCTCGTCCTGGACAACTGCGAGCAGATCGCCGCAGCCGTGGCCGAGTTCGCCTGCCACCTGCTCGAACGTCTGTCGTCCCTGACCGTCCTGGCCACCAGCAGGGAGCCGCTGGACGTCATGGGCGAGGCGCTGTGCCGGCTGGCGCCGCTCGCCCTGCCCCCGGCACACGCCGACCCCGTTCGCGCCGCCCAGGCCAGCGCGGTGCGGCTGTTCCTCGACCGGGCGGCCGCCGTACGGCCCGGCTTCACGCTGGACGCGTCGACGGCGGGCCCGGTGGTGACCATCGTGCGCCGCCTGGACGGCCTGCCCCTCGCCCTGGAGCTGGCCGCGGCGCGGCTGCGCACCATGAACGCCGACGAGCTCTCCGGGCGGCTGGACGATCGCTTCCGGTTGCTCGCCACCGGCAACCGCACGGCCCAGCCGCGGCAGCAGACGCTCCGGGCGGTCATCACCTGGAGCTGGGACCTCCTCACCGACCAGGAGCGGACGCTCGCCCGCCGGATGTCGATCTTCCCGGCGCGAACGGGCCTCGGCCCGATCGCGGCCGTGTGCTCGGACGACCCCGCGGAAGATGTCGCCTTTGTGCTGGATTGCCTGGTGGACAAGTCCATCGTGGAGCGGGCCGGTGACGGCTACCGGATGCTGGAGACCATCCGGGCGTACGCCGCCGAGCAGCTCCGCGCCGCCGGGGAGCACGAAGCCGTACGACACAAGCTCACGCGCCACTACGCCGGCCTGGCCGGGCGGCACGAGCCGCTGCTGCGCTCGCACCGGCAGGCGGAGTCGCTGCGGGTGTTCGACCTCGAGTACGACAACCTCCTGCACGCCCTGCAGACGGCCGTCGACGACGGCGACGCCGAGGCGGCGGCCCGGATCCTCGGCCCGCTGTACTGGTACTGGGACACGCTGCGCTATGACGGCCGGGCCGACGGCTACGTGGCCAGGGTGCTGGAGTTCGGTGACGCGCTGCCCCCGGCGGCCAGAGCCGCGTTCACCGTGATCCACCTGCTGGCCGGTGAAGCGGACGCCGGGCGGTTGCGGGCGGCGGTCGAGGACTGCGCGCGGACGGGCGCGCTGCTGCGCTATCCGATGCTGCTGACCATGACGCTGACGGCCGCCTTCATGGCCGGCCTGGACGACCTGGCCGACCGGGAGATCGCCCGGGTCCGGTCCGGCTCGGACCGCTGGGCCGTCGCGCACACCCACCTGGTCGAGGCGCTGCGCAGCCGCACCCGTGGGGACTGGAAAGGCGGCGCGAGCGCGGCGGTGCGGGCGTTGCGCGCGTTCGAGGAGGCGGGCGACCGGTGGTGGACCGCGATGATGCTGAACGGCACGGCGCAGATCCACGCCGTCGAGGGCCGCCACGACGAAGCGGTCGCCGACTACGAGCGCAGCATCGCGATCAGCGCCGGCCTCGCCTGGCAGGAGGAGATCTCGTCCCGGCTCGGGCTCGCCACGCAGCGCATGCGCGCCGGCGACATGAAGGGCGCCGCGCACGACCTCGAAACCGCGCGACAGGCGGCATGGGAGCGCGGCCTGCCCCTGCTGGAGACCCAGGTCCATGCCTGCGCGGCGGAGCTGTACCGCCGCCGCGGCGAGATCGACCGGGCCGATCGCGAACTCGACCGGCTGGAGAGCGCCGCCCGCACGTCGTCCCTCCCCCCGGAGACGAGCCGCAGCCTGCTGCTGCCCGCCAGGACGGCGAACCTCCTGACCGCCGGCGACGCCACCCGCGCGCGCCAGAGCCTGCCGGCCGCCATCCAGGCGGCACACCAGAACATGGACCTCCCGCTGGCCGCCCAGCTCCTGGCCCGGCTCCTGCTGCTGGAGGGCGATCCGGCGGGCGCGGCCACCGCGCTCGGCATGAGCGAGGCCATCCGCGGCACCTTCGACCGCGGCGACCTGGAACTGAGCGCCCTCGTATCCACCCTCGTGGACCGGCTCGGCCACACCGGCTACACCACGGCCTATCAGCGGGGCGCCGGCCTGCCCCGGGATGAAGCGATCGACCGCCTGATCAACAATCGGATGGAGGCAAATTGATCTACATTGTTAAGGCGGTTACTCGTTTCACCATCGACCATGCAAATCCTGAGGAATGGCTCAAGCTCCTGGCCAGCCTAGCGGCCCTCCGGACATAGTCCGCGAACCGGGTCCGTGGCCGCCGATCGCCTGAGGACCGTGGCCGGGACGGTTCACCGGGTCTTTCCTGCTCATGAGGGAGCTCACTTCCGGATCGAGTAGCTGGGACAATCGCCTGTCGTGATGGGTATCTCCGGCTTCGAGCCGACTTTTCTCGTCGGGCTCCAAGCCATCCGCGATGAACACGGGCAGGGTCTGGCCGCGCTCGGCGGCCGGCGTCTGACAGGCTTCGCGCTCGTACGTTTCATCGAGAACGGGGACTGGTATGCCGACTGTCCCGTCGTCCTGGACTTCGACGGCGTCCAGGTGGAGATCAGCCACTGGAAGTTCGATGAGCTGTCGATCAGCTGGAACACCATCGACACAGCGGCTGCGATCACCGGCTGGGAGGAGGATGACGACCCCACCCCGGTCTGGTCCGGCACCGACGAACGGCTTGAGCCGTTCGTCGGCCAGGAACTCCGCGAGGTCGCTCTGCTCGTGTGGCATCCATCGTCGCGTGACGACATGGCGGGTGGCACCGTCGCCGTGGAGTTCGTCTTCGACAGGGGCCGCTTCTGTATCGCCAACGGCCTGGATGAGAACAGCATCGAGGTCGGTGAGGCCCTTCCAGAATGGGTGCGGCACCCCCTGGGTGGTGGCATACAGCCTGATTAGGATCGCCATGCGGGGGCGGGGCGGGTTACTGCTGGGGTGTCTGGCTGCGGGCGATGAGGTCGAGGACGGCGTTCCTGGTGGCGTGGAAGACGGCGGTGGTGTCGGCGGCGGCTGCGGCGATGGACTGCTCGGCGGGCGCGTCCGCGGGTTCGAGGAGCTGGGCGACGGTGTCGGCGAGGACGGTGGCGGGGTCGGCGGTGCTGGGTGGGGCGGAGCCGGGCTCGGCCATGGCGGTGCCGAAGCCGACGAGCATGGCGTGCATGGCGTACGCCTGGTCGGCCAGTGGCCGGTCCTGGCGGAGCAGGCCGTGGCGGCGCAGTACCGGCATGACGGCCTGGCACATGCCGCTGGGGCGGGTGCGTTCGAACAGGGCGCGGTCGTCGTCGCGTCCGGTGAGCAGCCGCAGCAGTTCGGCGTCGCGGGCGGGCAGGCGGGGTGCCAGGGGGGAGCGCAGGCCGGTGCGGATCAGCAGCGGGGCCAGGCGGTGCGGCAGGACGGCGGCGGGGTCGGCGGTGAGGTGGGCGATGACCTCGTCGAGGAAGGTGAGCAGCTCGCGGGCGAACAGGCCGAGGATGAGGTCCTCCTTGGTGGCCCAGTACAGGTAGACGGTGCCCTTGCCGACCCCGGCCGCGGCGGCGATCTCGCTGACGGTGACCTTGCGGACGCCGTGGTCGGCCACCAGGTCGCGCGCACTGTCGAGGATGCGGGCGGCCTTGCGCGAGTGGAGCTCGATCAGCTGGGTGGTCACCGGTGGTCCTCTTCCTCGGAAGCTCGGGGGCTCGGGTGCTCGGATGGTGGCGGCGAACCGGGTCGCGCGTGCGGTCAGGCCGCGGCGACGTCCGTGTTCTTGGCCTGCATGTCCTTGGCCATTATCTTGCTCATCGCCCGGCCGATGCCCGGGGCGCGCATCAGGCGCAGCATGCCGGTGCGCAGGAGCTGCTCCCTGCGGTCGTTGGGGGTGAACAGGCGCCGCATGGACAGGATGGTGTCCTGCTGGTGGGCGATGAACGGCCGCATCCGGGCCTCCCAGGCGTCGAGGGCGGCGGGCAGGTCGTCGCCGTGGCGTTGCAGCATGGTGCCGAGCAGTTCGCCGCCGGCGATGCCGCTGGAGGCGCCCATGCCGGAGTACAGGGTCAGGCACCAGGCGGCGTCCCCCATGAGAACGACCCGGCCGCGGTGCCAGCGCGGCATCCTGACCTGGTGGACGGAGTCGAACAGGAACTCCGGCGCCTGCTCGAAACGGCTGAGCAGGCTCTCCAGGAGGGGACCGGCGGGCTCGGGGCCGAAGGCGGCACGCACGGACGCGATGGGCGGGCGGGTGAACTCGGCGTCGATGTCCGCGGTGCGGTAGGAGAACAGCAGGCCGGGGGCGTGGTCGGCGAACGGGAACGTCCACACCGAGCGGCCCGGCTCGGCCAGCACCAGCCCCTCGTGGCGGGCGAACCCCTCGACGGGTTCGTCCAGGACGGTGGCGGCGATCATGTAGTTGAGGGGGTGCAGGTACTCCTGCGGCCCGAAGGTCAGCGCGCGCACGGTGGAGCGCATGCCGTCGGCGCCCACGACGAGGTCGAACCGCTCGGTGACGGCACTGCCGGTCGCGGTGTCGCGCAGGGTGACGTCCACTCCGGCGTCGTCCTGGACGATCGTGCCGGGCACCGTGCGGTAGCGGATCTCCACGTCGTCCGGCAGGGCCGCGAACAGGCCCTGCTCGATGTCGCCGCGCAGCAGCTGGCGGGGGCGCCCGGGCAGCGCGGCCGGGCTCATGCCGGGGCGGCGCCGCCCGGCCCGGTCGACCTCGTGCATGGTGAGGTTCGCGTCACCGCGGTCGCCGATGGCGTCCAGGACGCCCAGCCGCCGCGCCGAGGCGACGCCGGTGCCGAACAGCATGATGAAGTACCCGCCGGAGCGGCGCCCGGCCGCCCGCTCCACCAGCACGGGCTCCCAGCCGACCTGCCGTAGCCGCAGGGTGGTGGCGATGCCGGCGATGCCCAGCCCGACCACCAGGGCGCGGCGGCCGGTCCTGCCGTTGTGCGTCATGACGACTCCTCTCACAGCCTCGTGACCGCGATGCTACCCGACGGACTGACCAGATCGGTTCTTTTGGTCAGTTTCTGGTGGGAGGAACATTCGTTCAAGCCGCCGGCGGGCATCCCGGGCGACAGTGGAGGAGACCGATCCATGACGACAAGGCAGGCTCATGCGGATCCTCATCTCCGGCGCCAGCGTCGCCGGCCCCGTGCTCGCGTACTGGCTGATCAGGCACGGCTTCTCCGTCACCGTCGTCGAGCGCGCGCCCACCCTGCGCAAGACCGGCGGCCACGCGGTGGACCTGTTCAAGCCCGCCCTGCACATCACCGAGAAGATGGGCGTGCTGGCGCGCGTGGAGGAGCGGGCCACCGGCACGCGCCGGATGACCGCCTACGCGGAAGGGGCGCGCCGGCCCGTCCGGGCGGACTTGTCCAAGGTGTTCGGCGCCGCCTCCGACCGGCACGTCGAGATCATGCGGGACGACCTGAGCGAGATCTATTACGACGCCGCCCGCGACGACACCGAATACCTCTTCGGCGACTCGATCACCGCGATCTCACCCGACGGCGAGGTGCGGTTCGAGCGTGCCGCGCCGCGCCGGTTCGACCTCGTGGTGGGCGCCGACGGGCTGCACTCCAACGTGCGCCGCCTCGTCTTCGGCGAGGAGTCCCGCTTCAGCACCGCCACCGGCGCCTACCTCGGGGTGCTGACCCTGCCGGACGTGCGCGGCCTCGACGGCGAGCTGGTCATGCACGTCGGCGCCGGCCGCACCACCGGCATGTACGGGGCGCGCCACCTGGACGAGGCGCGGGCGCTGTTCCTGTTCCGCAGCGAACGCGAGCTCGACTACGACCACCGCGACGTGCCCCGGCAGAAGGAGCTGCTGCGTGCCGCGTTCACCGGCATGCACCCCGAGGTGGACCGCTGGCTGGCCGAGCTGGACCGCACCCCGGCCTTCTACTTCGACTCGATCACCCAGCTGCGCATGGACACCTGGTCGCGGGGGAGGGTGACGCTGGTGGGCGACGCCGGTTACTGCCCGGGCCCGGCCGTCGGCGGCAGCACCACTCTGGCGATCGTGGGCGCGTACGTGCTGGCGGGGGAGCTGGCCCGGGCGGGCGGCGACCACGAGCGGGCCTTTGCCTCCTACGAGCGGGCGATGGCGGGGCCTGTGCGCGGCAGCCGCGAGGTCGCGCTGGGGGCGGCCAGGACGGTCATCCCGTCGAGCCGGCTGGGGGTGCAGGGGCTGGTGCGGGGGGCCCGCCTGGTCTCCGCCCTGCCGCCGGCGCTCGGCCGTGCCTTCCTGCGCCTGACGACCGGCAGCGCGCGCCTGTACAACGCGATGACGGTGGAAGACTATTGATCTACTTTGTAAAGGCGATGGGTTCGGACAAGATCCGATCACCGCCATAAAACACCTAACACCCCGACGACAGGGGAAGGCGTCGGCTCGCCGGACGCCTATGCCTACACTTGTCGAACGTGACTTCCAAGCCGCGTATCCCCAATGTCCTGGCCGGCCGCTACGCCTCGGCGGAGCTGGCGCGCCTGTGGTCGCCCGAATACAAGATCATCGCTGAGCGCCGGTTGTGGCTGGCGGTGCTGCGGGCGCAGGCCGAGCTGGGGATCGCGGTGCCCGAAGGGGCGATCGCCGACTACGAGAAGGTGGTCGAGCAGGTCGATCTGGAGTCGATCGCGGCGCGCGAGCGGGTCACCCGGCACGACGTGAAGGCCCGCATCGAGGAGTTCAACGCGCTGGCCGGGCACGAGCAGGTGCACAAGGGCATGACCTCGCGCGACCTGACCGAGAACGTCGAGCAGCTCCAGGTGCGCGACAGCCTGCTGCTGGTCCGCGATCGGGTGGTGGCCCTGCTGGGCCGCCTGGCGGCGCTGGCGCAGGAGCACGAGGCGACCGTGATGGCCGGCCGCTCGCACAACGTCGCCGCGCAGGCCACCACGCTGGGCAAGCGGTTCGCGACGGCGGCCGACGAGCTGCTGGTGGCCTACCGGCGGCTGGAGGAGCTGATCGGCCGGTATCCGCTGCGCGGGATCAAGGGCCCGGTGGGCACCGCCCAGGACATGCTCGACCTGCTGGGCGGCGACCGGGGCAAGCTGGCCGAGCTGGAGGGGCGGGTGGCGGCGCACCTGGGGTTCGAGCGCCGCTTCACCAGCGTCGGGCAGGTGTATCCGCGCTCGCTGGACTTCGAGGTGGTCAGCGCGCTGGTGCAGCTGGCGGCGGCGCCGTCGTCGCTGGCCAAGACGATCCGGCTGATGGCCGGGCACGAGCTGGTCACCGAGGGGTTCAAGGAGGGGCAGGTCGGCTCCTCGGCGATGCCGCACAAGATGAACACCCGCTCCTGCGAGCGGGTCAACGGCTTGGCCGTGGTGCTGCGCGGTTACGCGTCCATGGTGGGCGAGCTGGCGGGCGACCAGTGGAACGAGGGTGACGTGTCCTGCTCGGTGGTGCGGCGGGTGGCGCTGCCGGACGCGTTCTTCGCCTTCGACGGGCTCGTGGAGACGATGCTGACGGTCCTGGACGAGTTCGGCGCGTTCCCCGCGGTGATCGCCGCCGAGCTGGGCCGTTACCTGCCGTTCCTGGCGACGACCAAGATGCTGATGGCGGCGGTGCGGGCCGGGGTGGGCCGCGAGCAGGCGCACGAGCTGATCAAGGAGCACGCGGTGGCGGCGGCGCTGGCGATGCGCTCGCGCGGCGCGGGCAACGAGCTGCTGGAGCGGCTGGCGGCCGACGAGCGGTTCCCGCTGGACCGGGCGCGGCTGGAGGCGCTGCTGGAGGACCGGGTGTCGTTCACCGGGGCGGCGGCCGACCAGGTGGAGGCCGTCGCCGCGCAGGTGGGCGAGATCGTGGCGGCGCATCCGGAGGCGGCCGCGTACCGTCCCGGCGCGATCCTGTGATCAGAGCGTTACGGTCGCTGAACGACCTGCGGGCCGCGTGCGCGGACGACGACCTGGTGATGTGGACGGCGCAGCGGCTGTCCGGCGGGTCGCGGGCGTGGGCGCTGGGCGAGGCCGTGGTGGCGGGCAGCCCCGCGGTGTCGCGGCACGACCGGCTGGCCGTGTGGGGCGACGCGTCGAGCGCGGTCGCGCTGGTGCGGCACGCGCTGGGCGAGCTGGGGCCGACGTACCGGCCGCTGGGTGAGGTGGAGCTGGTGCGGCAGGTCGCCGGGAAGCTGGAGGGGGTGCGGGAGGCCGCGGAGTTCTCCTGGATGAGCCTGTCCGGCGACCACCTGCCCACCGTCGTGGCCGGTGACGTCGGGTGGCTGGACGACCGTGCGGCGGACGAGGTGGCGCGGCTGCTGGCGGCCGACG
Organism: Nonomuraea composti; assembly: GCF_012034275.1. Lineage (NCBI taxonomy): Bacteria > Bacillati > Actinomycetota > Actinomycetes > Streptosporangiales > Streptosporangiaceae > Nonomuraea > Nonomuraea composti. The sequence continues at coordinate 14,082 of NZ_JAATEP010000013.1, read as the reverse complement.
CGCCGCACTCGTACGCGGTGCCCGGCGCGCCGGGGGTGCGGCGGTGGGCGGGCGTGCGGGTGGACGGCGTGCTGGCCGCCGTGGCGGCGGACGCGTGGCCGGCTCCCACCGTGGGGTTGCTGGCCGGGGTGGCCACGCGGGCGTCGTTACGCGGGCGCGGCCTGGCCGGGCTGGTGTGCGGGTGGGTCTCGCGCGAGCTCGTGGCGTCCTACGGGCGGGCGGCGCTGATGGTCGACGACGCGAACGTGGCGGCGATCGGCGTGTACGAACGCCTCGGGTACCGCCGCCGGCGGCTGCTGGCCGCGTACGTGACCTGAGCGACGCCTGCCCGCGGGTCGTTAATTGGGATGAGGTTCCGGCACCGCTCGTGCAGAGTTGACGGAGTGATGTCCAACTTTGTACCGGGTATTGAGCTGTCGCGCGCCTTCTATGGCGAGGTGGTGGCGCCGCTGGTGTCCGGGGTTCCGCACAGTGCCGCGTTGATCGGGCCGGGGTCGGAGGTGCTGGAGTTCGACACGGCGCGTTCGGCTGATCATGATTGGGGGCCGCGGGTGCTGCTGTTCGTGCCGGCGGAGCTGGTGGCCGAGGTGGAGGCGAAGGTGGTGGCGGGCCTGCCGGACGAATTCGGCGGGTTCCCGACGGTGTTCGCCTATCACGAGCGGGTGCGGCCCGGGGTGACGGTGGCGGATCTGGGGGAGTGGCTGGTGGAGCGGCTCGGCTTCGACCCCCGGGAGGGGGTGTCGCTGCTGGACTGGCTGGCGGCGCCGTGGCAGCGCCTGGCGGAGGTGACCGGGGGCGCGGTGTTCCGCGACGGGCTGGGGGAGCGGGGGCTGGAGGCGGCCAGGGCGGCGGTGCGCTGGTATCCGCAGGACGTGTGGCGGTACGTGCTGGCGTGCCAGTGGCAGCGGATCTGCCAGGAGGAGCCGTTCGTGGGCCGGTGCGGCGAGGTGGGCGACGAGCTGGGGTCGGCCGTGGTGGGGGCGCGGCTGGCGCGGGAGGTGATGCGTCTGGCGCTGCTGCTGCGGCGGCGCTATCCGCCGTACGCGAAATGGCTGGGCAGCGCGCTGGCGCGGCTGCCGGGGTCGGCGGAACTGGGGGAGTCGCTGGGCGCGGCGATGGCGGCGCGGTCGTGGCGGGAACGGGAGGAGGGCCTGTCGGCCGCGTACGGGCGGGTGGCGGCGCTGCAGAACCGGATGGCGCTGGCGGAGCGGCTGGACGAGGGGGTGCGGGCGTTCTTCGACCGGCCGTTCCGGGTGATCGGGGCGGAGCGGTTCGCGCGGGCGTTGCTGGCGTCGGTGTCGGACCCGGTGATCAGGGGGTTGCCGGTGACGGGGTGCGTGGATCAGCTGTCGGATTCGACGGATCTGCTGGTGGTGCCGGGACGGGCGCGGGCGGTGACGGCGGCCGCGCTGGGCTTGATCGCTTAGAGAATCTACAACGTAAAGGGCGAGGGTATGATGAAGATCCCTCGCCCTTTTTTCGTGATCAAAACCCCTCAAGCGATGAGGGAGGCGGCGAGTTCTTCGGCGCGGATGCGCCAGGCGTCGGCGGTGCCGGGGGCGCCGGTGCAGGTGATGATGAGGCGCGGGCCCTGGCCGGTGCCTGCTGTCAGCTCCCAGCGGACGCTGCCGGTGGCGGTGTCGTACTCCAGGAGCTTGGCGCTCTCGGCGCGGGTGACAGGACCCGGCCGCAGGCCGGGGATCGTGAACGGTGCGGGTGGCAGGGCGCCGGGGGTGGCGTCGGGGCCGCCGAGGAGGTGCCAGACGTGTTCGGCGGGGCGGGTGAGCTGGCGTTCGGTGCGGACGGTGGTGCCGTCGGCGGTGGTGGAGTGCAGGCCGAGGATGGCGTGGTAGTCCTCGTGGAGGCGGGCGCTGTGGGCGGGGCCGGGGTCGGCTGGGACGGGGCTGGGGCGCTGGTCGAGGTGGGCGAGCAGGGCGATGAGGCAGGTGTGCCAGCCGGCGGCGAAGCTGGCGGCGCCGTGGTGGTCGGTGAAGGTGTGGGTGAGGGTGAGCAGGGTGCCGGTGCCGTCGGGGGTGAGGTGCCAGCGGAGTTCGTCCTCGCCCCAGGTGTGGGCGAAGGTGTGGGGTGGGTCGTTGTGGGTGATGTGGCCGTGGGGGCCGAAGCCGTAGGTGATGTGGTCGCCGTTGATGGTGACGTCGGCGGGGAACCAGGCGGCGAGGTGCTGGGGCTGGGTGATGGCGCGCCAGACTTTTTCGGGTGGGTGGGGGAGGCGGCGCTGGAGGGTGAGGGTGGTGCGGCCGTCGGGGTGGAGGGTGAGGGTCTCGTTCATGGGGTGGGGCCGTCCTGCGCGGGGTGGTCGTCCATGGTGTCGAGGTGGTGTTCGAGGTGGTCGAGGGCGGTGTTCCAGAGTTTGCGGTAGGGGGTGAGCCAGGCGTCGATCTCGGCGAGGGGTTGGGGGCGGAGTTCGTACCAGCGGCGTTGGGCGTCTTTGCGGACGGTGACGAGGCCGGCTTGGCGCAGGATGCGCAGGTGTTTGCTGGTGCCGGGTTGGGTGAGGCCGAGGTGGTGGGTGAGTTCGCTGACTTGGTGGGGGCGTTGGAGGAGGAGGTCGAGGATGTGGCGTCGTGCGGGTTCGGCGAGGACGTCGAAGGGCATGTCCGCGAATATACCGGGCTGGTTATATGCCTGCAAGGGTATGTAGTGGGGTCAGGGGGTATGGCGGCGGGCGTTGGCGTGGATGGCGTGCTGGAAGTAGGCGGCCAGGCCGGGCATCAGGGCCTCGAAGGTGGCGGTGAAGCGAGGGTCGTCGACGTAGCGGTCGGCCAGGCAGCGGTGCAGGTCGGGCGGGCAGTCGTAGAACCAGCGGGTGATGAGGCCGCGGTGGCGCTCGGCGATGTCCATGACGGCGGGGCTGTCGGCGGGCAGGCCGGCTTTGAGGGCGGCGATGAGGTCGTCGGTGATGGTGGTGGCTTCGGCTTTGTGCTGGAGCCAGTCGGCGGCGGTGTAGGCGGCGACGCGGCGGCGGGTCTGCGCGAGCTCCTGGCTGTGGCCCCAGCGGCGTTCGACTTCGGCGTCGTGGTCTTCGGGCCGGAAGTCGCCGAAGATGTCGAAGCGTTCTTCGGGGGTGAGGGTGATGCCGCCGGCGCGGGCGGCGATGGTGCGTTCGACGGCGGCGATGACCTCTTGCAGGCGGGTGGCTTTGCGGGTGAGGAGCTCGTGCTGGCGGCGCAGGTGGGTGAGCTCGTCGGTGTGGGGTTCGTCGAGGATGACGGCGATCTCGTCGAGGGGGAAGCCGAGCTCGCGGTAGAGGAGGATCTGCTGCAGGCGGGCGAGGTCGTCGTCGGTGTAGCGGCGGTAGCCGGAGTGGGTGCGCTCGCCGGGGGTGAGCAGGCCGATCTCGTCGTAGTGGTGCAGGGTGCGGACGGTGATGCCGGCCAGGCGGGCGACTTGTCCGACGGAGAAGCTCATGGTGTCCACTGTGCGGGGTGACGTGGGGTGAGGGTCAAGCCGGGTGGACTCTCCGCTTGTGGGAGGGGTCATGCTGGTGGGCGTGGATGAGGAGTTGCTGCCGATCGGGCAGTTCGCCCGGCTGGGGCGGTTGAGTGTGAAGCAGTTGCGGCATTACGACGAGCTGGGGTTGCTGCGGCCGGCGTTCGTGGACGCGGAGACGGGTTACCGGTATTACCGGGCGTCGCAGGCGCGGGCGGCGTTGACGATCGGGTTGTTGCGGTCGCTGGATGTGCCGCTGGCGGTGGTGGGTGAGGTGCTGGGGCGTCCGCCGCAGGAGGCGGCGGGGGCGTTGTCGGGGGTGCGGGACGCGTTGGAGGCGGAGCTGGCGCGGCGGCGGCGGACGCTGGCGGCGTTGGAGCGGGTGATGGCCGGGGGGTTGCCGGCGGCGGAGGTGCGGCTGGTGCGGGAGCCCGCGTCGCGGGTGGCGGTGGTGCGGGAGCGGGCCTCGGGGGTGGCGGACATCGGGCGGGCGACGTCGCTGGCGGTGGCGCGGGTGCTGGAGGCGGCGTATCCGGGGGATGGGCCGGTGCGGCTGGTGGGGCTGTTCCCGGTGGATCTGGGGGAGGTGGTGGAGGTGTCGGCGGCTTTGGTGCTTCAGGAGGGGTGGCGGGTGTCGGGGGCGCGGGTGGAGGTGCTGCCGGGCGGGGTGTTCGCTTGTGCGACGCATGTGGGGCCGTACGACCAGATCTCGTTGACGGCGCATGCGGTGCTGGCGTGGTGCGCGGAGCGGCGGCATGTGGTGCGGGGGTCGTTGCGTGAGGTGTACGTGTCGGATCCGGCGGTGACGGCGCCGGAGGAGCTGGTGACGCGGTTGATGGTGTGCGTGGAGGAGGACGGCTGAGAGGAGCGGGCCGGGCCCCCGCGTTCAGCTGCCGAGGGTGCGCTTTTGGGGATGGGGGGTCTCGCCGCGGGCGAGCATGTCGACGAACTGGGTGAGGCGGCGGGCCCGGGTGTCGGCGCGTTTGGCGTTGGCGAGCCGGTAGAGGATGGCGTAGCGGTTCTGGGCGGTGAGGATGTCGAACATGGCTTGTGCCTGGGGGTTGGCGGCCAGTGCGGCGGCCAGGTCGGCGGGTACCTCGATGGCGGCCTGTCCGGCGTAGGCGCGTTCCCAGCGGCCGTCGGCCTTGGCGCGTTCGACCTCGGCCAGGCCGGCCGGGTGCATGCGGCCCTCGCTGATGAGGCGGGTGACGATGGCGACGTTCCGTGCCGACCAGGCGCTCTGCTTTCCGCGCGGGGTGAAGCGGCGGCAGTAGGTGGTGTCGTCCCGCCGTCGTAGCCGGCCGTCGATCCAGCCGTGGCACAGGGCTTCGTCGAGTGCCTGGTCGTAGGTGAGGCTGGTGGGCCGGGTGGTGCTCTGCTTGGCGAGGACCAGCCATACCCCTGGCGAGGTGTCGTGGTGGGTGGTGAGCCAGTCGTGCCAGGCTTGGGCGTCGGGGACGGTCAGTTCGTCGCTCATCGTCAGGTGCCCCTGGTGATCGTCGAAGGGATGGGTTACGACCAGGCCCTGCCGGCCTGCTCCCGGATCGTGTGGTTGATCCGGTTGAAGAAGCCGGTGAGGGCGATGTTCAGAATGATCGCCGACAGTTGCTTCTCGTCGAAGGAGGTGGCGGCGGCGTCCCAGATGTCGTCGGTCACGCCTGGCGCGCCGTCCTGGATGCGGGTGGCGGCCTCGGTCAGCGCGAGCGCCGCCCGCTCCTGCTCGGTGTAGAACGGGGTCTCGCGCCAGGCGGCCACGCTGTGCAGCCGCTCGTCGGTCTCTCCGAGCTTCTTGGCCGACTGGACGCCGGCGAACACGCACGGGCCGCAGCCGTTGATCTGGCTGGCCCGCAGGTGGACGAGTTCGAGCACGAGCGGGTCGACGCCGGCGGCGTGGATCGCCTTGTGGAGGTGCTGGATCGCGGTGATCACGTCCGGGTTCGCCAGGCTCTTCATCCGTGCTTGCATGGGTGCTGCCCTTCGATCGTCATGGGCTTTGCGCCGAGGGGTTCTCGGTCTCGCCGGCGAGATTACGGGATGACCCGGTCAGAAACGGTCCTGGTCATCGGGGAGACTGTCAGCCATGGTCAACACCTCGGCGCGGCTGCTGCAGCTGCTGGCTCTGCTGTCGGCGCGGCAGTCCTGGACGTGCGCCGAGCTGGCCGCCCAGCTGCGGATCACCGAGCGGACGGTCCGGCGGGACATCGCGCGGCTGCGGGAGCTCGGCTACGGCATCGAGTCGGAGATGGGCCCGTGGGGCGGTTACCGTCTCGGGCCCGGCACCGGCATTCCGCCGCTGATCCTGGATGAGGGGGAGGCGCTGGCGGTCGCCGTGGGGCTGCGCGCGGCCGCGTTCAGCGGGGTGTCGGGCAGCGATCAGGCGGCTCTGTCGGCGCTGCTGAAGCTGCGCCAGGTGCTGCCGGCCAGGATCGCCGACCGGCTCGGGGAGCTGGACGCCGCGTTCACCCACACCGCCTTCCCCGACGACGGTCGGATCTCGCCGGCGCTGCTGCTCGGCCTGGCGACGGCGTGCCGGCGGGGCGAACGCGCGCGGCTGACCTACCGTGACGGGGGCGGGACGACGTCCACGCGGCGGGTGGATCCCTACCGGCTCATCTACACCGGCCGCCGCTGGTATCTGCTGGCCTATGACGTGACGCGGCAGGACTGGCGCACCTTCCGTACGGACCGCATCGTCGACGCCGACGCGACCGGGCAGGCCGGCGCGCTGCCCGACCCGCCGGATCCGGCGCGGATGGTGGGCACGGGCATCGCGTCGCGGCCCTACCCGATGCGGGTGAGCATCCGGCTGGCGGTGCCGGCCGATGAGGCGCGCCGGCTGGTGCCGCCGACGGTCGGGGTGCACCGCCCGGACGGTGCGGACGCGACGATCGTCGACATCGGCGGGCCGGACGCCGACGGGCTGGCCCGCTACCTGCTCAGCCTCGGCCGGCCGCTGCGGATCCTGCATCCGGAGGAGGTCCGGCAGGCGTTCCTCGCCCGTGCCCGGCAGCTCCTGGAGGACAACCAGGCGCCGTGACGGCTGGTCAAGGGCGGGCAGGGGGCGTGCCATGCCAAGGTCAAAAGTTGCTGTGGCTTCGTGATCGGGGCGGACCTGCGGCGTGAGCGGGACATAACCTGGGGGCGACGACCCGGGAGCGTGGCCCACGCCGGCCACGGCCCCCGCGTCGCCAGTATGCACAGCGCGTCCATGACAGCGCGTGCCGTCCCGGCTCTGCGGGGTGGCGCGGGTGCTGATCGACTGGAGTTACGCCTCATGTTAGGAAGTGGAACGGCTGCTGCTTTCCGGCGGCGTGCCGGTGCGGCCCGCCGGCCGGCGGGCCGCCGCGCGCCGTGCGGGCCGGGGCGTGGTCCCGTGCGGGATCTCGCGCGGCGTCAGGTGAGGCGGCGGCGGATTCGTCCCTTGTGCGGGTTATCAGCGAAAGCGCGTGCCGTGGTGGCGCCGGTCGTCACGGTACGGCGCAGTGGGCCCCGCGCCCGGGTTGCCGTGGTGGAGCGGCGGGCGATGGGCCGGCAGTGGTTGCGCCACGGGCGGGTGGCGGAGCTGGAGCACGGCTTATTACCCGGCTTATTAGCCGGTGCCGGGCATGCCGGGCGCCCGGTCAGCCGAGTGCGGCTTTGAGGTGGGCGCCGGTGATCGAGCCCGGCGCTGAGACGAGGTCCTGGGGCGGCCCTTGGAACAGGACGCGGCCGCCGTGCTTGCCGCCGCCGGGGCCGAGGTCGATCACCCAGTCGGCGCGTTTGACGACGTCGAGGTGGTGCTCGATGACGATGACGGTGTTGCCGCCGTCCACGAGCCGGTCCAGCAGGGCGATGAGCGTCTGGACGTCGGACAGGTGCAGGCCGGTGGTGGGCTCGTCCAGGACGTGGATGGCGCCGGTGCGGTGCAGCTCGGCGGCGAGTTTCATGCGTTGCAGCTCGCCGCCGGACAGGGTGGAGGTGGGCTGTCCGAGGGTGAGGTAGCCGAGGCCGACGTCGAGCAGGGCGTGGACGCGTGCGGTGACGGCGGGCTCGGTGAAGAAGGCGGCGGCCTGCTCGGCGGTCAGGGCGAGGACGTCGGCGATGGAGTGGCCGCGCAGCCGGTGGGTGAGCGCGTCGGGACGGTAGCGGGTGCCGTCGCACATTTCGCACACGGTGGTGATGGGGTCCATGAAGGCCAGGTCGGTGTGGATGAGGCCGCGGCCTTCGCAGCGGGGGCAGGCGCCGTCGGAGTTGTGGCTGAACAGGGCGGGTGGTGCGCCGGTGGCGCGGGCGAACAGGCGGCGGATCGGGTCGAGGATGCCGAGGTAGGAGGCGGGGCTGGAGCGGGCGGAGGTGCCGGGGGCGCTCTGGTCGACGATGGTGACGGCGGGGTGCTGGGCGGGCAGGATGCGGGTGGCGAGGGTGGATTTGCCGCTGCCGGCGACGCCGGTGATGCAGGTGAGCACGCCGGTGGGCAGGTCGAGGGCGACCTGGTGCAGGTTGTGCAGGGTGGCGGGGGACACAGGGAGCCGGCCGGTGGGGTGGCGCGGGCTGGTCTTGAGCGGGACGCGGTGGCGCAGGGCGCGTCCGGTGGGGGTGTCGGCGCGGGTGAGGGCGGCGCCGTCGCCTTGGAAGACGACCTGGCCGCCGTGGGTGCCGGCGCCGGGGCCGAGGTCGATGACGTGGTCGGCGATGGCGATGACGTCGGGGTCGTGCTCGACGACCAGGACGGTGTTGCCTTTGTCGCGCAGGGCTCGCAGGAGGGTGTTGAGCCGTCCGACGTCGCTGGGGTGCAGGCCGGCGCTGGGCTCGTCGAAGACGTAGGTCATGCCGGTGAGGGCGGAGCCGAGGTGGCGGACGGTTTTGAGGCGCTGGGCCTCGCCGCCGGAGACGGTGGAGGTTTCGCGGTCGAGGGTGAGGTAGCCGAGGCCGATGTCGTTGAGGCGGCGCAGGGCGCGGGCGGCGGCGTCGGCGACGGGGTTGTGCAGGCCGTCCAGGACGGTGATGAGGTCGGTGATCTCCATGGCGGCGTGGTCGGCGATGGTGTGGGGGCCGATGCGGGTGGCCAGGGCGGCTTGGTTGAGGCGGGCGCCGTGGCATTGCGGGCAGAGGCCTTCGGTGATGAGGCCGGCGACGGCGCGGCGGGTGCGTTCGGACAGGGTGGAGGTGTCGCGCCGCAGGTAGAGGCGGGTGAAGCGGTCGGCGACGCCTTCGTAGTCGACCTTGTTGAGGGTGCCGTTCTTGCCGTGGACGTCGACGGTGAAGCCGCTGCCGTGCAGGAGGAGGTCGCGTTCGGCGGGGGTGTAGTCGCGGACGGGTTTGGCGGGGTCGAAGGTGCCGGAGCGGGCGTAGATCTGCCATTGCCAGGTGCCGACGCCGAACAGGGGGAAGCGGATGGCGCCGTCGTCGAGGGAGCGTTCGTCGTCGATGAGGGCGTCGATGTCGAGGCGGACGGCGCGGCCGAGGCCGTCGCAGCCGGGGCACATGCCGGCGGGGTCGTTGAAGGAGTAGGCGAAGGAGTAGCCGGCGCTGGGGGTGCCGTAGCGGGAGAACAGGACGCGCAGGATCGGCATGATGTCGGTCATGGTGCCGACGGTGGAGCGGGCGTTGCCGCCGACGGGTTTCTGGTCGACGACGATGGTGGCGCTGAGGTGGTCGATGGATTCGACGTCGGGTTTGTCGTAGGAGGGCAGGCGGTTGCGGATGAAGGCGGTGTAGGTCTCGTTCAGCTGGCGCTGGGCTTCGGCGGCGATGGTGTCGAAGACGAGGGAGGACTTGCCGGAGCCGGACACGCCGGTGAAGACGACCAGGCGGTTCTTGGGGATGCGCAGGCTGACGTTCTTGAGGTTGTTGACGCGCGCGCCGGTGATCTCGATGCTGTCGTCCATCCCCCCACGTTACCGTATGGTGTACGGGACGCTGTACGGTCCATGGCGCGGTGCGAGCCCCCTCCCGCGGCCGGTATACAGTGGGGCCATGGTGCGACCACCGCTGACCCCCGAGGAGCGGCTGCGCGGCGAGCAGCTCGGCCAGGTGCTGCGCCAGGCACGCGGCGATCGCAGCATCGTCGAGGTCGCCGCCGCGGCCGGCATGTCCGCCGAAACCCTCCGCAAGATCGAGACCGGCCGCATCGCGACGCCGGCGTTCTTCACCATCGCGGCGCTGGCCGACGTGCTCGGCATCTCCCTCGACCGCCTCGCCGTCCGCTCCACCCCGGCCGCCACCGGCTAACCCCACCGGCCTTCCTGACGCGCACGCCCGCCCGTTCCGGGGATACTGTGCGGGTGGAGTACGTGTCCAGAGTGCCGCGACCGCCGCTGGACGGGCTGATCGACGACCTCTACTACCTGGAGGGCGCGTCCCCGTACGCGCGGCTGACGCTGCCGCCGAGCCCGTCGGCCCTGCTGATCGTCAACCTCGGGGCGCCGTTCCGCATCCGCGCCGGCACCGACACCGAAGCGGGCGCCTACGCCGACGGCTGCGTGCTCACCATGCCCACCCGCGCCGTCGAGTTCGGCTACCCGCCCCGCACCCGGTCCGTCGGGGTGCACTTCAAACCGTGGGGGCCGGCGCCGTTCCTGCCGATGCCCGCGGCCGAGCTGCGCGACCGGCCGGTCACACTGGAGCAGGTGTGGGGCCGGGCCGCCGTCGCCGAGCTGCGCGAGCGGCTGGCCGCGGCGAGCGGGCCGCACGCGATGCTGACGCTGCTGGAGCGGGAGCTGATGCGGCGGCTGCGCGAGACCCCCGGCCTCGCGCTGGTCCGCCACACCAGCGACGTCATCGCGGCCAGCGGCGGGACGGTCACGATCGGCGACCTGAGCGTGGCCGCCGGGGTCAGCAGCACCCATCTGGCGCGGCGGTTCAAGGAGCTCATCGGCGTCACCCCCAAACGCCTCGCCCGTACCCACCGCTTCACCGCCACCGTGTTCGCGATCGACCCCGCCGGGCCCATCGACTGGGGCGGCCTCGCCGGCGGCGCGGGCTACTTCGACCAGGCCCACTTCGGCCACGAGTTCCGCGCCTTCACCGGGCTCACGCCCACCCGGTACATCGAGGTCCGGCGGCGGTTCCTGCGCGACCACCCCGGCCACGTGCTGAACGGCTGGCCGCTGCCGGCCGACTGACCTCTCACCAGACAGGCCAGGGGACGACCGGGGCTGTCAGACGAGACGGGGGCTGTCAGACGAGCGCGAGCTGCGCCGCCTTCGGCTCGCCCTGTGCCGGTTCGGGGGCGCCGTACTCCATCCCGTACATGTGGCACAGCTGCGCGATCTGCCCCGTGATCCGGCCCTCGTAGGCCGGTGACGGCAGGCCCGCGCGGTCGTACAGCTCCTCGTAGCGGGCCACGAGCTGCGGATGCGCCTGCTCCAGCCACTCCACGTACCAGGCGCGCGTGCCCGGCGGCAGCCGCAGCACCACCGGCTCCACCCGCCGCACCCCGGCCGCGGCGATGCGGCGTACGGTGGCGGCGAGCTGGTCGGCGGCGTCGCTCAGCAGCGGCAGCACCGGCGCCATCAGCACCCGGCAGTCGACGCCCGCCTCCACCAGCGCCGAGACCAGCTCCAGCCGCGCCTGCGCGGGCGGCCCGCCGGGCTCGACGGCGCGCCGGATCCGCTCGTCCACGAACGCGATCGACACCGCCACCCGCGCCCCGGCCCGCGCCAGCAACTCGGCGTCGCGCAGCACCAGCGGCCCCTTGGTGTAGACGGTGAACGGGGTGCCCGCGCCGGCCAGCGCCGCGATCACGCGCGGCATCAGCCGGTAGGTCTCCTCGGCCGCCTGGTAGCAGTCGCCGCCCAGCCCGACCGCGATCTCGCCGCCACCCCAGCGTTGCAGCTCGGCACGCAGCCGCTCGGCGACGTTCGGGCGCACGACGATGCGGGTGTCGAAGTCGCGGCCCATGTCGAGGCCGAGCTTGCGGTGCGCGGTGCGGGCGCCGCAGCCGCGGCAGGCATGGGCGCAGCCGCGGTAGGGGGAGACGGCCCACTGCTGGGCGATGCCCGCGGCCGGCGGCACCCGCTCGATCACGGTGCGGGCCTGCAGCTCGTAGAAGCCGTCACGCAGCACGGCCCGCCGCTCGATCAGCGGGCGATCGTCGGCGGCGTCGACCAGCGAAAGCGCGTCCCAAGCCACACCCTCCAGTGGAACACGTATTCGACTCGGTTTTCAAGCGATTCCCCTCAACCCGCGCCGCCGGTGGGGGAGCGGCACCGTAAAATCAGGACACCCGTACCACTTTTCGCCGCACCCCAGGAGAACCCATGGCCTGGATCCTGCTCGCCCTCGCCATCACCAGCGAAGTCCTCGCCACCACCGCCCTCAAGCTCAGCAACGGCTTCACCCACCTCGGCTGGAGCATCGCCGTCGCCGCCGGCTACATCACCTCCTTCGCCCTGCTGGCCCGCGTCCTGAAACTCCAGCTCGACATGGGCACCGCCTACGCCGTCTGGTCCGGCGCCGGCACCGCCGCCATCGCCCTCATCGGCGCCGCGTTCATGGGGGAGAGCCTCACCCCACTCAAGATCAGCGGTATCCTGCTCATCATCGGCGGCGTCGTCCTCCTCAACCTCGCAGGTGGCCATTGAACGCACTGAACCCACCCGGCTCCCCAGACGGGCACCCAGACGGGCACACCGACGGCACCACCCCGCGCACCCCGAGCCAGGAACGCGGCCGCCGCCGCCGCGCCACCCTCCTCAACGCCGCCGTCGCCCTGCTCACCGAGGGCGGCTTCAACGCCGTCACCCACCGCGCCGTCGCCCAGCGCGCCCACCTGCCGCTGGCCGCCACCACCTACTACTTCGCCTCCCGCGACCAGCTCCTGGCCGAAGCGTTCGCCCAGCTGGTCGAGACCGAGCTGGCCACCACCCGCGCCTGGATCACCCGCCACGGCCTGCCCGCCCTCACCGACCAGGTCGCCACCGCCGACCGCACCCGCCAGCTCGGCCTGTGGGAGCTGTACGTCCACGCCGGCCGCGACCCCGTCCTGCAGCACATCGCCCGCCGCTGGACCGACGGCTGCGTCCGCCTCATCGCCGAAACACTCGGCCGGCCCGAGAACGACCCCCGCGTCCGCCTCCTCTACACGACCGTCTCCACCCTGTGGCTCGAACACGTCGTGGAACAACGCCCTCTTGACGAGGCCCGCGCCCTGCTCGGCCTCGCCCTGACCCAGGCCACCGCCGGAAGGACCCCATGACCATCCACCACCTCGCCCTGGCCACGGACTGGGACAACGCACGGACGGCGGGGGAGTACCGCATCTCCACCCTCGGCCGCACCCTGGAAGAGGAGGGCTTCATCCACTGCAGCCGCGACCTGGACCAGCTGCGCGGCGTCCACACCGCCTTCTACGGGCACGTCACCGAGCCGCTGCTCATTCTCGACATCGACCCGGCCGGCCTCGACGTGCGCCTCGAGAACGGCTTCCCGCACCTGTACGGGCCACTGCCCCTGGCCGCGGTCACCGCCGTACGCCCCTACACCCCCTGAACCCACCCGTAAGGCAGCCCATGGACATCTGGCAGGCCGCCCAGCGTTTCGCCGACACCTGGCAGCGCGGCTGGACCCACCACGACGTCGCCGCCATCACCGCCCTCTACCGCGACGACGCCGTCCACACCAGCATGCCGTTCCGCCCGCCGCACCACGGCAGGCAGGCCATCGCCGACTACATCACGTGGTCCTTCACCGACGAGCGCGACCCCGAGGTGACCTTCTCCGCACCCCTGGTCGACGGCGACCGGGCCGCCATCGAGTTCCGCGTCCGCGCCTACGACAACGGACGCCCCATCACCCTGGCAGGCTGCGTCTTCGCCCAGTTCGACCCCGACGGCCTGGCCGTGCGTACCCGCGACTACTGGCACACCACCGACGGCCACCACTGAGGACGAGGCGCTCTAACGCACCACCCGCAGGCCCGCACGAGCCGCGGGCTGCACCTGGGCACGATTCTGGGCAGGCATCGGGTTCGGGGCAGGGGAGGGGACGACCGGCTGCGGACGCGTCATCTGCTGCGTCTGCGCCTGCTCCGTCAAGGTGTGCTGCGTCAACGTCTGCTCGGTCACCTCGGCGCAGCCGCCCGCGCAGTACCCGTTCGTCACGATGAGCCGCCCCCGCAGCGGCGTGTACGACTCCTTACCGGTGGCCGGCAGAACCCTCTGACACACCGGACATAACACCGACTCGTTCCTCACCGTGCTGCTCCTCTCGCGGCGCGAATAGCAGGAGCTCCACCCTACGGCCACATCCGCCACCAAGAACAGGAATCAACCCAAAGTCAAAGCGGCCGTCAACGCCCGCGCAGGCCGTGCGACCAGAGCCGATGACACCGCGTCACCCCCGCTCAGCCGCCTTCCAGCCCCCTGCGCACACCCCCGCTCACAACGATCGAGCGGCCGTAAAAATCTTCCCAGAAAACCCGCGCGCCCCACCCGCACAGGGGAGCGCCTGACTCCCCGCCACCCCCTCTACTTGACATAATGTTCATTATCGAGCAACCACGGAGAGGGGCCGCATAAACCACCCACACCCGGGAAGACGCCCCACCATGCGCCCACTGGAGATCGCCACCCCCAGCATCATCGCCCTGACCGCCGTCATCACCGCCGCCGCCATCTGGCTCATCATCCTGGCCGCCCGCCTCACCAGAAG